>DAORDI010000031.1:0-29947 GCA_035345895.1 Leptospiraceae bacterium
TCATCCAGGGCCTTCTTTCCTCTTCTGTCCTGAATCAGTTTCTGGTACTGAACGATATCGGTCTGATCTTTTTTGCCTTGATTTACGAGATCCTGCTCTGCATTGTCAATCATAGACTCATACTTCCCTCTTCTTGTTCCGTCAGAAGGCTCTTCGAGTCTGTATTCAACAGTTTCTGTGTTCTGCAGGATTTCAAGAATCTGAGTGGAATTGGATACTCCAGGGAGCGCCACTTCAATGGAATCCTGGTCATTCTGTATTCTCACCTGAGGTTCAGTCAGGTTCTGATTTGTCAGCCTGTTGTCGATGATCAGTTTTGCTTTTTCGAGTTCGAGCAGTTTTCTGTTTTTATTCAGTTCAAAGGACTGATTCAGATTATCGAGTCTGGTCCGTGCCTTTTCTTTTTCATCCTTGGATTTTGCAGGATCAAGAATGGTCGCATTGAGATCAGCAATTTCCTTAGCGTAAAGATCCTTGAGTTTGGATACATAACTGTCAAAATCACCCTTCAGGACAACTCTCATCCCGCCCTGAAGGTCAAGACCCAGTTTGATAGTAAGAGATTTTCCGTTAAACCATCTCTCCACAATCGTAGGCAGAAACTTATTCTGTGACTCCTGAAAGAGCTGAATATTTTCCTGAGAAATCTGATTGATCTTTGCAGTTGTAATGTATCTTCCAGTGACAATGAACTTCCCGCCGGCAGGAATGCCTGCAGAAGGATCCGGTTCAATCCTGTACGCACCCTTGGCATTATAGTCCTGACTCCATTTTTCAGAGAACTTTTTCAGGTTTTTTTCCTGCTCCTCTTTGGAAAGAGAAACAAAGTCAGGGTCAACTACAAGCTGGAGCTGCCTTTCTGCAAAATTGGGATATAAAATCACACCGGCTAACGCCAAAATGATAAGAGGTAAAACAATCCACTGGGAAGATTTCAAAACTGTATCCTGTTCCTTTTTTATTTATCGTTAAATTTACTGAATATCCGCCCTGAAGACGAACCTTGAGAAGAGCGGGAAACCCCGTTTCTCAATCTGTAAAGTGCAAAAATAACCACTATGCCGACAACCAAAAAAACCTTTTTGTATTCGGAGAAAAACTGCACAAGAGTATTTTTCTCGACAGGAATTTCTATGTTCGGTTTCGGTTTGACTTCTTCGGGTTTCGGTTTGATTTCTGCAGTTGCCGTTTTTTCCGGAATCGGCAGTTCTTCTTTCCCGGTCGGTTCATAAAGGAAATTCAGCTCAGGATGAACCCAGTTCGCATTGAGTTCCCGAATTTCTGCTGAAGACAGTCTTTTGGGATTTTCCTGATCCTTTTTTTTGTCCTTGCTGTTTTTCCTGTCCTTTGAACTGGAAGCTGTTTTCTTTTTATTAGCGTTCGCATTATTTTTTCTCCTGCGGTCGGAATCCTCGGCGAAGGTAGCAGAAAAAATCAGAATCAGTGCCAGAAGAAAGCGGAACATTGTTATTTCTTCTTAGTGATTGTGCTCGTATTGAACACTACATTAGTATCTTTGGAAATATTCAACACAACAGTTTCATTGTTGTCTCTGAATTCGACGACTTTACCGTGAATTCCGCTGGACGTGACCACTGTATCACCTTTGGCAAGGCTTGTAATCATATCTTTTCTGGTTTTTTCTTCCTTTCTGTAAGGTCTGATTACCAGAAGCCACATCATAATAAAAATAATCGCAGGAAGAAGAAGAGTAGATAGAATTTTTTTAACTGGATCTTCCGGAGCACCTTCTGCGGCCTGTGCCAAAAAAATCATCATTTGGAATGCTAAAATCATACAACAAACCTGAAATTCAGGCATCTTTTTTCAAGTAAAATAATATTCCACGAAAAATAGAGCTTTGGGGACAGGGAAACTCCTCTTTTTTCTTCCCGATCTATCTTTCCCCTGCGTTTTCATAATATGTTCGTTCAGACTGCTCTTTCACCTTCTGCAGTATTGGAAATGCTAAAACTGCAGAGATCAGGCAGAGGGGAAATCAGCTGCCGGTAAATCAGTCGGCAAAATTGCAGAGGAACAAATTGTTCCGTCCATCTGAAAAGAACTTACTATTGCACCTGTAGATAACAAAAAAATTCTGGTATCTATGAGTGATATTCTCAGAAAAGAAACGGACCGCAGAAGGACATTTGCCATTATTGCCCATCCGGATGCCGGAAAGACAACGCTGACTGAAAAGCTGCTTCTTTACGGAGGTGCAATTCAGCTGGCAGGTGCAGTCAAAGCCAGAAAAGACCGTAGGTCAGTCACATCCGACTGGATGGAAATGGAAAAGGAAAGAGGGATCTCCATCACTTCTGCTGCCCTTCAGTTTGAATACAAGGGCTTCGTTCTGAACCTTCTGGATACTCCCGGACACGAAGACTTTTCTGAGGATACTTACAGGACGCTCATTGCTGCTGATACTGCAGTAATGGTTCTGGACGCGGCCAAAGGGGTGGAGCCTCAGACCAGAAAGCTTTTCAAGGTCTGCCGCGAAAGAGGAATTCCAATCATTACTTTCGTAAACAAACTGGACAGACCGACCAAGGATGTCTTTGCACTTTTGGATGAAATCGAGGACGTACTCGGAATTACAGCGGTTCCGCAGGTCTGGCCGATAGGAACTGGACCTGATTTTCGAGGAGTCTATGACAGAAAAGAAAAACAGGTGCATCTTTTTGAAAAGACTCCTGGCGGTGCATTTCAGGCCCCGGTTCAGACCGGCGGGATCAATGACAGCATCCTCGAATCCAAAATTGATATGGATATCCTTTCCAAATGCCGCGAAGAAATTGACCTTCTGGAAACAGGAATCGAAGGTTTTGATAAGGAGAAATTTCTTTCCGGTCAGATCTCTCCTGTATTTTTTGGATCGGCAGTCAATAATTTCGGGATACAGCTTTTTCTGGACAATTTTCTGGAACTTGCTCCTTCGCCATACCATGTCCCACTTAGTGACGGAAAATTTCTTGACCCCCTCTCATCCTCGTTCTCCTGTTTTGTCTTCAAGGTACAGGCAAATATGAACAGAGTGCACAGGGACAGGATTGCATTTGTCAGAATCTGTTCAGGCAAATTTGAAAGAGGTCTTTCTGTAAAACATGAAAGACTGGAAAAACCGGTGAAGCTTTCCTCTTCCTTCGCATTTTTCGGGCAGGACAGAAATACAATCGATGAAGCCTATCCGGGCGATATTATAGGACTGATCAATCCGGGAACTTTCAGAATCGGAGACATCCTGTACAGCGGAGAAGCTCCTAAGCTGAAACCCCTTCCAGTGTTTCCGCCTGAGCTTTTTGCCACAATCAGCTGTACAGACAGTTTATCATTAAAATCTTTCAAAAAAGGGATAGAACAGCTTTCTGAAGAAGGAATCATTCATCTCTTCACTTCAAAGTACATCGGCGGCGGAAATCCTATCATCGGTGCTATGGGAGTCCTTCAGTTCGAAGTGTTTCAAAGAAGACTGAAAGATGAATACAATGCAGTTTCCAGAGTGACAAATCTTCCCTATGAAATCTGCAGGTGGATTTTAGAAAAAGACGTGAGCTCTCTTCCATCTTCTGCAAATGCATATACAATGCAGGACAAGGAAGGCAGAACTGCCATTATGTTTGAAGATGAATGGAGTCTGAATTATTTTGTGAAAAACAATCCTGACATCAGTCTGCTGGAACATCCTTTGGGGAATTCTGATACCGACAAGGATTCAGAAACGGGATATAAATATACCAGTTATAATTAAAAAGACCTGATTCGGACAATCCCGGCGCAGCAGACACTTCAGATATGGAAGATGTCCGCACGGCCGGACAATCAGAATTACGCTCAGTATCAGACCGTATGAGACTTAAATCTTTGTTCTGAGGTCACAGTTCAGCACGTTTTGCCGGGCTTTCGTGCATCATTGGCTTTGCAAGTATCCTTTAACCGTCTTAAGCAGATCAATTGAAGCCTCAATTTCTTCTTTTCTCACAGCTACACTTTCAATATTGAATCCTATTGGAACATTCTTCTCCCGACAATAGGCAATCAGTTCTAAGGCAATTGACTTGCAAAGCTCTATGGATTTACCAAGAATATCCGTTGAATGATTCAAGTCATTTTCCATCCACCTGGGGATTTCGATACCAAGCCACTTCATAAATTCTAATGTCTTAACTGAACCGTATGGCGTTAATGTAAAGATAATCGGAGCTAAATCTCTTTTCAATTCCTTTGCAGAACAGTAATAATCAAAAATAAAATCCTTAATGGAAACGGTCTTGGGGAATCATTTCTTGAAGACTCATCCTGGATATCATAAAGTATTAAACCGTCAAGTTCTATCCCTTTGAGCCGATCCATTTGTCTGAAAGCTATTTCTGATAATTTCTCTTCTGACAAGTTTGATTTTGGCGGTGTTAAGCCATAGAAATTAAATTAGAGTTTCTATTTAAAAATTTTTCTTTTACCATTTTTCAATTACCTCTGTTTTATTAAATGTGTGACGCCAAACTGAGGAGAATCAGAACTTCTGCTTCTTTAAAATCTGTAATTCAGACCAAACTGAATCTCAGGAGTGAATGCTGTAATTCCTGCATTCTGAGACAAAGCAGGAACAAATCCCATATTCGTAAACATTCGCAGTCTGCCTTCTTCCAGAGCCGCATCAGGTTCAGGAACCTTCCAGAGAAGAGCGTCCAGAATATTCATGGCATAAACCAGTCCGATCAGAATTGCGGCTCCCTGAACTGCATTGGCTTTATCCTGACCGCGCTTGTATTTGCTTTCTGAATTGGAAAGCGCACTTAAGTTTCCCATAATCAGTCCGTTTGAAGATGCACTCCCGGATGCCATCCGCGAAAATGCAGTAAAATATACACCGTTCACAACTGCAGAATTATAATTATTTTTTGCCTGAATGAATTCCTGATAACTGTAATAATAATAAGCTGCTCCCAGAACAAGCATTCCGTCAAAAACGATTCCTTTCCAGGCCTGATTTTTCATAAACTGTCCCCGGCCGGGAATCAGGGCAGACATTCCTGCCTCCTTCCAGTAGGGGTATCTGCCCTTGACTGAAGGTTTTACAGGGTCTGTATTTTTGGCGGGAGTATCCTTTCCAGCGATTTCCTTTCCCGGAGTGGTTTTGGCAGGAGGTTCCTGAGATTCTCTGATCACAGTTTCAGTCGAATCCCATCTGTTTTTCAATACAAGAAACTTCTCAATTTTCAGTATCTTCTTTTTCGGATTCTCCAGGATAAGATCAAACACCTCAGGTGGAAAATCCTCATAAGATATTTCAAACTCGATTGTATCTGAAGATACTTTCCTGAGATTTTCCAGTTTGATCTGTTTTTTTGAATTTTGCAGATAGACCTTAGTATATGTGTACAGATAATTCCCTTTTATAGAGATTTTTTTTCTTTTTGATGAAATAATCACCTCTATCTGCTTCTCGCTTGTAATCTCCGGAACAAGAGACTTCGTGACTGCAAATTTTACCCATTCGGAAAAATTTCCAAGTTTCCCGAACTTATTGTATACTCCGACCCTGTGTTCATATTTTCCGAAAGGAAGCTTGACCTTGAAGGAATTTTCAGGAGTTTTCTTATCGAGAACTGTCTGGTTTTTTTCATCCCTGACCTGAACCTGATACGCTTTTGCACCCTTGACCTCTGCCCAAAGCAGAGTTCCGGATTCTTCTGCCATCGACTCTTCTTCAACAGTTTCTGTTTTTTCCTGTGCAGTCAGTGAAACTGATGTTATGAGGAAAAAGAGAAAAACCTGAATGTTTTTTTTCATTGGTCTTCATCCTCATAAATTTTCTTGGATGAAATAATCTTAGGAACAGTGGGCTTTTCACTGAGAATTATTTTAAACGGAACAGTGACTCTTGCAGATTCCTTCACTCCTGTCGAAGTTTCCCTGAAAGACTGAATGCTCCAGTAAAAATTTCCTTCATCCAGTTTAGTCAGATCACCGAATGAATAATTCATTTTTTTTACCTTTGCGCGGACTATGAGAGTTTCATTCCCAGGACCTCCCTGATAGAGTTCCAATACAGCGTAGGCCGCTTTCTTATCCATATCCCATCTGAAATCCAGCGAATCAAAATTGGCCATATCTACTGTTTCATTTTCCTTAGGATAAACCGCTGTCGGATCTTTATTGTCCATTACTTCAAATGAAAATGCATCACTCTTTCCAAGTTCGTTCCTGTCCTCAGAGACAAGGATTACACGCCAGTAATAAGTTCCTGTTTCCTTGGGAACGTAAGATGCAGAGTACTGACGGAAACTTTCCTGAAAAATTTTTGTTCTGAAATCACTGTCTCTGGAAATTTCCAAAATATAGTTGGGCGGAACTTCCATTTTTTTCCACGTGAAGCTGATATCGGAATTTACAGACTGAGCTGATTTATTTGACGGACTCAGAAGTTCCAGCTTTTCCGAGTCTCTGACCTGAAATGACGCTGACTGAGAATATGGAGAACTTCTTCCATCTTTCGTCCTTCCAAGCACACGCCAGTAATATTCACCTGCCTTCAGTTTAACTGAAGGCTTCACAAAATTTGACGTCGGATTCAGTTCTGCCACGACTGACGTGAAATTAGGAGCACTGCTGATCTGAACTGCATAATTCTTAAACTCAGGAGAATCCTTCCACTGGAAAAGATAACCGCCGGCATCAATTGCAGCCTTGCTGATTTTCTGTGAATCTACCGGCTGAAGAAGTATCGGCGGATCAGGAAGGGCCTTTGATTCAATTCGGAAGCTTCTTGTTTCAGAAAACTCTTCGGAAACTCCTTTGAGATAGGATTCTGCCGCCACCCTGATATGATAAACTCCGTCTTCAAGTCTGTCCAGATTGACATAGTTCTGAACAGTGACTTCCTTTCTTACAGTCTGAACAAAGTCCCTGGTTCTGCTGACTTCCACACGGTATGTTCTTGCATTTTCGAGTTTTTTCCATGCAATATTAATTAAAGGAGAAACAGATGTATAACTGAAAACCTGACCGCTGGAAGGAGTAAAAATAATCGGCTTCTCAATAGTGACTATGGAAAATTTTCTGGCCTGAGAAAATTCAGTCTGCCTGGTGTCGGGGTTTTTTCCTGTTATCCTCCAGTAATAGCTTCCTCCGCCAAGACTGACACTTGCTTCGGATGATTTTATATTCAATATCCTGACTGTTTTATTGAATCTTGCATCGTATGCTATCTCAAGTCGGGCATTCTTCAGATCACCCTGAGTGTTCCAATCGAATCCAACATCCGCAGTATCTGATCTGGAACTGAATATCTGGCCTTCCGCAGGAGATTTAAGATCGATGGATATTTTTGCTACAGTAATTTCTTTTTCTTTTATATTTGCAGATTCATTAGTTTTTATGACTTTTTCTTCTTTGCCGACAATAACCTTCGCATCACCTTTTTTAATTTCCAGTGAAACCTCATCCTTGTCCTTTTTCTCAAGCGATACTTCAGAATTCTTTACTTCTACAGTTTTATCTCCTGTCTTGATCTTCAGTGTATTTTCTGAAGCGGCTCCGGATGTCTTGTCGAGGGACATAGACCCATAGGCAAAATTCAGATTGATGTCACTGTCGGAGAAATCCAGATAAATCATGCTGTTATCATTAATATTTATCTTTGTATCGTCTTTCAGGGTCAGAGTTGCCTCCGCAAAGTCTCCTGTCCGAATTGTATCCCGATTATGAATCGTGATTCCCTGTTCAACAAGGTCCCAGGCCACATCCGAATCAAATTTTCTTTCTATAGATTTCTTTTTGAATGTCAGCGTTCCTATTACTGGATTGGCTCCCTGCCCCTTTGCGCCTCTGATGTTCAGGCAGAGCATATACGAAAACACAAAGACAAGCGCAAGCAGTACCGGGATGGTAAGATTCGATCTGTCCTGTAAAAATCCTTTCATCACTGTTATTTATGAGTTCTCGTGAATACTCCATCCCAGTCTTTTGCCGGTGGATTTTTCAAATAGCTTTCGCATCTTTCAATCAGTGCCAAGGCGGCTTTGTCTTTTTTTCCCTTTACCTTGCTGCACTCGTTCAGAAATTTTATGGATTTTTCCCAGTCTCTTTTCAGGTAAGCCTTAAAGCCTTCCTCGTAAATTCTGGCTGCTTCCAGAATATTCTGCCTGATTTCAGTTTTTCGGCCTATCAGTTCATAAAGTCTGACGGGTTCATTTTTACCTTTCACGCGAACGAGGTCAAGCTCCCTGGTAAACATCTCATCATGGATCTTTTCATTCACCATTTCAGAAATAAGAATATTGACTCCGTAATCCTTTCCGGCTGCTTCGAGACGCGCAGCAAGATTGACAGTATCCCCCATCATAGTATAGGAACCCATATCATTTGTTCCCATAAACCCTACTTTGGCAAGTCCAGTGTTCAGACCGATCCTTACATCCATTTCCTGAGCTTCTTTGGTATACAGACTGTTTCTCACCCAGTATTGTCTCAGATCTTCCAGTTTCTGAATCATTTCCACAGAAGCTTTAGCAGCTTTAAGAAAGTGTCTGTCCAGGTCGACAGGTGCACCGAATATTCCTACAATTGCATCCCCGATATATTTATCCAGAACACCTCCGTGTTTTTTCAAAATCACGGTCATTGCGGAAAGATACTCATTCAGAAGAGCTGCGAGATCTGCTGAGCTTAACTGCTCGCTGATCGAGGAAAATCCTGCAACGTCTGAAAAGAATGCAGTAACTGTCTTTTCACTGCCTCGTCGAAGGGCGACAAGATCTTTCATTGCCTCCTGAACCACGATCGGATCAATCATGCTTCCCAGAATGCTCTTGACCTTTTCCCTTTCTTCCAGACCTTTTGCCATCGTAATGAAATAATCAGTCAGTACCCCTACTTCATCATTCGTGGTTCTTCTGATGTCGATCTGGAAATTTCCCTGGGAGATTTTAACTGTCTCCGAAAACAAGTCTACGATAGGATGAGAGATGGACTTTGCAAAAAGGAATACCAGAATCATGGAAACGCATAATGATATCAGCATGATCAGGATATTCCTGTTTCTGAGTCTGTACACTTCCTGAAAAGCCTTGTCCAGCTCAGCCGCGGTCACAACACCTACATTGATGAAATCGAGCTTTTTGAATGCACCGAGATATTTTTTCCCCTCGTAATCATACTGAGTGAGTCCGTTGTTTTTCTTGGAATCAGTGAGCATTTCATTTACAATGGGAATATCCCGTACATTCTTTGCGGAAAGAGCCATAGCCGGATCAGAATGTGCCAGTATCGTGCCGTCAGCCCCGACCATGAAAGTAACAGTGTATCCGTCGCTTTTCTTCTTGAATGCTTCCAGAATCTTGTCCAGCTTGAACATCATCACAAGTATATAGGGTCTTCCCTCAGCATCAGGAATACTGATAGAGAGTGTAGGTTCCTGAAATCCCGGACTAGTATTTTCTATTACATTCATTCCCGCAAAAGAATTCATGAAAGAAGATTCTTTCCGTTTGACTGCAGTAAGAATTTCCTCCTCAGTCAAAGAAACTTTTTTCAGATGTTCTTCATTAAAAATTAATTTCTCTTTGACAAGCTGTCCGTTCTCTTTTCCAAAGATACCCAGGAAAATAAAATCCTCATCCTTTTTCAGAAACTGCTCCACAAGCTTCTGACCGATTTCCTTGTTTATGTCCTTTCTCAGTGCAACAGAAAGCTGCTCTCCCTGACTGATTACAGAAAGGATATCTGTCTTCACTTTTGAGTTTACGATCTGAACATTGTCCAGGTTGACTTCTTCAATTCTTTTCTGATTGTCTTCTTTATAATAATATGTAGCGAGGGAAATGATAATGGAAACTGTAACAGCCAGGATTAGAGAAATCACTGCCATCATTTTCAGCTGAAGAGAATACTTTGGTTTTGTTCTGTCGGCTTTTCTTCTTTCCTCTCCTTCCCAGTCGTCAGAACCTACGGCTTTCATTCTCCCTGTGGTGTTCAGTTTTCCGTCCGGCTCTCTGTCAGACGAATCCATCTTGATTACGGGAATCTGCTTCGATGATGCCTCTTGAATCAAAGCATATTCATCGACTGCCTTGATCTTTGATTTGGTTATGGGACCTTCATCCACTGTCTTGATCTTTGACTTAGTTGTGGAACCCTCATCCACTGCCTTGATCTTCGACTTGGTCGCGGAACCTTCATCCACTGTCTTGATCTTTGACTTGGTCGCGGAGCTGTCATCCACTGCCTTTATCTTTGATTTGGTCGCGGAACCCTCATCCACTGCCTTGATCTTTGATTTGGTTGTGGAACCCTCATCCACTGCCTTGATCTTTGATTTGGTTGTGGAACCTTCATCTATTGATTTGATCTTTGATTTGGTTGTAGAACCTTCATCTATTGATTTGATCTTGGCTTTTGAGTTTTCAAGAGATGATGATTTCTTCGGTTTTTCATCGTCTTCTGCACTGGAAACGGAGAACTTCTGCTTATTTTTATCTCGGACAATTTCTATTGCCTCTTTTGCAGAGCTTTCTGTGATCTTATCTGCTTTATCCTGCAGTGCCTTTTCAGTAAGTGCAGGAATTTCCTTCTGTGTTCCGATGGGAATTGCATACAGAGTTTCTGAAGACGATCCGTTCTTTGAATCCTCGTCAGAACCAAGTCCTATTCTCTGCAGTATCTTCCTAAATAAGCTCATTTTTTTCCTTTGATTTCAAAAAATTCTATAATTTTATCTCTGGATCCAAAGTTTCCAAGCTTGTCCGCTCTCACAGTGCCTCCAGGAACTTCCGAATTGATTTCACTCAAAGTATTTCCAAGAATATCAATTCCTACTAGAACCATACCGTATTGTATCAGGCGGGGCTTTAAACAGGCAATGATTTTTTTATCCTGTTCTGTCAGATCAAATTTCACAGGTCTGCCGCCGGCATGAATATTGTTGATAAACTCTCCTTCAAGTGCAACTCTCTTGTACCATGCTACCGGATTTCCATTCAGAAGGAGAATCCGTTTATCTCCGTCATTCGGAATAAAGTTCTGCACCATAACAGCACCTTTCTTCAAAAGTGCGCGGAGATTGTTTCTCAGATTCTTCTTTTCCGTGAAATAAATATCCTCTCCTCCCTTTCCTCCCAGCGGTTTGATCACTCCCTCATACTTGAGTTCATCCTTACAGTAACTGTAAAGTTCTTCGAAATTAGACGAAACAAGCTGATGTTTCGGCAGGATTTCTTCTGAAATTCCGATTGTAGAAAGTTTGGATGAAACGAATGGAAGGTACAGTGGATTGTTTGCTACAAAAACGCCTTTCTCCTGAAGATGAAAAGCATACTCTCTGGCACATTTATGGTACGTTTCCGGAATTGAACCTGAATCAAATTTATGCCTAAGAAGAAGAACATTCAAATCTCCCAAACAGAGTCTGAAATCAGGAAAATCCTTCAGCCGATGAGTCAGATCCTCTCTTTTAAGTACACCTTCTTTCGTGAGTCGCTTTGCATTTGAAAAAATATTCCGTCCGTCGGAAGAGAGACTGGCAACCGGAATAAAGTACACTTCATGACCTTTGATCAGTGCACCGAAGGCAAGATCATGAGTTGTCAGCCCTTCATTTCTTGTAGACAGTGTGTTGGTGATAATACCCAGCTTCATATCGGACTTGCTATATTCTCGAATTTGAACAGTGAAAAAAAGAGGAAAAATTCAAATATCGAGCTGGATTTTAGAAAAATCCCCTATTTTTAATTCTTTGCAGAATGATTTAGTGAAAAATACTGTCTAAGGAAGGATACTATGCAAAGTAAGCTATTTTATCAATCTTTAATTGCGTTTTTTCTATTTTCGACAGGGATTCTGGCTGAAACTGTTATCTTGAAAAACAGACAGGTTTTTAAGGGAAAAGTCAATTCTCAAAATGAATTTGAACTTGTTATGACCACCCCAGAAGGCAAGAAGCTTAATTTTTCCAAAAAAACTATACTGAAGGTTCTGTATAAGGACCTGAATGAAAACGAAGTAAAGAAAGTCATTCAGGAAGAGGAAATCAAACAGGGAATCACTGCAAAGGATACCCCTGGCAAAAAAGACGTTCCTGGCAAGAAAGATCCTGAACCTGACACGAGCGGCCCCAAAAGTCCTGAAGTCAGAAGCAAATGGATGATCGCCTGGAGATCGGCTGTTGTTCCCGGATGGGGACAGCTGAAAGCCAAGAGATACTGGACCGCATCTGCTGCATTTTTAGTCCCACTGGGGATTGCCGGTTATCTGGGATCTACATATAAAAATTACCAAGATGCAGAAAAACAATATCAAAGCAAAGCAGCATTTACTGCACTTGCAACCGGTGCAGCAACATCATCCAGTTCTATTTCCACAACCACTGCATTGTTTTTGAATATTGCGATGAATAATTCTGCATTTTCTCCATACGAAGCCGCAAAAAATACATTCAACAACACTGCGCCTCTTTTGGGTGTGGCTTATGCACTTCAACTGGCTCATGCCTACTATGTAGGAAAACAGTGGGAAGTGGAAGGAACATCCAATGCAGTCACGATTGATGGAAAGTCCATTAATGAGGGCTGGAGTTTCAATGCTTCAATGCAGAGAAACATATTCAGCGGTCAGCTCACTCCAAATTTTGAAATGTCCTACGCAATTCACTTCAAAGATTAAATCTCTCGAATCTCGTTCGCAAGTCTTACGATAATGTTTTTTGCCTCACCCCGAAGAATGTGAACATTTTCGAGATCAAAGATCTCATTTCTGATTCCGGAAAATCCCTTTCCTTTTCCTCTCTTTAAGATGATGGCATTTTTTGCCAGTTCCGGCCTGAAGAGAGGAAGACCGGCAATATTGGATTTCTTTTTCTTAAGAACAGCCGGATTCACAATATCATTCCCTCCAATGACAAGACATACATCTGCAATCCGAATCTCTTCGTTGGAATGGTCTGTATCCACTATTCTGTCGTACGGAATCTCTGCCTCTGAAAGAAGTACATTCATATGCCCGGGCATTCGTCCGGCCAGAGGATGGATGGCAAATTTCACCTGTATTTCTCTTTCTTCCAGAAGAGTGACAAGTTCCTTACAGACATGATTTGCCTGTGAGGCAGCAAAACCATATCCAGGAACGATGACTACTCTTTTGGCAAAGGCCAGGATGATTGCCGCATCAGAGACATTGATTTCATTGATGATTACTGCTTCAAAGCTTCCGGTATGCTGCTCAGATTCCTGTTTTGGAGAAATCCCAAGAAAAACTGAAAAAAGATTTCTGTTCATTGAAAATGAAACCTTTCTTGCGAGCATAAACCCTGCAGCACAGGTCACAGTCCCGGTCAGTATCATAATCTGATTCTCAGAATACAGTCCAAAAAGAAATGCAGAAAAACCGCTCACAGAATTCAGTCCAGCAATGACAACAGGCATATCAGTTCCAATGACAGGGAACATAATAATCAATGCATATAAAAATGCAAAAAATGCAGAAAGGGAAAGAAGAGCAAAATCCCGATCTCCTTTCAGTAGGAGACTGAACATCAGCACTCCCAGAAGAAAAATGAACATCAGATTCAGACCAGTCTGCATCGGATAAGAATAGTTCCTGACGGGTATCCAGAGTCTGATTTTTGCTATGCTGAGAAGATTTCCGCTGAATGCCGCCATACCGCTCATCAGGCATAAAATCAGAATAAATACTGGGAAGTAGGCTCTTGTACTGGGCTCCAGATAAGGAGTTCTGGAAAATTCAATAAAGGCTACGGCCGATATGCTCAATGAGCCAAGACCGTTCAGGAATGAAAGAAGTTCGGAAATATGAGAAAGCTTGACTTTATTGGAAAAAAGAACAGCAAAAACTAGACCGACCATAACTCCGGAAAAAATCCAGCCGAAATTCTGAACTTTTTCACCGATCATGGAAGATGCCGCTGCAATGACAATGGATGCGGAAAGTATCCATACACCTTTCCTGGCTCTGTCAGGATGATTTAAAAATTTCAGACCCACAAGGAGAAGAACAGCTGAAATCAGATAAACTGATTCAATCAGTGCAGTAAAAATCAAGATTTGCCTTCCTGATTTTCCCTGTTCTTCAGTTTCTGAACTGTCCTGTCAGTAAGAATGATGGCACCGATTAAATTCCAGGAACTTAAGACTACGGCTGCAAACCCAAATCCCAGTGATACGACATCCTCCTGTTTTGCCTTTCCTACAGAAAGAATTGCACCCACAAGAACTGCTCCATGAATTATGCTGATGCCGGAGGTGAGAGGAGTGTGCAAGACTGCCGGCACCTTTGAAACAAGTTCCAGTCCGGCAGCGGCAGCAAAAATCAGCAGATAAATCAGATATTTATATGCCAGAAAATAACCGAGCAGTTCCTGCATTTCAGTAAGAGATCAGGAACCGAGCAGATTCTGTACCATTGCATTCTTCACTGCACCGCCGTGGGCAATGCAGGTTCCTGCAACGATATCATCCGAAAAATTGATTTCCCAGTTCGCACCTTTGATCATATTTTTCAGAAAATTGATGACATTTTTACCGTACATTCTGCTTGCATCCTGAGGCATTGTTGCAGGCAGATTTGTATGTCCGATAACAGTGACTCCATGTGCAGTGACAGTCTTTCCCGGTTCAGTCATCTGACAGTTCCCGCCGCCTGCGGAAGCAAGGTCAACAATGACAGAACCTCTCTTCATTTCCCGAACAGTGTCTTCCATAATTAAAATCGGAGCTCTTTTCCCTGGAATCAATGCAGTTGTAATGATAATATCCGCTTTTGCCGCTGACTTGTGAATTGCCTGAGCCTGTCTCTGCTTGTATTCTTCAGTCTGCTCCACCGCATACCCGCCGGCACCGGAGGCATCCTTTGCTCCTTCCACTTCCACGAACTTGGCACCGAGACTCATTACCTGCTCTTTTACTTCCGGCCTAGTATCAAAAGCTTCAATGACTGCACCCAGTCTTCTCGCTGTAGCAATTGCCTGCAGTCCGGCCACTCCGGCCCCGAGCACAAGTGCTCTTGCAGGAGCAATTGTTCCTGCTGCAGTTGTCAGCATAGGAAAAAAACGGGGAAGTGATGAAGCAGCCAGCAGAACAGCCTTGTATCCGGAAATTGTGCTCATTGAGGAAAGAACATCCATACTCTGCGCTCTTGTGGTTCTTGGAATCATATCAAAACTGAATACAGATATATTCTTTTCTGCCAGAGTTTTTATGAGCTGGAAATTAGAAAGAGGAGAATAAACTCCCATAATTGCAAGACCTGGACGAAGTTTAGAAATCTCTTCCGCTGTAGGAGGAGTTATTTTCAGAACACATTCAGACTTGTCCAGAACTTCCGATCTGTTTGTCAATGTGGCTCCAACCTTTCGGTAAGATTCATCAGAAGCACCGGCCGATTCCCCTGCACCGGATTCCAAGTTTACTTTATGCCCCATTTTAATCAGAGCTTCCACACCTTCCGGAAGAAGGGAGACCCTAGTCTCATCTTCGTTTTCTTTCAGTATCCCAAAATTCATTCTGTCACCGTCGAAAAGCCGTCAAACAGCCTTTATTCTGAACTGCTCAGTCAATCATCCAAAACAGGAAAAAATTTACTTATGCAATTCTAAAGTCAAAGTCCCTTGTTCTCGGAAAAATGCAATAAACTTTCGGAATATGAATTTCTTATTGTACAGGAAGTATCCCGTTGTTCTTCAACTGTCTCTGTCTTTCTTCAAATTTCTCTCTGAATTCAGGAGGGATCAGATTCGGTTTTTCAAAAGGAACAATGGATTCGTCTCGGAGAATTCTGTCTCTGATGCTGGAGTAATTGTCTACAAAAGGAATTTCAATTCTGGAAAATGCGCCCTTCCCTGACTTACTGACTCTCATCAGTTCAGGCCTGAGTCCGGATTCCTTCAGGAGTATCAGAGAAAATGCAAGACCCATATTTTTTCCCTGAGGATCTTCAGGGTGATCATTAAAATACTGCAGAATATTGTCGTAGTTCATTGCAGACTTGAGGTAGTCTCTGATGTAAAATTCATGATCCAGCTGTTCATTGGAAAGATTTGCAATTTTTACAGTCAGACTTACATCGTTGTGTTCAAGCAGTGCCTGAACCATCATTTTGTTTTTTACGAGTTCGTCTCTGTAATAAGAATCCACTCTGGCAGAAAGCGATTTCAGGAATTCCGGTTCATACTGAAGGAATTTTTCAATATTGTCCAGTCGGTAACTTTTATCTGCATAATAAATAGAACGCATATTGGAGACGCAGGTAAAATTCACCATCTCCTGAACAACGCTGAATATTGCAGGGATCAGGTCCTGGCGTTCATAGAAAGACAGTATACTTTTGAGTACAATCTCCAGATTCTTCAGAAAGTTAGTAACCGGAGTATAACAGTTCAGACCGACTGTGTGTCCCTTGGAGATGGCTGCCTGAAGTTCCTGAATTGAAATTGACTTAACCATAGTATCCGTCTCATATTTCTTTGTATGCAGAAAAAAATAAAGAACTTTTTTTTATCTGGAAAAGATGAGTGTCCTTTGCCGATTTACTGTCATTCTGGAGTCATCTCTGATTTCTGCGGATATTAAAATCCTTAAATCAATCCAATCAAAGATTCAGGTTTTATTTCGAACAGGTTCCTGCAATTCCTGTTCCGTTTATATATGACATAATGAATCATTCATCCTGCAGAAATTCAGATGAATCAGAGACTCCAGACACCGTATTCTATTTCTCTGAGAAGGTTTTCAAAACCGGTTTTCATAACTGCAGAAACAGCGATTCCGTCATCCGGAATCATTCTTTCCGGATCAACTGCATCAGCCTTATTGTAAACCCGGATTGTCTTCACTTCCTTCAGATCAAGGCTTTCGAGAATATTTTCCACCGATTCGATCTGAGCCTCATAGTTCGGATTTGAAATATCCACCACATGAAGGAGAATATCTGCATCACCCAGTTCTTCCAGGGTCGCCTTGAATGCATTTGTCAGCTCAGGCGGAAGGTTTCTGATAAAGCCGACAGTATCGGAAATAATAATTTCCCTTTCTTCAGGAAATCTAACCCTTCTGGTCGTCGGGTCAAGGGTGGCAAAAAGTTTATCCTCGGCTGTCACATTTGAATTTGTCAGAGAATTCAGCAAAGTGGATTTTCCTGCATTGGTATAACCGATGATCGCAGCGACAGGAACATCTTTTCTTTTCCTCTGCTTTCTGTTCAGCTCTCTTCTCTTCTTCAGGCTTTCCAGTTCCTTTTCCAGACGGGAAATTCTTTCCTCAACTCTCCTTTTCCCAATTTCGAGTTTCGTTTCACCGGGTCCCCTGCCCCCGATCCCCCCTGTCAGCCTGGACATATTGTCATCGAGTTCAGTCAGTCTTCCCTTCAGATATTTCAGCTGAGCCAGCTCGACTTGAAGTTTACCGTCTCTGCTCTGCGCATTTCTCGCAAAAATATCCAGAATCAGCTGAGTGCGGTCAATAACTTTCAAATCGCAGAACTGCGAAATTTTTTTCGCCTGAGACGGTGAAAGCTCAAGATCAAAGACCAGAAGCTCAACGCTTTTCTGTACTGCCTTCAGAAGAATTTCCCGGATCTTTCCTTTTCCCAAAACAGTTGCAGGATCAAGAGAGTCCTTGATCTGACGAAACGAATCGACGACATGAATGTCCGCTGTTCTGCAAAGTTCTTTCAGTTCATCGAGAGAACTTGAAATTTGATACTTTGTCTGATTTTTCTTGTACACTCCTACTAAAAATGCTCTGTTCTGTTTTGCTGCTTCAATGAGGCCGTCCATATTCCGGCTGATCTCATTTTCCAGATCCTGAATTTCAGAAAGAAAATCAGTCTGGAGCTGTCCGGCAAATTTACGGTCTGCAAGAATCCACGGACTCTCACCGTTCGGATCAGGATTGATATGTGCTGAATAGTACATTTTAGGAATGCTGTTTTCATCGGGTACAACTGCAGTGATATAATCCAGACGCAGAAGTATGAGATCGGCCAGATCCTCTTCATCCAGAGGTTCTCCGTACAAATGAGTATGAATGAGTCTGAGACCGCGAAGTCTGCTCGAAGATATTCTGAGCCTGTCCAGATAAGGAATCTCAATGGAACGGTGATCACCGACCATGACATAGGAGATATAACCCATTCGATCAATCAGAATTCCAATCTGTCTTCCTATTTCGACAGACAGTTCACATAAATTTCTCGAAAGATCTGCACTGATGATTATGTCTTCTTTCAGACGTTTTTCGCTGAGTGCCTTCAGTCTGTGGAGCTGAGAGGCTTTAAGCGCAGTAATTTCACCGTAAACCTTATTTATAAGACTGTCTCCAGAAAAAAAAGTGTTTAATGAAAATAATGCTATGAAAAATTGAAGTATCAGGATGTCTATACTATAAATAGGATTAAGGTGCTGTTATGCTTAAGTTTTTCTTTCTGATTCATTTGTTTTTTTTATGTTCCTTTTCTCTCTTTTCATTTGATCGGACTCCAAAAGATTCAGCAGAAGGAAAGTTAAACATTGTCAAATCAGGAACTGACAGTGACGATCTCGATGATGACGATTCAGATGATGACGGTTCACCGAGCACTGCAGAAAACTCAAATCTTCGCGGTGCAAAAACTACAGTTGACACAGTCAGACCCGGAACTCCTGCAACCTCAGGCGACTGGAAAACATCCACAACTCAGATCAGTGCAATGGATGCAGAGAAAAAGAGAATTCTTACAAAAGAAGGACTTTCCAGCGTCAAACTGGCTGAAGAGAAAAATAACGGCTACTCGGTAAAGCAGCTCTCCAGAATTCTTCTTTCTCATCCCATTCCTGAAGTCCGCACGGAAGCGGCAAGAGCCTTGGGCAGAATGGGCAAAGGGATCAAATCTCTGCATAAAGCGATTGATACAGACGGTTATGAAGTCCGCCAAAGTGCTTACAGGGCAATTGAAAGAATAGGTTCAAGAATGTCTCTGAAATATTTCGTGTCCGGGACAAAATCTACAGATGCAGACATCAGACTCTCATCCTACAAAGGAATTGGAAAGACAAAAAGCAGCATAGGGAGAGACCTTATACTGAGAAGCGGCATAGAATCCGGAGAACCTGCAATAGCAGCGGCTGCACTGGCCGGACTGGGATACTATTCCAGAAAAGAAGACTTGGACATTTTCAGAAGATACCTTTCCTCGGAAGTACAGGATCACCGTCTAGGTGCGATCAGCGGCCTGGGCAATTCTAAACACCCAAACTCTCTTGATATTCTTCTGACTGCACTCAAGGAATTTCCCAACCTTGAGCCGGAAATCATCTTTGCTATTATGCAGAAAAAAACTCTCGCCAGCACTCTTGCATTAATTAAAATATATCACGGAACAAGAAATGAGAATCACCAGGCACTGATTCAGAAAGAACTGAACAGTAGGAAAGCTTTCGGGAAATATGCCATAGTAAAGACTTCCACTGCAACTATGAAAAGATATTCAAAGGCCAATTCTGAAAAAGTGGCTGTGCTTTTCAGTTCTGATGCTGCAAGAATCAGAAAGGTAACTGACAAACTCTTCCGTGCCAAAATGAACGGACAGATTATTGAGGATAAATATTATCTGGTTCAGGCATATGCTGTCAGCAAGGATTTTCAGAAAAGAACCCTTGTGGAAGGCTGGGTGTTCGGTCCAAAACTTCAAATCATCAATCTGAACAGCCCGACTAATCATAAAGTTGATTATCAGGAAAATTATGAAGAAGACAGTGAAGATGAAAGAGTCTACGGTCCGTCTGACGTTAAAGAACCTCCGGTGAAACCTGTCGGTACAGAAACTGCACCCCCTGCTAAAAATACGACTGTTACTCCGCCGACTAAAAACACCACTGTAACAACTCCTCCGGCAAAGGAAACAACAGCTCCGCCGGCAAAGGATGACTACTACGACGAAGATGAAGATGAATAATGGCAGCAAGAGCAGTCATCATCGCTAAAGGCAAGGTTCAGGGAGTGGGTTTTCGAAGGTTCGTGGAAGATGCGGCCATAAACCTTCAGCTCAAAGGATATACTAGAAATCTTGCCTCAGGAGATGTAGAAACTGTTGCAGAAGGAGAAAAATCACTTCTGCAAAGCCTGATTGAACAAATTAAAAAAGGCTCTCCTCTTTCAAAGGTGACAGAAGTAGAGGTTGTCTGGGAAGAATTTCAGGATGAATTTGACGATTTTACAGTTAGATCCTGATTTCAGGTTTATTCAGTTATCCATTCCGAAACATTCTTCGAATTAAACATTCGATATGGAAACCTTTTTGAGAGGTCTTTACAATATCTGATAACTCACCTTACGCCTGCGGGCAATGCTGTCAAGTTAAGGTTCTTCATTCAGGAAAGACGGTTGCCGAGTGATTTTCACCGCCCACCTCGATAAGAAAAACCCTGAAAATATTGGGTTTTTCACTCGGTGACCGGCGGTGAAAATTGTATCGAGGCATCATTCCTAATAGTATCTTTGAACGTCTATTGCTAATTGTACAGCATTGCGCCTGCGGGTGCAGGTGGGGCGTTGTGGGAAGGAACGCCTGCCGAAGCTTTGAGCTGCAGATATTATCTTTAGGAAAAATAAGCGGGCGATGGGACTCGAACCCACTCTAGATGCTTGGAAGGCAGCTGTGCTACCGTTACACCACGCCCGCAAAGGAGAATAAAACCATTTTCTGTTTCATATGTTTTCTGTCAATGCAAATTATGGAAAAACTCCCTGTATTCAGACTTTTTCTAAAAAAAGCACCTCCCGGCATTATGACTGAAACTGCAAAACTGAAACAGTCTGGGCAAATCATATTTTTCTTTAAAATCATAAACCGTATGAAAAACTGCTTAAGAAAGACAGATGTAATATTTGAACTGTGAGTAAAAAATGACTGACTTAAAAAAACTGCTGAACAGAATACGTTTCGAAGATACTGAAACTATATATGCTATGATCACTGCATATTCAGTAAAATGGGCTGCTGCTGGATTTCTCAAAGAAGCCGCAAATCTGCTCTCTGAGTTTTGGAAATACAAGATCCCTCATTCTCCGAATGTATCTTTTATGGATGAAGGTTTTCAGATTCAATGGGAGACATTGCATATTGCTCCTCCGGAAAATCTTCCGTTTAAGTTTAAGGAAATCAGCTCAGTTGAAAATGAAAACTGGTCACGGTTTTTCTACGCTTTCGGCGATGAGGAAACTGTTGAAAAAATCCTGAAAACTCCTTATAACGAATTGGAAGGTTATTTCCTTTTGTATAAGGCAGTTCATTCCGCAGTATATAATTCTGAAGAACCGAGATCCGTTCTTTCGGGACTCAGGGAGTATATACATTCGGATGATGCAGTCGGTTACAATTATTTTTGGGCGGCAACCTGCGGAGTTCTGCTTGGCGCAAAACACAGTCTGAAGGAAGAGACAGAACATTTTCTGAAGCTTTGGGGAGAAGGTATAGAAAAATACCCGCTCAACTGCCAGCCAGAATGTATTTTAAGAGACAGTAAGACTGCTCCATATCTGTCTGAAAGGATACTTGCTCCGATCTTCCGAATTGATGCAGAACTCTGCCGAAAGGAAACTGTAGAAATTCTGAAAGTGCTGTCAGAGAGAATGACAGAAGGAAGATCCCTGGTTTATGGAGATCTGTCCTGGAAAACTCTTATTGAAAGAATATCCCGACTTGCAATAGAACAGAATCAGATGGAATTTTCCGAGGAAATCCGCACTAAAAAATATCTGGGGAAAGAACCTGCTTCAGAGGCCGAAATTCTTTCTGCAGAAAAAAGACTGGGACTGCGCCTTCCGGAAGACTACAGAAATTTCCTGGCAGTTTCCAACGGGATGGAATGTTTTTCATTCACAGGTTCTGCAATGATGCCTGCTGATAAAATTCAATTCTTTGCAAAAATGAGTCCTGATACAGTGGAAACCTGGATCTCTGCAATAGAGGAGATAAAACCAAGTTTTTCAGAGAAGCTTAAGGGGAGCATACTGATAGGCGGTGCAGAAGAAGAACAGCAGATACTTCTGGTCAGGGACAGCGAAGACAGATGGGAATGCTGGCACTTTGCCAATTGGACACCTGGGGAAACTGTGTATGCAGGATTCAGATTTTATATAGAATCAGAGCTGATGAGACTGGAAGAAAAAGATATTTAGAAACTCAGGTCGGTATGCTGACCTGAGTTTTGTTTTTTCAGAGTGCGGACGGATGAAAAACAATCCAGCTGAACAGAACAAACAGAATGCTCACCGCTGAAGCAAATGTAAGTCCATAGCTGATCGGGATGTTCTCTGAAAGGATATCTCCCTTGTCTTCAGTCATAAATGCTGATACAGTCAGTCTGAGATAATAATAGATCGCAACTGCCGAGTTGATCACACCTGCAATCAGAAGGAGTCTGTTCATAAAATTATCTGAAGATGCAATCGCCTGAAACAGAAAGAGCTTAGACCAGAATCCGCCAAGAGGCGGAATCCCTCCAAGAGAAAAGAAAATCACGAGGAGTCCGAAGGAACTGAGCGGTTTTCTGCTCACAAGGAAACGAAGTGAATCATAGGTCACAATCTGTTTTCCGTTCTCGAGATATGCGATAATGGAAAATGCTGCAATATTCATGAATGAATAAAGAATCAGATAATAGACCACTTCCATCTTTGCTCCTACAATAATCCCTGCCACAACATATCCAGCGTGAGAGATGGATGAATAGGCAAGAACTCTTTTCAGATTTTCCTGTTTCAGTGCAAATACGTTTCCGAGAGTCATGGAGAGAATGGCAATTCCTCCAAGCAGGTAGGTCCAGCTGGAATTTGTATCGATCTTAGTAAAATATCCGAACACCACAAGGAGAAGTCCCATTGCAGCAGTCTTAGGACCGGATGCCATAAACCCTGTCATTGTAGTCAATGCTCCTTCATACACATCCGGTGTCCAGGAATGGAATGGAGCAAGTGCAATCTTGAAACAGACTCCCACAAGAAACAGACCCAGACCGATTCTTGCATAGATCATAGGATCTGTATCAAAATTCACACCCTGCACAAAACGCATTGCAGTCTGAATATTTGTAGATCCGCTTGCACCATACAGAAATGCAATACCCATCAGCATAAACCCGGAAGAGAATGCACCTAACAGGAAATACTTAAGCGCTGCTTCCAGACTGGACATCTCATTTTTTGCCATTCCGATCAGAACATAGAGAGAAATGGAAAGAAGCTCAAGACCGACAAAGGTAAGAATGAAATCTCCTGATGTGGTCATGAAAAACATTCCAGTCACGGCAAAGAGAATCAGAGGATAAAATTCAGGGAAATCTATCCCGTGCTGATTCAGTATTCTCGGCGAAGCAATCACAGTAAGAAGAGCAGTGATAATGTAAATTACATTAAGATATATTGTCAGATCGGAAATCACAACCTGACCGGAAAAGAAAATTCCCAGTCCAGGATCTTTCTTCAGATCAAATGTATAAAAAAGCGAAATTAAAAGAAGAAGCCCGGAAGAAAAACGGAGAATCCTCTGATCATTTGCGGGAAATAAGAATTGAAGCACTAAAAATATCGCACCTCCCCCGCCCAGAAGAAGGGCAGGAAAAATGGAGAGAAGGTCTTTTGTTTCCGGTGTAAGATTCATTTTATTTCCTCATCAATGTCCGTGTTTTTCTTCAGCCTTCGGTGCTGCAGGCTGAGAACCGGTCTTCAGAGCAAAATGACCGGCATTTTTTCCAAGTCTTTCTTCAAAAGAAAGAACCGGAGCTCCAAGTGTCTTGTAGCTTTTTGTATAATTCTTCGGAGCAGGTTTCATATCCTGCGTTCCGTTGTAAATCGTTCTCTCGGAAATCGCCTGAACAGAGGCAGAATTCAGATAAGCCCTGATGCTGGGTTCCAGATAAACCATAAAAGATTTCGGATAGATCCCGAGCCAGAATACAAGGATTGTCATCGGGATGAGAATTGCAATCTCCCGAGCATTCAGATCAGAAAGAAGTTCATTCTCTTTGTTTGTCAGTTCCCCAAACAGGAATCTCTTTGTGAGCCAGAGAAGATAACACGCAGCCCAGATTACTCCAGTTCCAGCAATGATACCCAAAATTACGTTTGCTTTCAATGCACCAAGCAGAACCAGGAACTCACCAACAAATCCATTTGTTCCAGGAAGTCCCACAGATGAGAGCATTGCGATCATAAAGAATACAGAGAAAAGAGGGACAATCTTTGCAATTCCGCCGTAATCCGCAATCATCCTTGTATGAGTTCTTTCATACATCATACCGATCAGAAGGAAGAGCATTCCAGTAGAGACCCCGTGATTGATCATCTGGATCATCCCGCCTGCAACTCCTTCTTCCGTAAAAGTCAGAAGTCCAAGAGTGCAGAAACCTAAATGCGATACAGAGCTGTATGCAATCAGTTTTTTTGCATCTTTCTGAACCATTGCAACAAGAGCTCCGTATACAATGCCTATCACGCTCAGAACCATTAAAACTTCTTTATAATGCAGTGATACTGTAGGAAAGAAAGGAATGCAGAAACGGATAAATCCGTAAGTTCCCATTTTGAGAAGAACCCCTGCGAGGATGACAGAACCGGCAGTAGGAGCTTCAGTGTGCGCATCCGGAAGCCACGTATGCAGAGGGAAAACGGGGATCTTGATGGCAAAACTCAATGCAAATGCAAAGAACAGAAATGTCTGCAGTTCCGGTGAAAAATTGTCTATATTGGCAATGGAAAGTTCTTCGATGGAAACAGTTCCAGTCTTGAAATAGATAATCAGTATACCGGCAAGCATCAGAACAGATCCAGCCATTGTATATATGAAGAATTTCACTGCTGCATATACTCTTGTTTCGCCTCCCCAAATACCGATCAGAAGAGCCATTGGAATCAGCATCAGTTCCCAGAATACATAGAAGAGAACCAGATTTGCAGATGCAAATACTCCTAGAACGCCCAGTTCCAGGAAAAGAAGAGAGATATGAAACTCTTTGATTCTTTTATGTATATAAGTCCAGGAAGCCGCACTGGAAATGAAGAAAAGGAAAGAAGTAAGCACAAAGAGAAGCAGAGCCACCCCGTCCAGTCCAAATTTATAATGAACAACCAGGTTTCCGCTCACCATCCAGTCTCTGATTTCATGCACAAACTGCAGATCGGAAGAGTTTTTGTCAAAACCGATCAGGAGAGGTATGCTGATCACAAAAGTGAAGAATGTCATAAACAGACTTGCCCACTTGATCTGAGTTTCCTCTTTCAGAAGTGAAATGATCAGAACTCCGAGCAGCGGAGAAAATATAATAATCGATAATATTGATTCAGGCATCTGACCTAAGCTCCCTTCGCAAATAAGAAAAATAAGAAGATTACAGCACCGATGACTACCATCAGTGCATAATCACCGACAATCCCGGTCTGGATTTTTCTGAAGAAGTCAGAAATTCCCATAAAGAATCTGCCGACTCCGACTACGGAACCGTCTATGATTTTTTTGTCCACGTCCTGAGCAAGAGCATCTGACATATCCATTAAAGGATCCACGATTCCTGCCTGATAGATTTCATCTACATAATACTTATTGTAAATAACCTTAGGAAGTCCCGCAAAGTCTTCGTCTTTTGGAGGAACTGCACTCTTCTTAATGAAAATTGTATACGATGTAAATATACCTGCACTCGCCACTGCAACGGAGAAAAGAAGAAGGCCCCATTCTGCACTGTGAGAAAGTTCATGTGGAGCCTTTACAATTCCCCAGGCTGTTCCGAGTTTTGGCCCTTCTGCAAAGATTGGAGCAAAGAAACTGTCCAGAATATGAACCCCGCCCCCGATGATGTGAGGGATCTGCAGAAGTCCTGCAAATGCAGCACCCACAGCAAGGATTACAAGAGGAGTAGTGATCGTCCAGGGGGACTCGTGCAGATGTTCTTTTACGTGATGGTCAATTCTTTCTTTTCCGTAAAATGTCAGATACACTAAGCGGAACATATAGAAAGCAGTGGTAAATGCGCCTGCAATCCCGAGTGTCCAGAGAACCATTCCATAATGACTGGAGAATGCTTTTTCCAGAATCAGATCCTTGGAGAAGAAACCGCTGAAAGGAGGAATTCCTGCAATTGCAAGTGTTCCTATCATAAATGTGATCCAGGTGATCTTCATATGATTCTTTAGATTACCCATATTTCTCATATCCTGCTCGTGATGCATTGCATGGATCACAGAACCGGAACCGAGGAACATCAGTGCCTTGAAGAATGCATGAGTCATCAGATGGAACATTCCTGCGGTGTACGCACCGACCCCCATCGCAAGGAACATATATCCCAATTGGGATACAGTGGAATATGCGAGAACTTTTTTGATATCCGTCTGGAAAAGACCGATTGTCGCAGCAAACAGAGCAGTCACTGCTCCTGTAAATGCAATATATGTGCTTGCGTGTTCTGCCGCATAAAAGATAGGATTCAGTCTTGCGATCATAAACACGCCCGCTGTCACCATCGTTGCAGCATGGATCAGTGCAGACACAGGGGTAGGACCGGCCATCGCATCGGGAAGCCAGACATAAAGTGGGATCTGCGCCGATTTTCCAATCGCCCCGATAAAGAATGCCAATGCCACCCAGTTGATGATTTCCTTGAATGGAAGCGCTGTCGGAAGTGCAGTCATAATATCCACATACTTGACGCTTCCCAGATACCAGTACGTAAGGAAGATCCCTACGGCAAAACCTACGTCACCGATCCTGTTTACGATAAACGCTTTCATCCCTGCATTTGCTGCGGAAGATTTATGAAAATCAAATCCGATCAGAAGATAAGAACAGACTCCTACTCCTTCCCATCCGAGAAACATCAGAACAAGGTTGTCGCCCAGAACAAGATTCAGCATGGAGAAAATGAACAGATTCAGATAAACGAAAAATCTGTTGAACCCGGATTCTCCGTGCATATAACCCACACTGTACAGATGAATCAGAGATCCGATTCCAGTGATAATCAGTGTCATATACAATGAAAGCTGATCCACCTGGTAGGCAAAGTCTGCAGCAAACTTTCCTGCATGAATCCAGGAAAGAATGGAAAAGAGATGAGGTGTTTTTCTCACCAAGGGCTGAAATTCAAACAGTGCACCGAGCGTAATGAAGAAAGGGACTGCTACCGCACTGATCCCTATGACTGCCGCTGCAGTATGCGGAATTTTCCTATGAAAAAACCCGTTGATTAAAAAACCCGCGAGAGGAAGAAGAACTACTAAAGGAAAAAGATCCAGCATATTTTCACCACTTCAAAAGATTGATTTCATCCACATAAACTGTCTTTTTATGTCTGTGGATGGCTATTACGATTGCAAGACCGATTGCAGCTTCTGCAGCTGCAATTGCCATTACAAAGAATACAATGACCTCACCTGAAACCTGAGACATTGCTTTGGAAAATGAAATGAATACCAAATTGACAGAATTGAGCATCAGTTCTACAGACATAAAAATTACGACTGCATTTCTTCTGAAAAGGACTCCAAACACTCCGATGGAAAACAGAATTCCGGCAAGACTTAAGAAATACCCCAGTGGAATTCCGGAAATAAGATGGTTCAAAGTGCGCCCCCCTGATTTTTAATTTTTTCTCTTTTTGCAAGCAGGACAGCACCGACTACAGCTGCCAGAAGCAGAATGGATACAAGTTCAAACGGAAGAAGATAGTCGATAAATGTGGATGCTCCGACTGTTGCAGTGTTTCCTTTTGACTGAACAGGAGCCTTTGCATCCTGCTTAAGTGTATATGAGTAGGGTACAGCCTTCACTCTGTCTGCAGAATTTCTGCCTACATCAGGAGCGTAATTCGAGGCAGTGATCAGAAGGGCTCCGAATACAACCACAAGCAGAAAAATGAAAGTCTGTTTGATGGGTTTTCTGAAAATTTCCTTTCCAGTCTCTTCGCGCAGTGAAAGAAGCATAATTACAAAAATCACAAGCACCATGATGGCACCCGCATACACGAGCACCTGCATAGTGGCAATGAACACTGCATTCATCACAGCATAAATCCCCGCCAGTGCAAAAAAGGAAAGTACAAGAGATGCGGCTGAAACTACTGCATTTTTATGCAGAACTACCGCAAGTGCAGAACCTACTGTAATTCCCGCAAAAATCAGAAAGAATAAAGATTGAGGATGGTTTAAATCTAATATCATATCAGTTGAATATTCCCTTCCAGTATTTGCCCCAGTAAACCACATAGGTTCCTGCCAGAACAATATTGGCCAATGCCCAAGGGATAAGCTTTTTCCAGCCGATATTCATCAGCTGATCATAACGGAAACGAGGCAGTGTCCATCTGACCCAGATAAAACAGAATGCAAAGAAAATCACTTTTACTGCAAAAAATCCCAGACCCGCAAGTGCTTCAAACTGTGATCCTTTCAGAATTCCGAGAGGAAGATTGTATCCTCCGAAGAACAAAAGGGTTACAACACAGCTCATAGTCAGCATATTCATATACTCTGCAATAAAGAATAATGCAAATTTGAATGCACCGTATTCAGTATGAAATCCTACAACCAGCTCTGATTCAGCCTCTGCAAGGTCAAACGGGAGTCTGTTTGTCTCTGCGAACATCGCCACGGAAAAAATGATGAATGCGATAAAACCGGGAAGAGTGAAAATAAACCACATCCCTTTCTGCGCATCATTGATATCCGTCAGCCTCAATGAACCGGAAAGAAGTATGATGGAAGTCAGTGCAAGCCCGAGAGGAAGTTCATAGCTGATCATCTGAGCAGTGGATCTGATTCCTCCCATCAATGAATACTTATTGTTGCTGCTCCAGCCTGCCAGAATGATCCCGTAAACGGCCAGAGAGGAAATGGCCAGAAGAAATAGAATTCCGGTGTCCGGGTTTGCCACCTGAAGATCCAACTTGTCAAATCCTACTGCCTTAGCAAGGTCTGCGGGAAGAGGGATTGTTCCTCCGAATGGAATGATCGACCAGGCCATAATCGCACAGGAAACAGAAATAGCAGGTGCAATCAGATAGAGCCCTTTGTTCACATTTGTAGGAAAAACCTCTTCCTTCGTCAGAAACTTCACACCGTCCGCAAGAGGCTGAAAAAGCCCAAAAGGGCCAGCACGATTCGGCCCTGGTCTGTCCTGTATCCAGCCGCAAACCCTTCTCTCAGCAAGTGTGTAATATGCACATGCGGTGATAATGATAAAAAACAGAATCCCGCTTTTCAGAGCCCAAACTAAAACTAAATTCCAATCCATAATGATCCTACCGGATAGGTTTAGGGGTTTGCAACCCCTAAGACCCCGCTTTTTTTATCCTACCGGATTATCTAGGAACTTGCAACGCTCCTAAAAGTCCGTCTTTTTTATCCTGCCGGATCTGAATATTACTGCTTCAGACCCAGATTTATTTCCTGCCGGAGTATTCGGGAGCTTGCAACGCTCCTAAAAGTCCGCTTTTTTAGCCCTTGAGCCTTGCTTCAAACTCTGGACGGTATTTCTGGATGGTAGGTCGAACAGCTCCTACACAGGCATCTGCCAATGGACAGATGGTTGTCCCGCCTTCCATATTTACTGTCAAAGACAGAATCAGTTCCAAGTCTTTTTTGGTTCCATGCCCATCCCTGATCTTATGCAGAAGATCTGCTACCCAATGAGTTCCTTCACGGCAGGGAGTACACTGACCGCAGGACTCATGTGCATAAAACTCTGCAAGACGGAATGTAGTTTCTACGATATCAGTATCTTCTGCCAGAACAATGACTGCACCCGAACCGAGCATCGTTTTATGTTCTGCCATTGATTCAAAGTCCATATTTGCAGTCTTGCACTCTTCCGCAGTGAGAATAGGAACAGAAGAACCTCCAGGAATGATTCCTCTCAGTTTCTTTCCATCTGCCATTCCTCCGCAAAGATCGTTGATCAGTGTCATCAGAGG
>DAORDI010000032.1:0-29369 GCA_035345895.1 Leptospiraceae bacterium
TGATTCTAGGACCGACTACATAGGTCAGATTGGCAGGGAAGCCGAAATAGAAAAGCCAAGGCTGAAAAATAATGAACGGAGTTAGTGCGCTGACAGGTATGAACGGAATTCCAGCCACCTGCACAATCTTGTCGAGTGCTCTTGAATTGTAGCTGTAAGGGTTAATGTATTCTGCATTTACTGTAGCCACAAATACAATATCTGTCTGATATTTTATGCTCATTCTGAGAAATGAAGTGGAAAACTGCTGGAGTTTGTACCTGTTGTTGAATCCCTTTGCAATTCCGGGAACACCTTCCGGGTAAATCAGCACATTCCAGTCCTTCTGATGCATCATCGTTTCAAAGTTTTCCATTGTTGCATCGATGCACCCGACTCTCTTCCAGAAGTTTTCAATCAGGAAGGGACTCATCAGAGCAGAAGCGGAAAGCATAGGAGCAGAAAGCGCCCGGACTGAATTCTGAAATTTATTTGCATTTTTTTTATATAAGTTTGCAACAAAAATAATTGCATCCCAGGGAAAGGCCATTCCGGAATGATTGCCCGCATAAATAATCGGTCTTTCCGGATTGTTTCTTTCGTGAAGTTTTTCAGGAGCAATGAATTTTGTTCTGAAGTAGTATTCATCGAGGACAGAGATCACATTTCTGAGGATTGCATCTGCAAAATCCGGGTCAAAGTATTCGTAATATATTTTCTGATTTTCCTTGATAAAATCAGGTATGCCTTCTGACAGAATTTCTTTCATGCTGCGGCCTCTGTAATTGTCCTGAGAACAGAACTGTCCAGCTTCTGTTCAAACTGAAGATGGGCAAGATTTTCCACATGAAGGTTCTTTGCGATCTGAAGAATCTGCTTTCTTCTTCTCGCCATAGGCTCTGAACTCAGAACTACTGCAGGAATGGTCAGCTCCTGAAGCGGAATGTCCAGTATTTTCAGCACAACAAGGCTGCCTGGAACAAGAAGCCTGTTGCAGAAAATCTGAGCACCGCCGGTGCTGATATTCTCAATATAACATTTCAGATCCTGATTCTCTTTATCAGTTATTTTACCGAATCTTTCGAAATGAATTCTCGGTTCCTTTCTTCTGTCTTCGCCGCTGTAAGTCACTTACAATTCCCTTATAGGAAAGAGATATGAGGAAAGCAAAATATGTCAAGGATATTTATCAGAGCACATCCTGTGATCTGCAGAAGAAAACCCGCTTTTTTATATGTCTTTTAATTGTTCTGAAATCTCATTCACAAGGTTCCAGAATTCGTCCTGTTCCTTTCTGTTTAGATCCTTCAATCTTTTTCCAGCAGCAGTTCCCTTTCGAATACACCAATTTACATAATTTAAAAAGCTGTCACCGCCTTCTTCAGAGGCTCCTCCAACTGAAAGATAATTTAAATATGCCCTTTGACAAGTGTCTACCAGGCACTGAAAAGGCATGGAAGAATTTCGAACAGAATTGAGATTATCTATCAAAAAGTCTGCAGCAGACATTTCCATCAAAAGATGATTTTCCCGCATATATTCAAATACTTCATCATCACTCATTTCTTTATTTCTGAATTTTTCAAAAAGCCACTTCATAATTTCCATTTTTCCAATACCATTCTCTGTCAGACTGATATCAAGGGGGATTTTCAGCCAGGAATAATCCTGACTGCACTAAGAAGACAATTTCGAATTTCTCTGAACTCCAGGAATTAATCTCAGTTTGATGTCTCGATAGGTTTGTTTTTCTAATTGAGATATTTTGTATCTCAATTAGAATATACTCTGCAATCAGAAATGATTTGCCCTCCTGAGCAGCGAAAGCGGAGCTGAAGAGAACTGCAGAATCAGATATTAATCCCGAATCCGAAAAAAGCGGACTCATCAAAAATCTGTCTGGAGTCAATCTTTCCTGTGCGGAAAACGTGGACGCTCTTCTCGCCTTCCAGGAAAAAATACATTCTCTCAAAATTCAGCCGCAGACCGAACCGGGCAAATCCTCTTCTGGCAGAACAGTCCTTTCCGCAGAATCCACCGCTTCCTCCGAATACAAAATATGGATCCAGAAGTCTGCGAGGCAGGATATGAACGGTCAGGCCGAAATCCATATAGGGAACAGAATAACTCACAGTATCCCTGTTCATCGCTGACCGATATACTGGAAAAATATCCAGCAGGGTCATAAAAGCACTTTGAGGAAGGGGAGTCAGACCAAAAAGTGAATTCTGCCTAGGAAGGATCAGATTCATCAGTCCCAGTCTTCGAAGACCATTCTGCTCTACTGTAAAGTCCATCTCCGTTCCGGTGAGTCCAGTGATAAACCCAAAGCGACCGGAGCTGCTCAGATACTCTGCCGAAAACCGGAAACTGTAGGAATTGCCCACAAGCTTGTTCCTCTGTTTCATAAACGGAATCATATTCGCCGCAGGAGAATTGGAAACACTTCCTACTAAAAATGTATTATTGACTTTATCTCTTTCAGTAATCGCTTCTGTATTGGTTTTGCCGGAGCCGAATGCATACTGAATCGACCAGTTCGTTTTCTGAACCGCCGATTCTTCAGATAGTAAACTTATAGAAAATAAGTATACAGTAAAGATATAAAGTAAGTTGATATTTAATAATGTTTTTTTCATAAATTTCTCCTTTTTTTTGGGATCAGGGATCAGGGAACTGCAAAAGCCGGGAATAGAAAATCGGTGGCTCGACTGCGCAAATCCATATCATACAGAGGCAGTCCCGGAATATTCCCCATATAGTCCATTCGACTGTCTCCGTAGACTGCAGCTTTAGTGTTGGAATCGTTTTGACCTGTTGTATCACAATTCTCTGGCCTGTTTGTAAACGGATACGCAGCCAATCCAGAAAAAAAAGAAATACACAAAAGATAGATGAAAACTATCATTCTTTTCCAAACAGCTAGAATATGATCAATTGTAAGTAATTTCATAGAAGCATCCCTCTTTTGGTTCAAGTGTATAGATATTGATTTCATATATCTGTGCGCCATAGGATAGAGAGCAAGTCTCTGAGACCCCGGTACCTCCTTGTATAGGCACTCTTAGACTGACAGAGTTGTCGTCACAGGATGTTGCATAAGAAGAACTTGAATTACTGCTGCTGGCATAACCATATCCCCCATTCAGACAATACTCAAAATCCCTGTATAAAACACAGTCTGATTTCAGCTGGATTTTTATGCTGACAGGATTTTGGGAGGATGTCTGAATACGATACCTGTCGTAAACGGAAACTGCCGATCCTGCCTGAATGGTCACTGCTTTCTGAAGCTGCGTATATTTGGATATATCCGGGCAAGATGGCGGTTTAATCAGTTCGTAAAACATCCAGTAGAGCCAAGTATAATTTATCTTTTTTTCTGAGCAGTGCAGGGAAAAAACCGCCAAAATCAAAAAGCATAAATTCTTTTTTCTTAGAGAGAAAATAAATTTCTTCATATCATTGCCCCTTTCTTCGAATCTGTTCATCAATTGCAGCGTTTCTGAGCCTGCTGTGCCAGTTCAGATTTTCCTGAATCAGCTGAGCATCCACCTGCGGATTCCCGTTCAATGCACTGATCAGAAGATAATGTGCACGTGTCCCGGACACTGCATTGGATCGGACAATTGAAAGTTCATTGTCTGGAAGGGAGGGAATGACAGCTTCCACAGTTCCAAAATATCCGTTCATATATTCTCTGTCCCTTGCGATTCCCTGTTCTCTGGTCAGTCGGGGAGGTGAATACTGCGGAGGTGGAGGTATATTTGGAGGAAGCGGCATATTTCTGAATGCCCAAGTATTAATTTCATAGTCTATCTGCTCCGAGGTCGGTTCTAGAAAAGTCATCAGTTCTGAGTATGTTTTGACCTGCTGTTCCGGTGTTCCAATCAAATGAGAGATGCTTGCTTCCTGATTTTCTGCAGTAGAAAACAGTGCAATCTCCTCCGCGTTCAGTGCATAAATTCCTGTTCTGGGGAAGGGATTGAACATTTCTCCGTAGAGTTTTTTCAGTCCATCACTGTCGTCAGTTGAGATATTTTTCATGGAATCTGTGAATTTATTCATGACAGAAAATTCATTCGGATCTGTGTTTGATGCGCCGAGATTCAGTCTGTTCTGGCATTGGGAAACAGTATCGCCTGGGCTGCAGTGGTCGAGTCCCAGACTGTGGCCGAATTCGTGGGTGAGGACGGTGTTCAGAATATTCGGATCAGAAAGTTCATTTGAATACTCAGAATTGATCTGAATGTCACTGTGCAGAATTTCATCCCCGCATGACCAGAGAAAACTGCAGGAAGTTCCTGTGCAGTCCGGGTCGGCTCCCTGTGACAGATACAGTGTATCCTCCTTTGACAGTGAGTTTTTTGCAGAGTCAGAACAGCTGATTTCTGACGGCACAAGAGGAGAACGTTCAGTGGACAGTGCCTTGACTGAGTAGCTGACCTTCGCACTCGAATTTTGAAACCAGGAAAGGGAGGAATTTTCCACTGTGCTGTTCCAGACAGAAGATGTAATCCCCGGAGGGAAAACAGACTGATCAACGTTTACCCGTATGATCGGAAAATTACCCGGTCTGCGCGGTCTTGAGTTCGGCGACTGGAACATGAAATTGCAGACGCTGATGCAGATGAATGATAAAATAATGTATTTGGTGTGTTTCATAATTTTTCTCCTTTTTTGGGGGTCGGTCGGTTTTTCAGACCTCGAGGTTTTGAAAACCTCGAGGGCTGAACTCCAATTAAAAACTGATCTTCCCCATCTCTCCGCGAGTAGGTGCATAACGGTTTCCGTATTTTTTAAGGAATACAAGACAGGATTCTCCTGCAGTGAATTCCGGCATTCCCTTGACTTTGAGAGTGGAGGAATTGACTGTCCCGCCCGGAGTCTGAATACTGAATTCAGGAGTGCTGACCTGACCTCTAAGTCTGTCTTCCACTGTGAGAGTGTTCTGACTGTAGACTGTATTTTTACCGTAGATATTCTGACTGACAAAGGGAGAGACTGATTTTACAGTTCCCTGAAAGATGAGGTCGGATTCGCTTGTCACTGTATTGCTTCTCTGTCCGAGAGCATCGCGGATTCTTCCATCCTGCACAGGGGTCATACTGATGACCGAGGTTGTCAGAAGTGTCGGGTCTAAAATATACCCTCTTTCCGGGATATAAAAAATGGAAGTATTCGGATCGAAGTCAAGAAATACTTCTGTGAGTCTTCCGCCTCTGAGAGCAAACGGCCCCATGAACCGAAGCACGGACTGACCCGCATCTTCTATTGTCAGAGGAAGAAACTGCCCGTCTATCTGAATCTCCTGCTTTGTGCCCAGAGTCAGTTCAAAGAAAGCATAGTCCCCTTGAGGAACCATATTGTGTCCCATCAGTCCGACTGCACCGTTTCGGAGTTCCAGAAGTTCAAAAAGGGTCGGCTTCTCATTTAGAGATATTTTTTCATTATAATTATTTACTGCAGAAAGTTTTGTCATTGTGAGGAGTCTGTTCAATTCCGGGAGATGCCTGAACCACTCCACGCTTCCTGTCCAAGACATTGATGTCAGAAGCCAAAAGTGTAAAATCTGTACTCTTTTTGTTCAGCGAAAAGAGTCTTTTGCACCCCCCAACCAAAATTATTAGAATCATTACAAGAAAACTGGATCTTTTTCTCATTTCGTTCATTTTCCTTTCGAATACGCAAAAACGCTTGAAAAAGACATATATATCTGTTTTTAGTTTTGTCAAGTATTTCTTAGGGATCAGGGCTCGGAGTTGGGCAAAAAAGCAAATGAGTTTTCATTGAAATATTTTTTCATTTTTTGTATTATTTTATCATTAAAAAGAATCTTCACCATTCCCTATTCTCTTTGAAAATCCGTTTAACCTTAAGGTTTTAAATTCTGAAAAAATAGAAAAAATATGATAAATTTCTTTGTTTTCTTTACCCTTTCAGAGGTCTAATTCACATCTTAAAAGAGAAAGTATTTATAGAATGCTTTCGCAGATCAGAAACTTCCAAGATGCTGAATGTTTTTCTGGAACGAGGCTTGGTCTGATGCAGTAACATAAAACTATAGAGGAAAAGATATGAACAACAAACAAAAAGCAGCACAGCAGTACGACTCCCAAAGTGCAAGCTTCTCAAAGATCATAAAGCCAATCACCTTGGTAATCACAATTTGTATTGCAGTCGCCTTTACCGAATTATCCGCACAGATGCCACGATTTAGTAAAACCGTAATCCTAAAAAACGGAATTGTCTTTGAAGGTGTAGACGCAATACGTACAGAGGAATTGTTCACGATAACGACCCCCGAAGGTATGACAAAAGTCTACCAAAGTAAAGAAATTTCAATAATTACATGGGATGGTTCGAATGATTTGAAGAATGCTCCGCAAAAACCGAGCAACAGAAAATGGAGTGAGGACCAAGGTTATATGAATTGGAAAGATGCTATGAAAAAATGCGGGAGCATTGGTATGCGGCTGCCGAAACCTCAAGAGTTAAAGGAAGCATATGCAGCAGGTATTACTGAATCTTGGAAATCAGATGCCCGTTATTACTGGTCGTCTGAACGTTCTAAAGAAGACAACTGGATTAAATTTTTCAATATCTACACTGGGATCACCGGCAGCAACTTTGAAACCAGCTATCACAAAGTTCGCTGCTTGATAAGTGACTACATATGGAGTGAAGACCAAGGCAGAATGAATTGGGAAGATGCTAAGAAAAAATGTGAAAGCATTGGAATGCGGCTGCCGACAACCGATGAATTAAAGGAAGCATATGCAGCTGGGATTACAAAATCTTGGAAAAAAATTTCCACCGATAACTATGACATCTGGTCTTCTGACCCAGGTCGTGATGACACCGCAATAGCTCTTGATAACGACACTGGAGAGGCATTACCCAACGATCGTGAAGGAAAAAACCCCGTTCGCTGCTTGCATTAAGGCGTGTACAGGTTTTATTTGGTCATTTACTCCACTGCCTTCTCAGGAGTGGAGTATTGACTTGCGGTGGGCAGCTGTCCTATTCAGCACCCCGACTCCAGTTCCAATACCCATACAGAGAATTCAGAAAAAAGAAAACCCACATACACATCATCATGATGCTTTCATTTCCTCCTTCAGTGAATCGGATAAACCACATTGTCACAGTCAGAATATTCAGAAGGATGTAGAAGAGCCACTGCTCCCTGTACCGAAAGATCATCAGAAGAGCTGCTCCCACGGAAAGCACATTTGTAGAGGCATCAATATAGGGAGTATTCTGTCCTGCAATGAATGAAAGACTCCATCCGAAAAGGAAAGTCAGAAGAAATGCACCTGCAAGAATATACAATATATTCATCAGTTTCATTTTTTTCATGATGACTGTCCCGTCCAGAATCCTGTCTTTCCAGAGAAAAATGCCTGCGATATTGACAGGGATGAAGAAAATCAGATTCAGTCCGACTTCACCGAAAAGACCGTTGAGCCAGGCAATATAGGCATAAGCGGCCGAATTCAGTATGCCGAATATAAAATTCCCGATATGACCGCGTGCGGCAAGCACAACACAGATGAGACCGGAAACAAGTGCAGTAATGCTGATTATTTTTTCCATGGATTATAGATTATTGTATAAATTCATAAAACCTTCATTTGGAACTGTCCTTTCTGGAAACAGAGGATCTGCCAATTCTTTCCTGATCCCCTCTACAAAGTACATATCGATTTCACCCTTGTTTTTAGCGGATATTCTTCCCCTGTATCTGCAGTCAAAAAAATCTTTTACTTTTCCGTAAACTGCACCGCTGATATTAATTCTGTTTTCTTCTCCGCTTGACTCCATTCTCGATGCTGTATTTACCGTGTCCCCCCAGACATCGTAGGCAAATTTCTTCTCACCGACCACTCCAGCTATGACCGGTCCTGAATGAATGCCGATCCGAAGTTTCCATTTGACAGATCCGTTGTGCCTGTCTGCAGAATTTTCATTCATAAAAGACTGGATCTCCAAAGCTGCCAGAACTGAATCGACAGCATGAGCCGCATTGATTCGGGGAACACCGCCGGCACACATATAACTGTCTCCGACTGTTTTAAGCTTTTCAAGATTATGCTTCTGTATGATTTGATCGAATGCAGAGAAATAAAAGTCGAGCCCCTGAATGAGATCCTGCGGTGAAAGCAGTTCAGAAATCTCCGTAAAACCTTGAAAGTCCGTAAACATAACTGCTGCGGATTCGATAAAGACAGGATCTGTATATCCTTTCTCCTTCAGTTCCTGCGCAGTCTTTTCCGGCAGAATGTTCAATATCAGTCTTTCTGATTTCATTCTTTCTATTTCAGCTTCTCTCTGCGCAATCAGTGCAATGCCCTTTTCAATCTCTGCGCTCCTGACAGCCTCCTCTCTCTCCTTCATCAGGCTGGCGTTCCTGATTGCACCAGCTGCCTGATTAGCCAATATCTGAAGATAGGCAAAATCTGCCTCACTGACTGATATCTGCCTGCCCATTCTGCTGAAATCGAGAAAGCCGATGACTTCATCTTTCAATACAAGAGGAATGCATATAAACGATTTAATCTTTAGACGAATCTTAAAAAAATTTTCAATTCTCGCTCCGGTTTTTCTGACTTCTTTCAGATACAGAGCTTTCCTGGAATCCAGCACATACTTATGAATATCCAGATCTTCATTCAGGTTTATGCTGAGATTTGATACAAGTCTGATCATCCGTCTTCCTGCAGCAGCAGGAACCGATGAACTGAATACGGAAATTCTCTCTCTGACTGAATCCAGCATAAAAACAAAACATATATTGATATCATATTTTTCCTGTATATGCTTAAGAATGACATTAATTATTGAGCCTATATCCAGATTCGAATTGACCTTTACTGCGATTTCATTCAGTGTATCGGTTTCTGATTTCGCATTCTGAAGATCCAGCGTTCTGACCTCAACCTTTCTTTCCAGTTCAGCAGAAAGAAGGCGAAGCTCTTCGGTAAGCTGTTCCGCATCCACAAAAGCCTTTGCAAATCTTGAAGAAAGCAGTACGGCCTGAAAAAAGACAAATGACAGAAAACCGTAACTTGCCATAAGAGGAGTGGACAGATAACCCGAAGTCTTCAGTATATCGTTTACGACCGAAACGAAAAAAATGAGAAGGCCCGCAGTGAAGAGAACTGCACCCTGTTTCTTCCCCATCAGACTCTGCACGGAAATCTTCATCACGTAAATAATTCCTATTAATATTGAAATCCTTACAATACCCAGAAATTCTGTATATATATTCATAGGAAAAATAATTACAGATAAGGAAGGAGGAATAAAAATAAAAGTCATTATCATAAACATTTTCTTTGAACTTTCTTCAGGAAAAAGCCTTTGTATGAAAAGCAGAAATATGAAGGCAGAGAAATAGAATGAGAAAAATTCAACCTTATGCATAAGCAGAAAGGACATTTTCGGAATAAAATCAAGGATTAACCTTTCGTTTACAGTGACCGTTCGGACCGCAATGAGAAGACAGAAAATTCCGAAATAAAGGGGAGAGCTGTCTTTTCTTCGGTTGAGATAAAGCCCCAAATGATAAAGACCCATAACCAGAAGAGAGCCGAAAACGATCAGATCGACAGCAAAGACATATTTCTGTTTTTCTGAAACGGCTTTCGATGTTCCCAGAATGAAATTATCCCAAAGACCTCCCGAAGTATCATGAAAATTGGATATATGAATCACAAGATCCAGAACTCTGTCATTTGGAAGACTGACTGCAAAATCTTTTTTTCTGGAGAAAGGAACAGATTCTTCTTTTTTGGTGCCGGGGTTCCCGAAGGAGAAATAGAGTTCTCTGTTAATATATACCCTGTATGCAGATCCGGCAGTAGGAATGATGATCGAAAGAGGCGGTGTTTTTTGAGGAAGAATGATTTTCAGCCTGTATGTTGCGTAACCCTTTCCGGGAGGAGTAAACTCTTTTTTATCCAAAAGTATTTTTTCATCCTGCCATTGAGAAGGAACCTTAATATACGATGCTGCATCAGAAAGACCATTCGGGAAGAGAAAACTGTTCCAGTAGAATTCCCATTCACCGTCCAGCTGAACAGTGCTGTCCCTTTCCTGACCTTCAAAATTCCACTGACTCAGGTCAAATACTCCATTGACAGCAGTCACCCGCGTTCTTTCATCAGTGCAGTTAAAAAGAAAAACAGCCATAAAAGAAAAGAAAAATAATCTGAAAAGCTGTTGAATAAACCTCACAGTGATAATATCAAATAATCTGCCCATTTCTGTAACGCACTTTTCATTTCCATTAACTCAGTCTTTTATTTTCTGAAAACTGCTTGTCAGCAGAATTGAGGTTCAGAAAGTTTAATCAAGAGTCTATATTAAACAGGCGGCATATGAATCTGATTCGTTTTACAAAGATGGAAGGCATTGGAAATGATTATGTATATATTGATGCAACAAAGGATAATATAAAACTTACCCCGGAACAGATCATCAGAATCTCAGACAGAAATTTCGGAGTCGGAAGCGACGGAGTCATATTCATCCGCAGTTCTGACAAGGCCGATTTTATGATGGATATGTACAATTCAGACGGAACGTCTTCGGAAATGTGCGGAAACGGAGTAAGATGCGTAGGTAAATTTATTTATGACAAAAAACTGACTTCCAAAAAAAATCCGAAAGTGGAAACCGGCAAAGGAGTGCTTGAGCTCGATCTTGAAACTGACAGTTCAGACCGAGTGACTTATGTGACTGTCGATATGGGAGAGCCGATTCTTGTGCCGGAAAAAGTTCCGGTAAAGATTTCAGGAACCGATCCTGTCATCGAAAAAGAACTTACAATTGAAGGATCTGATCTGAAATTTACTGCGGTAAGTATGGGCAATCCTCATGCAGTCATTTTTGTGGATGACAATAAAAAATTTCCGGTCCGCGAAATAGGCCCCCTCATTGAAAACAATCCTCTGTTTCCCAGAAGAACAAATGTGGAATTCATCACAGTATTAGGAAAGGATCATCTGCATCAGAGAACCTGGGAAAGGGGTGCAGGAGAAACCCTGGCCTGCGGAACAGGGGCATGCGCGACTGCAGTAGCTGCTCATCTGACTGGAAGAGCAGGCCGAAAAGTAAGAATTGATCTTCTGGGCGGAACACTTTACATAGAATGGAGATCATCTGACAGTCATGTGATTATGAAAGGACCTGCAGTCACAGTATTTGAAGGAGAAATATCCGTCTGATGAATACTTCAGTATTTCCTTATATCGGAATCATAACACTCATCTCAGTGATCAAGCTTTTTTATGCACTGGGAACAGAACTGATCCCTGATGAAGCCTATTACTGGGAATGGTCAAGAAGGCTTGATCTTTCCTTTTACGATCAGGGACCCGGAGTAGGGCTTTACATCAGACTGTTTACTTCGATCTTAGGAAATACAAATTTTGCGCTTAAACTGGCAGCAGTATCGGCGGGGTTCGGAACATCTGTCTTTCTGATTTATACCTCACGCCTTCTGCAATTCGGCAAAAAGGGACTTTTTTGGACTGTCCTGCTTTCTCAGCTCATTCCGGGATTTTTCGGAGGATCTATTTTCATTATGCACGATTCTCCCCTGCTTCTGTCCTGGTCTGCCGCACTGTATTTTACTGTGCATTATATATTCAAAAAAGATGTTTTATCATTATATCTGATGTTCCTGTCCCTCGGGTTCGGGGCTCTATCAAAACACTCTATGGTGTTTTTTGCACTCAGCCTGATTGTCTGGCTTATATTGAATCCTAAACAGTCCGCCCTTCTGAAAAATCCTCATTTTTATGCCGGTCTGATTCTGGCAGGGGCGGTGTTTTCACCGGTCATCCTCTGGAATATTCAGCATCACTGGGACAATGTGGATGCAATCATTCATCTCAGATCCTCGGGAGGGGTCTATTCCAAAAAATGGAACACTGGCGAATACATTGGAGGACAGCTTCTTGCAATGTCCCCTCTCTGGTTCATCGCTTCAGCAGCACTGCTTTTTCTTCCGCTTGGCAGCTTCATAAGCAGAATGAAACAGGAAAGACTGAAATACATTTTTCTCAGAGGGCAGGACAATTCCGAATCTGCATTCTCCTTTCTGTATCTGAATGCCTCAGTTCTTCTGCTTTACTTCCTTTTTATGTCGTTCACCAAACATATACAGGCGAACTGGACCTTTCCTGCATATCTTCCAATGATCCTGATCTCTGCTGCTTTTCTGGAAAAAAGGGGAGAATCACTGAAAGACGCTTTCATATTCAGAGCATTTCAGATAGGGACATTTTTTGCATTATTTTTTAATGTGTTCAGCTTTTTTTCCGTTCCGATTGTAAAACTGTTCAATATCCCTCTTGAAACATATTCAGTCCCGGGGTACAGACAGGCAGGATTCAGGGAAGCCGCAGAAGAAATCAGAAAACTGAGAGACAGGACGGATCCAAATGCTGAAATTATTGCAAACAAATACCAGGATGCGGCAATCCTTTCCTGGTTTCTTCCCGGACAGCCTTTTGTGCAGTCGCTAAATATTATGCAGAAGAATCAGTATAACTACTGGCTTCGGCTGGAGAAAGGAAAAAATTATTTCCTTGGATTCATAGAAGACAAAACCTGCGAGAAGTCCTTTATTTTCTTTCAGAGCTATCTTGAACTTATGTTTGAGGAAGTGAAGGAATTTCCGGAACAGGACATTCTTGTCGATGGAAAGACAGTAAAAAGGTATCAGGCTTGGTATCTGAAGAACTTCAGGGAAAGCTGGGCAGAAAAATCCTTCAATTATATGGAAAACGGGATGGTTTATGCGTATATGCCTGTCCTCTTAAGTGCAGCTGGAGCATCTGATTCGAAAGACAGCAGTGCAAATTTTACCAAGGCACTCGAACTCCTGAATTCCTACTATTCAAGAAAAGGAGAAATAGAATGCTCAATTTTCAGAAAATGAATCTCTTCCCATACTCCATTCTTAAATATTTTATAATTATTTTATTCCTGTCAGTCGTTTTATGCTCCGACCGTAAAAAAATGCCTGAATTCAAAGGAGATTATGATTCCTATATAAAGGAATCAGCTCTGTTTATGTGTGCAAAAATAAGAGAGTGCAATCCCCAGATATACAGAACATTCCCGGAAGAATACCGAGACAGGAAAGAGTGCGAAACAGGACTCCTGAACAACTGGGATGAAAAGATAAAAAATCACAGAGAACCGGAAAAACAGATGCTTATGAAGGACTGCATATCTAAAGTAATGAAATCAGATTGCAAGGATTTTCTGTATGCAGGAATGCGGACTCATTCCTGTCTCGATCTTTATATGAGGCTGCAGAACGAATCTAAAGAAGTTCTTTTGAAGAAACCATCCAAAGAATCTGAGCAGAAGTAAGATACTCTTTCGATACATTAAGCGCAAGCGCAGTGCCTGGAAGAAAATTCAGATTGGGAGCAAGCACATCATTTCCTGAAATCAGTCTTGATCCCAGATAACATATATTCGGATTATGTCCTACAATGATGACAGAATCTGAATTAGTAAAATTTTTAAGTTTAGGATAAATTCTTTCATAGTCATTATCAGGAGCAAGCTCATCAGCGGGGAATATCTCCATAGGCTGTTTTTTCTGCAGATCTTCAAAGAGAATCTGTGCGGTCTGCTCTGTTCTGAGATAGGGGCTGTGGAAAATAAAATTGTATTTCAGAAACAGTCTGTTCATGAACATTCCCAGACGGTGTATGTCATTCTTACCATAATCCGTCAAGCTTCTGTCAATGTCTTTTCCGCTTTCTGAAGAAACTTCAGCTTCCCCATGTCTGACTAAAACTACTTTCATAACCTCTTCTTCAGTGGCTCTTTTCACGAACTAAAAGAGTTTTCTCTGTTTTTTCTGAAGTATACCTTTCCTTTCCAATATGATGCGTACGTGCCAGCCGTGTCAAGCTGAATTATCAGGGAATTCCCAAATTAAGATTAAAAACAGTATTGAAATGAAAAAAATGTATTCACTAAAAGCACGACTCAAAGTACCTGCCGCATTGGACATTGGCACATTTCATAAGATTCCAGACATCTGCATCTGAAGACATTGACCAGTTTCTGGGTTCCGCATAAAAACAGTAAGGAAATTTACAATGTTCACATATCTCACCGTGATCCGGTCTTGCTTCAGCGAATTCCCAGTTTTTATGATAATAATTGTTTGAATGAACCTTCGGTGAAGAGTCTGTTTCACCTACGGATTTACCCGAATATTTTAGAATAAAATCTTTCTGCTCCTGGCTCCAGCTGTTCCACCTTTCCCAAGTTGCCGTCCTGATAATTTTTTCGATGTTTTTCATTTGATAACTCCTGCCCTGAACTGAATCAGAGCTGATCCCTTCATCTCATTCAGATATTATTTGTAAATCCCGGATCAGTTGATTTTATTCAAGGATTTTTTAGAGAGACTGTCTAAGGTTGGCAGCTTTTGTCATTGAACACCGGATCAGATTTCCTCTGCTCTGACAGCAAGGCCTGATGCAAGTATCCCCTGTGCGAAATGCTCCGCTTTTCGGCTCCATTTCTCACTGTGAAGATACATTTTCTCTTTCCATCTGCCGAATGAATTCACCGGATTGATGTTTCCAGGATAATGAGATGTTCTGCTACCCCATATAACATCCTGCACGGCTTCCGGCTTTACGAACACACAGATAATCTCTTTATGACTGGAACGGTTTCTGAACCAGATGCAAAGAATACCTGCAGATTCTTCCGCCGGACTTCTGCTGTCCTCACCGAGCAGACCTGAAGCAAAGTCCGTACTAAAAATACCAGGATGTCTGAAGTCAGCCTTTTCTTCCTTCAGTCTATTTATAAATTCATTTATTTTCACTTTTCCAAACGTTTCCCATTCACCGTCAATGTTTACAGCCAGCCCGGAAGCTCCCATAATTTTCATAATTTCACTGAGCGGCATAGTGCTGTATTTTCCGCTGATGACGCTTCGGCAGAAAGAATCAGCAAGATATTTATATCTGTCAATAAATTTCATTTTTTCAGCATATTCCAAAGTTCTGAGTGCCTGCAGATAATTCCTGACGGCATCGACAAGATTTTCTCTCAGATGATAAGGCAGAAATTTTGGCTTTGGACTGTGTATAGAAAAAAGACCGATCAGCTTTCCGTTGAAAGTGATTGAAAGAGAAAAAGCACATCCGACTCCCATATTCTTCAGATATTCAATATGAAACGGAGAAACATTTCTGAGAGTGATATGAGTGAGATCCAGAGAATCAGAATCCATTCCCGGAAGCATCAGTATCCTGACAGGACTTTGAGATACATCATATATATATCTGTATGAATTCTGGATATACAGATTCCTTGCAGTCAAGGGTATATCTGTTGCAGGATACCGAAGCCCAAGATACCTGTCACCCTCTCCGTGATAAATTTCGCCTGTCACACAGCCGGTTCCGTCAGAAAGAAATTCATAGAGCATTATTCTCTCAAAACCGCTGACAGATGAAATGAAATTCAGAATCTTATGATCCGCATCATTTTTATCAGTAATTTTTGTCAGCCAGAATCTTTCGTATCTCTGGCTCAAATCAGAAGCAGGTTCAATTTCAACAGTCAGTGAGTCTGACTCAGCCCTGCCGAAAACAGTCAATGCCTTCCATCTTTCACTGAATGCCGTCCGCGCAGAAAGTCCTGTCAGACGGGCAGTCATTTCAGTCCCGAAAACAGAATTCATCTTCTGCCCAAGAGGGTTTTTCACTCCGGTCAGTTCCTCAAAATTTTCGGAAGCATGGGTGATTGTTTCATTCTTTAGGGATACTCTGCATACAGCTCCGAACCCCTGAATTAAACCAGTATGTACTAAATTTGCCTCACATTGCTCAAAACCCTTGCTCAAATGATTCATTCCCTCTGAATATCTCTGCTGCAAAAATACGAGTCCGTTCCTGACTGTCAAGCAGAGCAGAACTGTCTGCAGTCTTTTACAATTTCAGGTGCCGATGAATATTCTTTACAAAGATCTGCCTGGTCAGAGAACAGTCAGAACTGCTCTTCATGTCTGTCTAAAGTCTGCAAGTATGGAAGCAGCGAAGCGGCGAAGCGGCTGTTTTTACTGATTCATCGCAGGCCTGAAAATGCCGAATTCTATTGCTTTCCGAAAAATACATCGTATATATTCAGTAATTTAAAATAGTTATAACATATATTTTTTAAAATATCGGCATCGTTATACCTGAATTTGCAATCCTGCCTAGTCCGATCAGAAATCTGAGATATACTTTCAGGATTTTCATTCATAATCCGGTGCTCTGGAGTTCTACGTTCTTGCAGAAACAGCATTCCCGTTCATCCGACGGGCAGCTTCCTTTTTTGCTTGACCATCCTTTCACAAAGTGAAAAATAATCTGCATGAAAATCATACTGATGAATTTTATGTTCCTTTTTATTTTTGTCTCTATTCATGCAGAGACAAAGAAGATCCATCCGAAAACTGCCGTCGGTGTTTCAGAAAAACCAAAACATACTCGGTCAGTCACTGCATTCAGATCTCTCCCGGCACAGACAGTCAAAATTTCCGGGCTGAAGGCAGTGATGCTTGCAGGTGAAGTAGACGGAGTCAACGGTCCATCTACAAAAAGTTATACAGACAATCTCAAGCAGCTCGCAAAGGCGTTGAAAGACAGGAATGTCAAAGTAGTGGAAATTTATTCCCCAACAACTGAAGAGAAAATTAAAACTGAGCTGAAAGATGCAAATTTTGTATTTTATGCGGGACACGGGATAGGCGGTGCTGATCCTCCTTCTTATAAGGCGACAGGTTCTGACGGAGGAATGCTGATTCTAGCCGATGTATGGACAGGCGGTTCTGATGTAAAGGAATGGGAAGTCAAAAAAGGAGCCATCGTATTTTTTATGGGAGCCTGTTTCACTGCAGGCAATGCAGGAAGTGATATTGGAAAAATCAATGCGGAAGAAGCAAAGAGAAGGATTTCACAGTATTCTGAACCTTACTTGAATTCCAGGTTCGGAGGATATTATGCAGCATGGTCCCCTTATGAACTGGAAGAGGTCATTGCAAACCTTTTTGCAGGAAAGACATTAGGAGAATCTTACGGAGGTAAAGACTCTGAGTATGGTAAAGTGAATAAGATTTCTCATCCTAAATCATCCGGAAACAGTCTTTGGTTCTATGAAGAAAAGGGAGACAGAAAGGCATTCAGTTTTTCATTTGCAGGTAACCCGAATCAGACACTTACAACCCTCTTCTCATCAGGTTCAGAAGACAGCAAACCTGTATCTGAAAATAATGATACTCCTAAACCGATTGATGAAAAACAGAATGCTGTGCTCATTAAAGCAATCTATAAAGGAGATGATGCAGCCGCACTTCAGGCAATCAATGACGGAGCAGATCCGAACGCAAAACACAAAGAATGGTCGGCTCTTCTTCTTGCCTCGCATTTCAACAGGGAGAACATTGCGAAACGTCTGATCCAGAGAAAGGCTGATGTGAATTACGAACTGAAAGGATGGAGTTCACTCAGGATTGCAGAAAAGCACAATTATACAGGAATTGCAGATGCATTGAAATCGGCAGGAGCAAAAGCATCCAGCAGATTTATCAGAGGAGTAAACCCGGTCCCTGAAATCGCTCCGGCTCCTTAAATCTCAGCCGCAGTCTCCGGTGTACATTACCCTGGAAAACTTTCTGTTTATGAGATCCTTCTCCTGAATCAGGAAATTCAGTACGCCTGTCGTATTGATTCCCTGCCGGAAATCAGATTCAATTTCCAGAAGAAGGGTATCATATTTTTTATGTTTATAATTGTTCCATATCCTAGGATCTTCCTGGGAGAAGCTGGCATATCCTCCAATCCTGTGAGTATATGTCTGCAATGGCTTTGAAGAATAGTAAGCTTCTTCAAAATCATCCTTTTCATCCTCATCCACTCTGCTCAGAATTTCAGTACGGAAATGAAAATCAGAACAGGTTACCGGCATTTTCTCCAGTGAAAAACTCAGACTGCATTCATACTGGATCGGAAAATATCCGAATGTATCAGAATTGTATTCCCAGTTAATCGGAGGCAGATAGGAAAAATCAGTGACCAGTTTATCCTTCTGAACCTCAGGATAATAAATCACTCTGAAAGTATCCTGAAGAAAACGGTCATCCAGATTGACTCCCTGGTAAATGGTAGGGTAAATCCAGAATTGCAGAAGACCCTTTTGGGGAAAAGGATGCAGTTCCGGCATCTCCTCAAAATTAATCTGAGCCAGAAGATACAGATGTTCTCCTTTCTTTGTCAGAGGGTGTTTTTTATTTTTAGGAAGGTAGGGACTACCGGCAAACTTGCTCTGCCAGAGTTCCGTTTTTCCTTTTTACTTTGACTTAATTTTGATATAGTTCACATATAATGAACTGATAATATCATTGTATTTTTCCAAAAGTTTTTTCCTGCTCATACTCTCTCCTCATTATAGTTTTCAGCAATAACCTTCACATGACCGGTATGAATATCATAAATCCAGGCATGAAGTTTCGGAAAACCGAATTTCTCGACTGCATTTCTGATGACATTCAGCTTGGAAAGATTTTTCATCTGTGCCATCAGATGGTATTCAATCATCCTGTTTTCCTTCACCTGTTTGTCCGAAATACTGTCCAGCTCGTTTCTGTTAGCCTCGTACTCCTTCACGATCCCCTGTATCCAGTTGGAGATTGTATTGCCCGGATTGGACTTTTCATCAATTGCCGCCTTGACTCCCCCGCATCCGTAATGACCGCATACTATCACATGCTGTACTTTCAGCACATCCACTGCATATTCAAGGGCCGACATCAGATTCATATCCGAACCTGTCACAATGTTTGCAATATTCCTGTGAACAAAAATATCTCCTGCGGAAGTTCCGGTCATTTCATTGACTGTGATTCTGCTGTCTGAACATCCTATGAAAAAGAAATCCGGAGACTGTCCCTGAGAAAGGTTTTTAAAAAATCCCGGATCAGTTTTCAGCATTTCTTCCGCCCATTTTATATTGTTCTCAAGCATTTTCTGCAGATTCAGATTCATCCTGTTTTCAAACTCCTTTGAATATTTTGGGATACTCGGTATCCCTGAAACGATCAGTTCAGTTCCGGATTTCCCGGAGAACTCTCTGAATTCTGAAAGAAGAGAAATCACATCCTGATCAATGTATCTTGTTCCGCTCCCGTCCACTTCAACGATCGAACCTTTCGGAATCTCGTGCAGAATTTTTTTGAGTCCTGCCTTGTGAAGAAATGTAGTATACTGAAGCAGTGTAATCTTCTTGGTTCTGCCCATATCTTTCACAGTGATCTGGATCAGCTCGTAATGGTTTCTTGTAATTACGATGAGTGATGCGAGAAATCCGACAAATACTCCAGTGAGCAGATCAGTAAACAGAATCGCACCTACGGTGACAGTGAACGGAATAAACTGTCCAAGGCCGAGTCTGTACATCTTGCTGAAGAGCTTCAGGCTCGAAAGCTTGTAACCGATGATTACAAGAATCACAGCAAGAGACGCGAGAGGAATTCTGTTGATAAGAGGGGCCAGAAAAAGAGATGTGATGAAGAGAAGAAATCCGTGAATGACTGCCGAATTTTTTGACTTGGCTCCTGCCTCCAGATTGACGGAACTTCTGACAATCACTGAAGTGACTGGTATCCCGCCTAGGAGCCCGCAGAAAATGTTCCCTACTCCCTGCGCAAAAAGTTCCCTGTTCTTGGGAGTGGTTTCATAGGCAGGGTCAATCCTGTCTATTGCCTCCACGGAAAGAAGGGTTTCGAGAGATGCAATCATTGCAAGAGTAAATCCGACCTTCCATACTTCCGGATTCATAAATGCAGGGAATGCAGGAAAAAGCTGAGCTTTCCCAATATCAGAAACACTGCTGATGACAGGAAGCTGAACCATATTGTCCTTACCGGGATGCATTAATGGAAAATATATATCAAATATCTCTGAAATCATGATTCCAGTAAGCACGGCTGCAAGAGAGGCAGGCATCCATCGGATGATACGGGACGCATATTTTTCCCAGAGAATAAATACTGCAAGTGAAGCAAAGCCGATGAGTGCAATGCCGGTCTTGATATGGGTAAAAGAATGGAGGAGAACGGTCAGAGTATTTTTCTCCTGTTTTGCAAGAGGATCATCATAAGTTTCATGAATGTCCTCCTTGTTCAAAGAAAACTCTTCAACTCCGAATTCCACTACATCGTACCCGATTGCATGAGGGACCTGTTTAATAATCAGAAGTATTCCGATTGCAGCAAGCATACCGCTGACCACTGCCGCAGGAAAAAAATCGGCAAGCCTGCCCGCTTTCAGAAATGCGAGCAGTAATTGAAAAAGACCTGCAACTACAACTGCAGAAAGAAGCGCTTCCATACTCCCCAATGAATGCAGAGAAGCAATAAGCACACTGGTGAGTCCTGCGGCAGGTCCACTGACAGAAAGACGCGAACCGCTTAAAAAACCGGCAATAATTCCTCCGATGATTCCGGAAATGATTCCGGAAAGCACAGGTGCACCGGAGGCATGTGCAATACCTAGGCATAAAGGTACTGCAATAAGGAATACACTGACACCGGCACTTAAGTCTTCGAGATAAAACTTATTTAATCCGCGCCAAAACACGAGACGATAATGCAATTCTTCAGGATTTTGTCAAACCGTAGAATTGAGCGTCTTCAGAAAATATTCGGTGATTCTGTCCAGGTGTGCCTTCTCCTTTACTTGACTGAATAGATTATATGCATTTTTATATTTTTTCTCAGAGTATTCGGACACTGCTTCTGAAAAAAGATTCATTGTCTTCAGTTTCTGATCCTTCATTTCCTCCGAATCCGCATTGAATACTTCATAAATCCATACTGCAGATTTTTTCCCCTTGGCAACAACCTGATCAATTTTCCGAATCAGAAAAGGAGATGGATTTTTTATGCTTTGAAAACAATTTTCCGTGATCAGAAGATTCGCACCGTAGATCTTGGTCATACTTTCCACCCTGGATGCGATATTCACTGCATCACTGATGACAGTTCCTTCCATCCTGTTCTGTCCTCCGATCGTACCTATCATCAGGTTTCCCGTATTGATTCCTATCCCTATGTCAATCGGTCTGTAACCGGAAGAGTTTCTGTTCCGGTTGTATCCCCTCAGAGCTGTGAGCATGGAAACAGCCGAGAGAATCGCGTCATCGGTCTCATTCGGAAACAGTGCCATGATCGCATCTCCGATGTACTTGTCAATAAAACCGCTGTGATCATGAATGATGGGAGACATTATTTTGAGATATGAATTAATGAAATTAAAATTCTCTCTCGGACTCATGCTTTCAGAGAGAGTAGTAAATGACCGAATGTCTGAAAACATGACGGACATGATTTTTTCGCTGTGGTCGCCGAGCTGCACGTCAATGATGCTTTCCTTGTTCAGCAGTCTGATAAATTCCTGAGGAACAAATTTTTCATAAGCTCCTGAAGTTTTCGACAGGTTCAGGTGATTTTTGATTCGAGTAAAAAGTTCATCCTTGTTGAACGGTTTTGTGAGATAATCATTGGCACCGCTTACAAATCCCTGCACCAGATCATTGGTCTGATTTTTTGCAGTGAGCATTACAATCGGCAGAACACTTGCACTGTGTTTTTCCCTGATCTTTTTGCAGACCTCAAAACCCGTCATTTTGGGCATCATCACATCCAGAAGGATGAGATCCGGAATTCTGACGAGTGAATCCAGAAGCTCCAATGCCTCCGGACCGCTCGAAGCCTGAATGACTGAATATTTCTGCATAGTAAGATGGTTGGAAAGTACCTGCAGGTTGATAGGTTCATCATCCACTATGAATATTTTATATTTCTGATGATCTTCAAGCTCCTTGGCATCTGCAGGCTGTTTCTGCTGAATAATATCCATCGCACTTTCTTTCAACTGTGTTATTACAGATTCTTCTATATGAACAGCAGCTTTTTCACTCGAGACCGGAAGAGTGAATGTAAAAACAGAGCCCCTGCCAAGTTCAGACTTTACGGAAATTTCACCTCCGTGGATTTCCACCAGCTGTTTTGTGATTGCAAGTCCAAGTCCCGTCCCGCCGTATTTTCGGTCACTTGCAGAATCAATCTGTTCGAAGGACTTGAATATAGTATCATACTTGTCCTCAGGAATTCCTATTCCTGTATCAGTGACTGAAATCTCCATTATAGAATCATTAATTTTTCCTGAAATCTCCACAGAGCCGCTTTCAGTGAATTTAATTGCATTTCCTATCAGGTTGTACAATATCTGCTGAATCCTGTTTTCATCTCCCGATGCAGAAGGAAAATCTATAGGAATGGAATTGCGCAGATCAATTTTTTTCTTACCGAGCAGGATATGAGAAAGAGACAGAACAAGATTTACAAGAGAATAGATATCCACAGGCTTTCTGTCAATTTTCAGTTCATTTCCCTTCATCTTGGAAAAATCCAGAATATCATTTACAAGATTTGAGAGCCTCTTTCCGCTCGTAATAATCATTGAGAGATTATAGGCAGCCCTCTCAGGGAGCGGCCCTGCTGCCCCGTCAATCAGAGACTCGCTCAGCCCAATGATCCCGTTCAGCGGAGTCTTCAGTTCATGGGAAGTGTTTGCAAGAAAATCATCTTTGAGTTTATCCAGTTTTGTCAGTGATTCATTCTTGCTCTGAAGCTCAAGTCCAAGCTGCTCAGACATGATGAATGCCTGAGAAAAATTCTTGGAAAGAAGAAAACTCTGCAGAAAAATGAAGGAGATGAAACCCAGCGGTGCCAGGTTTGTTGTATTGACAACCTGATTATTGTACAGAATATCATTGATGACTGTGCCGGAAAACAGGAGCAGACTGATGAGGAAAATAGCAGTTCCCGGTATCTTCCGTCTGATTCCAATGCTCACCATTATAATTCCATAAACCATATATACAAGAGTAAAGAGCTGAAATGCCTGAACAGTATGTGTATATATATAAGAATTGGAAAAAAGAACGGCCAGAGTAAAAATCACCCCAATAGCATTGCAGATCAGAACCATTCGATAATGAACAAGATCCTTGAAAAGAGCGTAGAGATAATTGATAAACAGCGGTGTTCCCAGATAAAAGGTCAGATACTCGGTTTTCATCAGGAATTCCCAAGACAGATTCGGATTCAGGAGAGGAAGAATCTTTTCTCCAGTCAAAAGGGTTCTGAAACTGATCAGAAGGCAGAATATTCCGAAATACAGGGCTTCCAGAGATTTTCTTCTGTTGATATAAATACCTATATGATAAATTCCCATAATAAATACGCTTCCGAATATAAGGATATCCAGAAACAGGGAATAATAGATTTCATTTCTGATTACAGTCTGACTTCCGATTCGAATCGGGTACCAGGCTCCGCCCGATCTGTAATGGAAATTGGAAACATGGACTGTAATGTCCAGATCAGCTGAATGAGGAGTATAAGCAAAAACAGAAGGAATCATTCGAGGAACAGAAGTTTCTTCTTTTTCATTTGGAATTCCGGATTCTGTCAGTTTTTCTCCGTTCACATACATTCTGTAATTTGTCCCGAAACCGTACACATAAAACACAAATGTATCCAGTGAATTCAGCCTAATTCTGAGTCTGTAAGTCCCGTATCCTTTCGCAGGAAATTTTTGGTCCGGAATTTTTTCCCATGTGAGAGGAAATGGAGAATATAAATCAGGTTTAGGCGGATTCACACCGGAAAAATCGGCAGGCGGAACTAACTTCTGCCAGTAAAACTCCCATTCCCCGTCCAGAGAAACGGACTGATTTTTCTCCCTGAAATTGAAAGAACTCAGATCAATAAACCCCTTGACTGCATTCTCTGAACTTAATACAGGATACGACAGAAATATAAACAGAAAAATTGCTGACCAGATTCTCATTTTTTCTCCTAAAATGGATCTGTAAACTTATCAATCAGACTGATTCTTGCGTCTACCAAAAAAAAACGAGATTTGATGAACAGACACAGACTCATACCAGCCCGTATTCAGAAAAACAGGCTGGCGGTGTCCGGAACTTAATAGGATTTCCGCATTCCTGAGGACACCAAGCAAGTCTGCATATAAAGATATTATATATCTTTATATGTTGAGCACTTTAAGGAATCAGCCTCCTCCATGAGCAATCGACAGGAATTCTTCCTGCACCCATCCGGGACCGCAGGAATTTTCGTGAACGGCACTGGCATCTACATAGTACCAGGCGTTTTCCCGGTCCTGATTCTCCTTCATCTTTGCGATAACCCGCAGATACACACCACTCTTCAGACTTTTCCCCTCAAATTCTTTTTTCCCGTTTTGATCCCACAGAGTACAGGAAAGAGATTTGGATGATGCATTTGGAGCAGAATGCAGAACAGTCTTCTTCCTTGTCTGTCCACCGGCATCTATTGTCAAAACTTCAATCCCGTTGACTTTCCGAACTGTGCCCCCTGGAGACTTTTTCCGAATAAACGGAATTTTTCAAGAGGGCCAGTGCATTTCAGCTCTTCCTGAAAGGAAAGATTATCATTGAGTTTTAAAATTTTACAGATACCTTTTTTTCCTTTCAGAGGTGTCCCGTCAGTAAAGTCCTTTCCGTCAGCAGCAGTATAGTGTAATTTACCTCCCTCCACTTTATAGGAGCCGGTGAATTTATAATTTCTGCCATACATATTCAGCACGAATGCCTTTTCCCTGGTTTCAAGATTTGTCATATTACCTGAAGGATTGCTTAACCAGAACCCATCGAACGGATCACTTGCGAACAGTGCAGGTGCAAGAAACAGAAGGAAACAGATTGTAATTATTTTTACTGTAAATTTTGTATTCATTCGGCCAGCATAATAGGTTTTCCTGTTCAGTCAACAGAAAGGCAGAATTTTACATTTCCTGGAATCAGTATCGAAGTAAAACTCATCGCTTTTTGTAAAAGCACTCGGATCGGACAATGCAAGGATCTTTCTTAATTGTCGGGAAGAAAAAAGGATTGAAAACTGCAGATCCATACGAAAAATATCGGTGACAGCTTTTCATTTTTTCTGAATGTAAAGCCGGAGAACAGAAAGGACGACGAAAAACAGCTTCTTTTCAGCGCCGGGTTCAGAAATATAGATTTCTTCAGAGACAGAAAAAGCGGACAGCTTATTGCAGAAACCTTTACATTCTGCAAAGACTGCGGGAACAATAAAAAACAAAAAAACGTTGACGGGCGTTACATATTCCCAGGAACAAATGTGGAACTGAATAAATGGCACAGTTTTGCAGTCAGTATGGACGCCAAGAATGGGCGAGTATCTGTCTTAATGAACGGTAAAAGACTGAAGGACATCAACCTAGGGAAAGATTATACTGAAACTTATAAAAAAGATGTACAGTAAAAGAACTTATTAAAAACCATGCAGATCCTCTGATAGAAGTATCCGGCTGGAATGCACAGAGGTTTGCCAGGTCAAAAAACTACACTGGAATTTTCGATCTGCTGGAAAATCACAGCAATTCCAGCAGGTTTTTCATGGAAAGGAAATTTACTGTAAAAAACTCAAGAGGCGAAGTGCTTCCTCCGGATTTGAAATAAATTTCTAAAAGCAAATATAATATAATTCATACATCGTCAGCTGCCGGCAAGGATTGGAAAAAATTCTGAAGTCTGTGTTATTAGACACACCTTCTTTCGATGCAGACCAGCTTCTGCAGAAGGGCAGAGGCTGACCGGTAAGTGAGCAGCAGACTGCTGCATCGTCATAAATTCACCTTTTTTTGAAGTGTATCGAGATCATGGTCATAGTGATCCCTGGATATGATTGTACAGCTGAGACTCCATACATCTGCAGTCATTTTTGTTGACCTGTTCAAAGCAGAGATTACGCTGCACAGTATGAGTGAATTTGGGAAAGAAAACATCCTGTTGAAAGCCGACAGTTCTGAAAAGCCTGCAGAAAAAAGAAAAGAGTTTCTTGCACTGCATTTGGAAATTCAAGAGAAAGGTTCTGCAGATCTCGAAAAAAGAATCAGGCTGAAAAAACTGGCTGCAGAACTGCTGGAAGTTTTTCCGGAAGACAGGGAAATCACAGGAATACTTTTGGGCTATCGGCTGTTTATTCCCGGCGAGACACTTCCTCCTCTAGATGAAGCAGAATGGTTTCCCGGATGCTCAGGAAAATTTAATCACAAATATAATCTGATTCATACATGGTCAGCCATAGCTGAGGCGGATTGGTCTATATCTCTTCCTATGCTGTGTGAACTGCAGAAAAAATACGGGGACAGGATTTTCATTTCAGCACTCTCCTCTCAGGATTTCGATTATATCAGCCAGTTTGTGGAGAGCCTGCCTTCCGGAATTCAGTATGCGGCGATGCCATTTCCATTATATGAAGCATATGGTATTGAGAATGAGGAATACGGGATTACTTATCTGTTTGATTCAGAGAGAACTCTTCTCTGGAAGGGGAATGCAGCTGAAACAGGCTCAATCCTTTCCTGCCTGTTTGAAAAAAACGGAAGTAAGGAAACCCTTCTGAAGCATCACTCCGATCTGGAAACTTTTAAAGCAATGGTTTCCGAGTGCAAGTCCCGTAAGAAGATGAAAGAGAAGGATTTGGAAAAACTTCTCTCTGCCGCAGAAACTGTGCTGAAGATCAACCCGACTGATTTCAGTGTACTGGCCTCAACCTGCAGTCAGGCATCAAGGATTGGAAAAGAAAAAGTTTCTGAAGTCTGTGCAGCATTCGACATATCTTCTTTCAATGCAGATCAGCTTCTGCGATTCGTAAAGGGTTCTCTGATTTCACTGAAATCTCAGCATATACCGTATCCTTATGCGGTCAAATGTCTGGAGCAGGCACTCCGTCTTTCTCCTGATTCGGCAGAATGTCTGCTGACTTATTCAGATGTTCTTTGCTTTATGCATTTGACGGATGAGTCACTGCAGATGGTTGAGAGAGGACTGAAGGCCTTTCCTGAGCGCAAAGAGTTTTACTTCAGGAAAAAGATTCTTGAAAATATCATAGAAAGTAAGTCTGCTTATAAAGCAAATTGAGCTGTATTTCTTCAGCACCGGAACAGAAGTAATTTTCCGGTCCCCTGCATAATTGTTGACCTTTTTTCAGCAGAGATTATTATGCACTCCATGAAAAAGACTCTGAAAGAAAATTCTCCGTTGAAAATCGGAAGCAAGGTTCCTGAACTGAAAGGAATACAGTGGATCAAGGGAAAAGGAGTCAGCCTAGGAACAGGACTGACCATTGTGGAAATATGGGCAACCTGGTGCGGTCCCTGTCTTCAGACGATCCCTCATCTGACTGAACTGCAGAAATTATATAAAGGAAGACTGACAATTGCAGGACTTACAACCGAATCTATGGATGAGGTAGTCCCCTTTGTAAAAGAACTCGGGAAAAAAATGGACTACAATGTAGGAATTGCTCCTCAGGATCTGTACGGAGCCTATATGGAAGGTATTGATGGAATTCCGAATGCATTTATCATTAATGAAAAAAAGCAGCTCCTCTGGCAGGGTCATCCTTATTTTCTGGACGCTCTCCTTCCGTTGATTCTAGGGAAAGGCGGATCAGAAAAAGCAGTTCTGGATCTTTCCAGAAAAAAACAGGAAGTGCTGGCACTGCATTCAGAGATCCAAGGGAAAGTTTCTGAACATCTCGACAAAAAGAAAAAACTGAAACAGCTGGCATCTGAAGTGCTGGCAGTTCTTCCTGAAGACAGCGAAATTACAGGAATACTTTCTGAATATCAGATGTTTGTTCCGGGAGAAACTCTGCCTTCTCTGGATGAGATTGAATGGTTTCCCGAATGCTCAGGAAAATTTAGTCACAAATATAATCTGATTCATACATGGTCAGCCATAGCTGAAGCGGAATGGTCTATATCTCTTCCTATGCTGTGTGAACTGCAGAAAAAATACGGGGACAGGATTTTCATTTCAGCTCTCTCCTCTCAGGATTTCGATTATATCAGCCAGTTTGTGGAGAGCCTGCCTCCCGGGATTCAGTATGCATATATGACTGTTCCCGCATTTGAAGAGTTCAACGTTCAGAATGAGGAATACGGGATCACATACCTCTTTGATTCAGAGAGAACACTTCTCTGGAAAGGGAGGGCAGCAGAAACCCCGGGAATACTTGCCGCTCTTCTGGAAAAAAAAGGCACTGGCAGCACTCTTCTGCGCCACCATTCCAGTGTGGAAGCATTTGAAGCGATGAATTCAGAACTGTATTCTAAGAATACTGTGACCGAAAGAGATTTTAAAAAGCTGATTTCAGCTGCAGATAAAGTGCTGAAGATCAACCCGTCGGATTTCAGTGTACTGGCCTCACTCTGTATTCAGGCGGCAAGATTTGGAAAAGAAAAAGTCTCTGAAATCTGCGAGACATTCGATACATCCTCATTCAATGCAAATCAGCTCAGACAGCTAGTGAGTGAAGCAGTCATTTCACTGGATTCTCAGTATATACCGTATCATTATGCAGTAAAATGTCTGGACCAGGCACTGCAGCTTTCCCCTGATTCAGCAGAATGCATATTGCTCTATGCAGATGTTCTTTCCTATATGCATCTGACTGATGAAGCCCTGAAAATGGTTGAAAGAGGACAGGAAGCCTGGCCGGACAATCTGGATCTCTTTTTTAAGAAAAAAATTCTGGAAAACATCAAAGAATGTAAGTCTGCTTATAAAGTAAAGTGAGGTTCGTTTCCTCAGAAACTGGGAATTCTGACTGCCGGAACGGCAGTTCCGCTTGATATACAATGTAATTATAAAAAATCAGGCGGAAGCATCTGTTCGGTCATCATTCAGAAAAGAGACTGAATTTTCTTCATAGCATCTCTTCTGTCCGAAAAATATTCCCCGGCATAACCGATGATTCTCAGATAAGGCACAGCTGTTTCATTGAGCAGCAGTACTGTCTTTATGTATTTTTTAAAAAACTGCTCAAATATTTTTCCATACGCCCCTCCGATGCTGATAAAATTGCTCATATCAAAAAGAATCGGTTTCAATGGATTCAGTCTGTTCAGTGAATCTTCAAATTTTTTCTGCAGAGGATAATCCGTTTCAAATGGAAACTGCCAGCTGAGCGTGCCGTAGATTTTTACCCATTGAAAATCATCATACTCCCTGCAGAAGTACGGAGGAATAAAACTGAAATAATCATTCAGATGTTCCAGATAGGAAAGAATTTTTTCCGATTTGGAATGCTGGAAAATCAGATTAAACACTTTCAGAGAAAGAGAATAATAAACAGATTTATTTTCAGGCGACCAGTAACTGAAGAAATTCATTTGATTGCCTCTTTTTGCGAGGCAGGAAACAAT
>DAORDI010000033.1:0-28980 GCA_035345895.1 Leptospiraceae bacterium
GTGAATATTCGAAACAGGCTTCCCTGTAGTGTTTTACATCCAGTTCGTGAATGGACTGGGGTGCTATGATTGCAATTTTTGCAGTGATTTTATTGGCTGATTTCAGAAGAAAGGGGTATAAGTAGATGTATCTTTCCTTTCCCTGATTGCCTCTTGCATCAATGTCCAGAAGCGTTCTGAGAGCTGTATCCACTGCTTCCGGTGCACGTCCCTGCTCGCTTAAATTTGTATATTTTACAAGTGCTTCCTGAAGTTTGTCCAGAGTCAGAAATTCTGATGGATGTGGTTTTTTCGAACCGTGCTTGTCCAGAGTCTTATGTCTTTCACGAAGTTCGTCAAGTATGCACTTCGCTGTGGCAGAAAACATTGTCAGGGACTGAGGTGTCTTCAGTATGACTGATTTATTCGAACCTGCTTTTTTTTCCTGAGAATTTGAATTAGATGTTCCGGCCATATTGTTTTTTTTCAGTTGTCCTCTGTTCAAGGACAACTTTTATCAATATATTTTAAGGAAAAGGAAAAAATTTTACTTAGAAATATTTTCCAGTTTATAATGTATTCTTGAGGCCATGTCAGTATTGCCCTGATTGACATAGTGTTCTTCCAGTTTTTGCAGAAGAATGATGTTTCCGGGATTTTTTCTTACCTGTGAAAGAAGCTGAAGCTCTTCTTCGTCGTCTACATAATCAGTTTCGAGATCTGCGAGTCTTTTTTCCAGAAAATTTTCACTGGAATTAAAGTCTCTGTAAAAACTGAAACTGAGCATAATACAGACTGCTGCCATTGATGCAATACCGATGGAATACCGAAATGAACGTTTTCCTGCGGCGTAAAGAATTTTTTCCATTAAAGTTTCATTATAGGATTCAGACTCTGTCATAGAAAGCTGTGCTTTAAGTCTTTCATTGAAATTCTCTGAAAGTTGAATGTTCTCCAGTTCTTTTTTTCTGTATTCTGAAATACTCTGCACCAGCCTGTTTTCCAGAATTCTCTGATCATGTTCTGATTCAGTTTCTGTATCCCAGGAAAAAAAACCTAACCATTTTGTATCTCTGTCATTCAAAGTTTATTTCTCCTTTTCGTCATTCAAAATCAGATGTTTCAGCAGTTCTTTTGCCTTGAAGATTCTGCTTTTCACTGTGCCTACATTGCATTTCAGAAGATCTGCAATCTCAGAGTAGGAAAGCTCTTCGTAGTACCGCAGATCGATCACCTGCCTGTACATCGGCTCCAGCATATTTATCTTCTTTATTAGATAGGCTGATTCATCAGATAGTTCTAATTTTTTTTCGTAGCTGAGTCTTTCATCAAAAAAAGTCTGATCATTATCATTCAGAGGTTTTTCATTTGATTTCTTCTTTTTCAGAATCAGGTCCTTGGACTTGTTCACCACAATTCTGTACAGCCATGTGTATACTCCTGAATCTGCCCTGAATTTTGCAATAGACTTGTATCCTGAAATCAGTGCATCCTGTACAATGTCTTCTGCATCATCATCGTCTCCTACCATTGATTTTGCCTTGCGAAAAAGCCTTTCCTGAAAAGGAGAAACCAGTTCCATAAATGCAGCCTTGTCGCCTGAACGGATTTTCTGGAGAAGAAATTTTTCCCTTTCCCGCAAAGTAGGCTTGGATGAAATCTTGGACAGAATTTGATTCTTTGGTATTAGGTTGAGCACATTCACACCTGCTGTATCCAGTGTGTCAATGAATCAGACTTTGTCAAGCCCCATTGAGAATACAGAATGTCCTGATAACAGAAAAACGGATATTCTCATATCACGAAAATGTATACTGTTTCTCTCTTGGTCTTTTAAGGGTGCTCCGCTGATTTCAGCAGATAGGAAGACTGAGCTCCCGGAGGAATATTTTCCAGCATTTCAAACGAGAGGTCTTTCCTTTCTGAAAGGATTTCCATCATTGACCCGGTCACAAGAATTTCTCCTGATTTTGCAGTGTCCTCACCAAGTTTACTTGCAGCGTTTACCTCTGCTCCGAAAACATCATCATCCCCGATTTTCAGAATCAGCCCGTGTCCAAGGCCGATGCAAAGAAGGATTTTTTCCTCATCAGGTCTGCCCGAATTGTACTGTGCCGCTGTTTTCTGCATCTGAACAGCACAATCCACAGCCTTGTCGGGTTTTCTGAAGATAATCATCATACTGTCCCCTTCTTTTTTCAGAAGGATTCCATCATAGTTGTCTATCTCCGGCACAAGGAGCCTGTGCGATTCATAGATGATCTGCAGGAAATGAGTGATGCCGAATTTTTCCACGTTCCTGGAGAAACCGGAAAGATCTGTAAACATTATGCTCCAAGTCTCACCGAAAAGATCCCAGACTCTGGCATCGATTTCCTTTTTCAGTTCAGGTGAAGCACTGACTCTTTCCTGAATCAGTTTTTCGAGTCTGTCCTCAGAGGCTTTGGTTACAATCTGCTGAAAGATAGGCATCGATTCAGTATACTTCGCCGAAAACTTCAGTGACGACAGGCATAAAGATAAGTGTCAGGGGAGGAAGCAGAAGGTAAAGCCTTGTCATATCTTTCTGTATGATATGTACACTGTTTGCTCTTTCTTTCAGTGCATTTTGGGTGAACTGATTGACTGTGCCGTTCAGGCTGGCATTGCCCCATACAGGGTAGAGACCCAAAATGTGCAGACCGAAATTCGTTGTTGTCTGATAATGTCTGATCTTGCCAGAGGGAGTGCTCATATTGCTTGAGTCTTTTATGTGACTTGTAGAGGAGCATCCAATAAGCATTATAAGCAGAATAAGTTGAAGCAGTTTCATAGACTCCCAAATGAAAAAAAATCCCTCAGATGTCAAGTGAAAATAGGAATAAGAAGAAAGTTCAAATTTTGTGCGTCGGAAAATTTTTACAGGAGCCGACGAAGGAACTGAAATGGAAAGGGAGGCAGTAAAACCCGAGATAGGTTTTACTGCTGTCAGCGTTAAAAACCTGTTTCGTCAATCTGAATGACTTTTGGGGATTCTTTCAAATTACATGTAATTCCGGAAAGACCTGTATTCATAATGAATCCAATGGACCTAATCTTAGACTTGCACTCATCTACTGAACTTCTCAGATAATGCTTTGAGTCGGAAACTTTCGCAGTGATTGGCGCAATAATAGTGTCCATTATGACAGAAAGGCCTACATAGGAATTGCAGAAAGAAGCATAACTTGAGCCTAAAGATGCACATACAGCAGTGTTGCTGATAGCGGAAGAAGCTGTGGCGGCAGCGACTATTTCAGATTTGACAGTGCTTCCTGGTACACCCCCCTGACCCAATAAGCCAAATTTTTCACAATTTGTGACTGAAAGTGATAAAAACACGTATAAAGCGTAATGAACGTATTTCGACATTTTTGATCCTTTTTAAAAATCTCATCTAGGGTGACAGTGGTTTAAAGTGTCCCATAGTCCCTAAAATGAAGTTTATTGTTAAATTTTCTGTACATTTATTTTCTATGGCAAGAAAAGTCAAGAAAAAAATGGTTAAATATTGCAAAAAGAGTCAAAAAAATCATAAACCTAAAGTTAAAGACCTTTTTGCAGGGAAAGATCAATATTTCGCATCATTTTAATATGCAGTTGGATGATTTATATTGGGAGGAAGGTTAAACCAGGCAACTGTGTTTCTGCTGTGCTGAGTGATTTGTTTTGAAGCGTCTTTTTTTCGGCATTCAGAATGCCTGCTCCTTTTCAATGGACTCGGCTGATCCAAATATATTCGTGATGGTTGATTTTCCTTACACAGTTGTCGATACTTATTTTAGTATCTTTCTTCAGGCTGTACGACTGGATTGGGTCTGGAACTGCGGGCAAGGGCAATATGGATTTAAAACTGAATGTGATCTCTCTTATAGGCGTGTATGTGCTCTGCATATTGGCATGGCTGACTTCTGAAAATAAAAAACTGATTCCCTGGGAGACAATCAAATGGGGTCTTCTCTCTCAGTTTGTCATCGGAGTGCTGATATTTGTCGTTCCTGGTACGAAGGATATGATCATCGTTCTCAATGATGCCCTCAATTTCTTGATGGATGCATCTGAAGCAGGTGCGAGATTCCTGTTTGGATCAATTATTGTTCCTCCTGCAGGCAAGATGGCCGTCAATCCTGTCGATCTGGTAAATCCGGCAACAGGTCAGGTAGATCCCAATTACCTTGTAAATGCAAAGAACGGATACTTCAATATGGAAAGGATTTCTCTCGGGTATATATTTGCATTCCGTTCACTGCCTCAGGTCATTTTCTTTTCTGCAATCATCAGCCTTTTATACAGAATGAATGCAATACAGCCGGTAGTCGGCTTTTTTGCCAGAGTGTTTCATAAAACAATGAAAGTGAGCGGCGCGGAGTCTCTCGCAGGTTCTGCCAATATTTTCGTAGGAATCGAGTCGATCATTGCGATCAAACCGTTTCTCCTCACAATGACAAGAAGCGAACTCTGTGCCATTCTGACCAGCTGCTTCGGTTCCATTTCATCAACAGTTCTCGGGCTTTATGCAGGGCTGCTCAGACCTACATTTCCGGCAATTACAGGTCACTTGGTTTCTGCATCAATTCTTACCATTCCTGCCTGTTTTGTGATTTCCAAGATCATCATTCCTGAAACTGAGGTTCCTGACACGATGGGGGGGATTCCCGAAGAGAAGGAAGATCCGAATGTTCAGAAGCCCAGCTATATGGATGCTCTGATTGTCGGTGCAATGGATGGAGTTAAAATGGCTGCGGGAATTGCAGCTGTAATCATTGCGATACTGGGATGCGTTGCACTTGTGAATATGTTCTTTCAGCATCTTGCATCTTTTGCGTCCATTGAAATAGCTGATGCGGATCCCATTTGGATTGTAATCTGGAAATATCTGAAAATCGGTCTGGGTAAGTTCTTTTACTATATAAGTCTGGATAACATTTTTGGAGGCATCTTTCTGATTCCTACTTTTTTTACAGGAGCTTCATTGGATCCGAATGAACTTTGGATTGCTTCCAAGCTGATCGGACAGAGAATTCTTCAGACATCTGTTCCTCCTTATATGGCACTTGGAGAGCTTGCCGGAAAGGGAGTGATTTCTGATAGGGTAATGCTGATAGTGAGTTACGTTCTCTGCGGATTTGCTCATATTCCGTCCATGGGTATTTTCGTGGGAGGGATGACGAATATGATTCCATCGAGAAGTCATGAAATCAGTTCTGTCGCATGGAAGGCTGTCTGGGCGGCAACTCTTGCAACACTGATGACAGGATGTATTGCAGGTCTCTTTGATTTCGGAAATCCCTCTGTGCTCGGAAAATAAAGTTTAAAAAGTTCTTTTCAACCGAAGGCCGTGTCTTAGTCTTTCCCTATTGTCTGACGCGTCAGACGGAAGGGAAAAAATGGCAGATCTATTCCAGAGTATTGCAGTAATTGAGGATAATGAGTTCAATTATCTGAAGGGTATTATTTACGAGAGAACGGGAATTGCACTTGCGCCTCATAAAAAAATTATGCTTCAGTCCAGGCTGAACAGCAGACTCAGAGTGCTCGGTATGAGCACTTATAAAGACTATGTACAAAAGCTTAAGTCGGAGAAAGTCTTTTTCAATACTGAAATCGACGAAATTATAAACAAGGTTACTACAAATAAAACTGATTTTTTTCGGGAGAACCATCATTTTGAATTTCTGAAAAATACAGTCTTTCCCGTGCTTGAGGAAAGAAGTAAGAAAACTTACAAAAAGAATATTCGTATCTGGTCATCCGCCTGTTCTACAGGAGAAGAGCCTTACAGCATTGCTATGACTGTTCTGGACTATTTCAGCACCAGACCTGGCTGGGATATAAAAATTACTGCTTCCGACATTGATACAAATGTTCTGAAGACCGCAGAGAAGGGGATTTACAAGGATGACCGACTTGCTCCTGTTGAAAAAAGCACTGTAATGAAGTATTTTACATCCAGCAAGGAAAATGACGGAACATACTATACTGTCAGACAGCCTCTGCGCGACCTGATTCAGTTTAAGAAAATCAATCTGCTGGAAACAGGGTACCCGTTTACCGAAAAGTTTGATGTCATCTTCTGCAGAAATGTAATCATCTATTTTGACAAGGAGACACAGAAAAAAATATTTGCAGGATTTGAAAGGGTCATTCATGAAGACGGATTTCTGATTATTGGGCATTCGGAGACTCTGTTCGGGATTTCTGAAAATTTTAAATTTCTAGGCCATACAATTTATCAGAAAAGGACTTCCAAATGAAATCGGTATCGGTGATTTTTGGAGGCGTTTCCACGGAGCACAATATCTCACTCCGAACTGCAAAGTTCATTTATGAGACCCTCGACAGGACAAAGTTCAAAGTCAGACCAGTATATATCAGCAGAGCCGGTGAATGGCTGATTCCTGAAGAGTATGAGACCGCCTTTCCAGAGGTGAGCACTGACGACGAATTTGAAGAGCTGTTCCGAAAGTCTGTGCATCTGAAATCCTCAGTTTTTCCCCTGAAAAAATCTTTCGGATCAGACATTGCTTTTCTGGGCCTTCACGGCGGTCAGGGAGAGGACGGGACAGTTCAGGCAGTACTGCATTCTGAAGGCATCCGTCATACAGGTTCAGGTACAGCCGCTTCTGCATTGGCTATGCACAAGGACAAGTCGAACAGGGTCTTCAGAGATGCAGGGTTTTCTGTTGCACCGTTTTTTTTAGTTAAAAAAAAGGAATGGGAAGCTGACTTTGTACGCGTTCTCGACTCGATCGACTTTCCGTATCCTGTTTTTGCAAAGCCGAATGCCGGAGGAAGCAGCGTAAACACTTCTAAAATCCTGAACAGAGAAGAGCTTGTTCAGTTTTTGAAGAGAGTTTTTACTGAAGAAAACGAAATCATCGTACAGAAATGCATTTCCGGGATTGAGGTTTCCTGTGCAGTTCTCGAAATAAACGGTGATCTGCATTCTTTCTATCCCACGGAGGTTGTGCCCAAATCAGAGTTTTTTGATTTCAAGGCAAAGTATACGAAAGGGGGGAGTGAGGAAATCACTCCTGCCAGAATATCCAAAGAGATCACTGAACTGGTCAGACAGTCGGCAGCTTATGCTCATTTTGTTCTCGGCTGTTCCGGTTATTCCAGAACGGATTTTATCATTGAAAATAAAATACCGTATATCCTGGAAACAAACACTCTTCCCGGAATGACTGAAACCAGCCTGCTTCCCCAGCAGGCAGCGTATGAAGGTTATTCAATGAAGCAGATACTGACCTGGATACTTGAGGTTCTTGTATGAGCCGGGAGGGAATGGAACTTGTTACTCAGCATCTCGTAATGGCAGCATCATTAAATTCTCATGGAAATCTGTTCGGCGGAATAATGCTGGCCTGGCTGGATGAGGCGGCAGCGATATTCGGAATGAGAAAAATAGGCTATACAAATATTGTAACAGTCAATATGGATGATGTGGATTTCAAGACACCTGGAAGGAACGGAGACATGATTCAGATCTATGCCTGCATCGAAAAGCAGGGGAGGTCTTCCTTTACTGTCAGAACAACGGCTATGTCGCTTCAGAGAGACACTCTTCAGGAAAGAGAAGTGATCAGCTGCAGAGTCACTTTTGTATGTCTGAATCAGGAAGGGAAACCGTTTCCTTTTTTTGAGAGCAGAACTGTATGAGTCTTTCCTTTCCAGTCAGTCCTGAAAAAAATGCAAGTCTCAAGGAACGGATGGAAAAGCTCGGAATCAAGGAATCCGATCTGGAAGAAAGTTTTATCCGATCCGGAGGAAACGGCGGGCAGAATGTCAATAAGGTAGCCACTGCTGTCTTTCTCAGTCATAAGCTTTCAGGAATTGAAGTTAAATGCTCGATCCACAGAACCCAGGGTCTCAACAGATACAAGGCTAGAGACATTCTGTGCAGGAAGCTTGAGGAGAAACTGTCCGGAAAGGAATCCGGGTCTGCAAGACATAAGAGTAAAATTAAAAAGAACAAGATCAAAAGAGAAAAAAGACGCAGAGAAAAAATTTCAGAAATAAAAGCTGCAGAACTGGAATCAGAGGCAGAGTAATTCTGCTTAAGGCGAGTTACTGATTTGCAGAGGCAAGGTTTTTCAGCTGATCTGAAAGTCTGTGAATATGAGAAAGTTCTGCTTCCATCTTCTTCAGTTCATTTGCAAAGATATGTATTTTTCCGGAAACATTTTTTAATGATTCCCTGACTTCTTCGGTTTTTTCAAAATTTGCACTTACCAAAGCAGAAAGCGAAACTGTGCCTGATCTGAATTCAGATACGGATTCCACGTAAGAATCGTTCATTTGTTTCATATACTCATTCAGGACCGAAATACTTCTGATCATTTCCATTGCAGTATTCAGATGAGCAGTCTGTGAATTCACATTCATGTTGACTTCAGCCTTTGAAAGCTCCGATGCTTTCATAACCTTCCTGCTTTCCTTGACAATGCCTGAAATTTCCCTTGCATTTGAACTGCTGAAATCTGCCAGTTTGCCTACCTCATTTGCTACTACAGCAAAACCTTTTCCTGAGGTGCCTGCCCGTGCTGCTTCAATAGATGCATTCAGAGCAAGCAGATTCGTCTTTTCTGAAATCTCGGTGATAATCCCGTTGATTTCAGTCAGTTTATTGAAGAATGAATGAAGTTTTTCTGCGGACAGCTGGTCTTCTTTCAGTGAATCCTGGATTTCATGACTGCTGCTCTGAATGATTTCCATATTCTGAAGGAGCTGTCTGTTCTTTTCAATGGCGGTTTCTCTTTTAGACTGTGCAGTATCCGTGAGGGCTGAAAGTCTGTCCGATCTTTCGGACTGAAGTCCTGCAAGGGTTTTGATTTTTTCCTGTGAAAGAGTGAATTCATCAATGAACTGATTGATTTTTGCAGTCTGCTCATTCTGATGCTGAATGTCATTAAAAAATACTGATATTCTGCCGCTCCATTCTTCAATGGTTCTGCTGAGCTCTGCCGATGTGTTCAGAATCTCAGTGCTCTGCACTCCAAGTTTTCTGTTCATATCATCTGTCTGCTTGAGTGATTCATTTGTCTTCTTTATTGTATCCTGCAGTATCTGCATAAGCACAGCAATCGTATATGCAAAACTGAAAAGAAAAAGTGATTTGACCGCTTCCACGCTGAGTGAACTGTAACCGGTCTCATTGAACAGTTTCGGATCTTCTGAATATTCCAGACCTGATGCGTAAGCAGAAATGTTCAGGAATACATTGCCGAGAGCTGCATAAAATCCGCAGGTCAGCACAATCTGCTTATTCATAAGGAATGCTGAATAAAAAATGGCAAAAAAATACAGAGCATAAAGAGCGGGATTTTTTATAATTCCTGAAGCATACACTCTTCCGAAACTGGCATCATATACATTAAGAACACTTATAATAGTAATGTCGAGAAAAAGCACGAATACAGGAAGAAAAGCAGGTACATTGTTCTGTTTTATCCTGAAGTGAAGATAGACTGCACTCAGACCGTATAGAATAACCCCGATGATATGGGAAATAATCTGAGCAGGAAGGAAGATGCTGTGCACGGCGGCAAGGCTGATTACATAAAAACAGAACAGTCCAAAACGGATCAGATTCATCGAGTTCAGTGATCTGAGTTTTGTTTCTTCGCTGAATTTTCCTGACATACATTCTCCCGGAGTCTGCCTGCCGACTGTAACTTTTTTCGGCAGTCTGCAGCAATTTTACATAAATTGCACACAGGTCAACTCTTTTTATTGAATAAATCTAAGAGTGCTTATTTTCAGTAAAGTGATTAATCTTTGAGTTTTGATTCCAGAACTTTTCGGATCAGGTTGATGCTTTTCTGCTGAACAGTGATTCCTGTAAACAGACGGAACTGTTCTGATGCCTGAAAAATGAGCATATCGAGTCCCGAAACAGTCTTTGCCCCGGCTTTTTCAGCATTTAGAACCATCTGGGTCCGAATAGGATTGTATACGATGTCAAAAACAGTATGCGTTTTCAAATAGAAGCCGGAATCCAGAAGCTGTGCATCCGTTCTGCCTTTCATTCCGACAGGCGTTGTATTTATGATCAGAGAAAACCTTTTCTTTTCATTTTCCAGCTGTCCGAATTGGATATAGTCGGCGGAAGCAGGACGGATCTGATTCAGATGGCCGATGATTTCTCTGGCTTTTTCTTCATTTCTGGATGAAATTATAATATTTCCTGCATAACCATTTTTCAGAAGTGCATAAGAAATGCCTCTTGCACTTCCTCCGCTTCCCAGAATGAGTACATCTTTTTTCGATTCCAGCACATTCTTTCTTCCTTTCTGCAGAGCAGACAGTGCACCTATGGAATCGGTGTTGTAGGAATGAATGACGCCTTCTTCATTTGGCACAAGTGTATTGGATGCCTGGATTGTCTTGCTTGTCTCATCGCATTCTTCTGATATTTCAAATGCCCATTCCTTGTGAGGAATTGTTACAGAAAGACCGGAAATTTTAAGGAAGGCCTTTTCCCTGAAAAATGCAGTTTTTTCAGGGAATTCTTTTTCGAATACAAGATATACTGCATTTACCCTGTATTCAGAAAACCATGTGTTGTGAATCGTCGGTGAAAGTGAATGTGAAAGAGGGAATCCCAAAATTCCGAAAATCCTGGTATCCCTGTTAATATTGGTCAGGTTTGAGCTGTTCATCAGAGCAGTTCTTTTACCATTCCTGCAATTCTTTCCACACCTTTGTCTATTGCCGCCTGAGAAAGTGCATAGGAAAGACGGATTGCATTGTCATCTCCGAACGCAATTCCAGGAACCGCTGCAACATCATATTTTTCAAGCAGAATATCGCAGAAGATTTTGCTTTTCGGTTCGTTTTCCTTTCCTGCACAGAGTGCCTTGAACTTCGGAAGATCATAGATTTCATTAATATAAGGAAACACATAAAATGCGCCCTGAGGCATATTGCATTTGAAATGAGGAATGTTTCTTACACTTGCAACGATCTTTTTCCTTCTGTCGTCAAAAGCTTTGACCATTTCTGCCACGCAGGACTGGTCCCCTCGAAGTGCTTCCTCGGCTGCAGCCTGGGCAATTGAAGTAGGATTTGATGTGGACTGTCCCTGCATTGTGTCCATATTTTTTACTATTTCAGGATTTCCTGCTCCGTAACCGATTCTCCAGCCTGTCATCGAATATGCTTTTGAAACCCCGTTTGCAATGAATGTTCTTTCTTTCAGTTCATTCGAAAGCATTGCAGGATTGCAGAACTCCAGTCCGTCATAAATGACTTTTTCATATATGTCGTCAGAAAGGATCAGAACTTTTTTCTGGAGAAGGACATTGCATAATGCTTCTGTATCCTTTTTGGAGTATGCGGCTCCTGTAGGATTGGAGGGGGAGTTGAAAATGAAAACCTTTGTTTTCTCATTCAGGGCTTTTTTCAGCTGATCCGGAGTGATCTGAAAATTGGATTCAGGAGTCGTGTGCACTATCACGGGAACTCCTTCTGCAAGTCTTACTATGTCTGCATAGCTTACCCAGTAAGGAGCCGGGATGATGACCTCATCTCCGGGATTGAGAACAGCCATAAAAAAATTGTAAATAATCTGTTTTCCTCCGACTCCCGCTATGATGTTTTTTCTTTCATAGACAAGTCCGTTGTCTTTTTTGAACTTATCTATGATTGCATCTTTCAGGCCGACAGTTCCGGAAGTAGGCGTGTATTTGGTCAAGCCTTTTTCCATTGCCCTGATTGCTGCATTTTTAATATGCTGCGGAGTGTCGAAATCAGGTTCTCCTGCTCCGAATCCTACAATATCCTTGCCCTCTGCTTTCAGAGCATTCGCTCTAGCTGTGATTGCGAGAGTAGGGGAAGGTTCTACTACATCAAGTCTTTTGGCCGAGAAATACATCAGTTTTACCGATCCTTTTTCCTAAGTCTTTTTATTAAATTATTTTGCTGCACTCAGTGCACGGAGTTCATCCGCAGCTTCTTTGAACTGGTCATAAGTATAAATTTCATATTCATACCCCTGCTCAGTCAGGAAGAGCTGTCTGTTCTGACCGAATCTCTCCTCACTTGTATCTCTGGATATCAGTGAATAGAATACGGCAGTATTGTCCTCTTTTTTAGGCCTGAGAATCCTTCCGAGTCTCTGCGCCTCTTCCTGCCTGGAACCGAAAGTTCCTGAAACCTGGATGGCGATGTTTGCGTCAGGAAGGTCGATGGAAAAGTTTGCCACCTTGCTTACCACCAGAGACTTGATCTGTCCGGAACGGAATGCCTGGTACAGTTCCTGTCTTTCTCCAAGAGGCGTCTTTCCGGTAATCAGAGGAATTTTAAAATGTCCGGCAATTGTTTCCAGCTGATCAATGTACTGACCGATGATCAGGATGTTTGAACCTTTATGCTTTTCGAGGACTAGTTCAATCGCTTTCAGCTTTTCAGGATTTTCTGATGCCAGACGGAACTTCTCTCTGTCGTCTGAGATGGAATATCTCAGTCTCAGATCATCTTCCATTCCCACTCTGATTTCCACACATTTAGCTTCTGCGATCCATGACTTGCTTTCAAGTTCCTTCCAGGGAACATCGTATTTTTTAGGACCGATCAGACTGAATACATCTTCTTCCAGTCCGTCTTCCCTGACAAGCGTTGCAGTCAGTCCAAGTCTTCTCTTTGCCTGCAGTTCTGACGTCATTCTGAATACAGGAGCAGGAAGAAGATGCACCTCATCATATACGATGAGTCCCCAGTTGTTCGCACTGAAGATATGGAAGTGAGTAAACTCGGATCCCTTTTTCTTTCTGTGGGTCAGGATATTATATGTTGCTATTGTAATTGGTTTTATTTCTTTTGTCTCGCCCGAATACTCGCCTATGTCCGATTCAGGAATGTCTGTCTTGTCAAGGATCTCATTTTTCCACTGTCTGATCGAGAGGGTGTTTGTTACAAGAATGAGCGTCTCTGCACCTATGAGCTGCATGACACCTATGCCGACAATTGTCTTTCCGGCACCGCAGGGAAGTACAACAACTCCTGAACCGCCCTCATTGCTTCCTCCCGCATGAAAGGATTCAATGGAAGATCTCTGATAATCTCTCATTCCGAATTTTCTGCCGCTCAGTGTTTCCGGTCTCAGGTTGAATCCGTATTTGTTTCCTTCATCGTATCCTGCCAGATCTTCAACAGGAAATCCGATTTTGATGAGTGCCTGCTTGATATGCCCTCTGTACTCTTTTTTTACGGAAATTTTATCAGTGCTGAGTCTTTCCTGAATGAAAGGCTGAATGCTTCTGTGGCTTCCGATTTCCTGAATGAATCCTTTTTCATTTGAAATGATGACGAGCTCTCCGGTTTCTTCCATGACGAGCTTTACCTTGCCATATCTGCTGATCTGCTCCCTGATTTCATTGATGACGTTTTTAGGAACAGAGTATCTCGCAAATTTTTCCAGACTGCCTATGATTTCATCTGCACTGAGTTTGCTTGATGCAGCGTTCCATAAAGAAAGAGGGGATATTCTGTATGTATGCAGATATTCTGGACTTTTTTCCAGTTCTGCAAATCTGGAAATATGAGACCTGCAGTCTTCAAATTCAGGGTTGTCCACTTCCACAAGAAGAGTTTTGTCGCTTTGAACAATCAGAGGTTTACTCATATATTCTCCTTTAGAGCAAATCCAGCCTGAAAAACAGGGCTTGCCTGTCAAGCATAAAATGGGTATGCGGAAAAAAGTAACTGCAGTGCTTTACTGAGTTCTAAACAGCTTTTTTCCGCATTTTCGAAAAGGAATGTCAATGCCGTCCTTTATAGCTGCAGCTGCGCAGATACTGAAGCTGCAGGAAATCTTACCCTCCCAGTTTCTGCTTCATCAGGTCTCTCTCAAAAGACTTCCGCTGAAATCCGAATCCTTCTTCAGGAAAAATTATTGACTGAAAGATGTCAGGCCGTCAGAAATGGAAATTCGGTGCATCTGCACTGAGAATAGACATAGAAGGATCAGCGCTTTGACAATCAGAAGGAATATCATTATAATGTATATATTATCGTCCCTTGCGGCCGGATGCACTGCATTCGGAAAAGATCCGGACTGGAGTTCGGCAGAAGCATCAAAACTGTCCGTCAATTACGATCCAGAACGGCAGCAGTTTGTGAACAGAAGGCCTGATATTCTGGAGAAGATGAGAGAAAATACCGGAATACGGACTATGTTTCAGTTTTTCTTCGGAGGAGGAAAAAACAGGGTGCCTTCAGTCAGGCTTCCCTCTGAAAAACCGGATGTTCAGGAATTCATCAAAAAAGAGGAAGGGATCAAGTTCATCTGGTTCGGACATTCCAGTTTCCTGGTAAATATTCAGGGAAAACTGATTCTCTTCGATCCGGTGTTTTCCGGATCGGCTTCTCCTTTTTCCTTTGCCGTAAAAAGATTTCAGGAGGCAGCACTTCCGCTGGAGGAATTTCCTGATCTGGATTATATAGTCATTTCACATGATCATTATGACCATCTGGACATGGATACAATCCGTTTTTTTCAGAAGAAGAAAACTTCATTCATCACTCCTCTCGGCGTCGGTTCTCATCTCAGATACTGGGGAGTGGAAAAGGAACGAATTACTGAACTGGACTGGTGGGGAACACACAGCGGCACCGGACTGGATTTTATATGCACTCCTGCGCAGCATTTTTCCGGAAGGAAGGGAATAAACGGCAATAAGACTCTCTGGGCGTCCTGGATCGTCAAATCGGCGAAAGAAAGCTTTTACTTCAGCGGGGACTCAGGTTATGATGTTCACTTTAAAAATATCGGAGACAAATACGGACCGTTCGACGTGACTTTCATTGAAAACGGTCAGTACAATGAAATGTGGAGAGCGGTTCATGTTCTCCCGGAAGAAACTGCGCAGGCATTTCTGGATCTGAAAGGGAAAAAACTTGTTCCGGTTCACTGGGGAATGTTTGATCTGTCGCTTCATGACTGGTATGAACCTGCAGAAAAGCTGGAAGAACAGGCTAAACTGAAAAATATCAATCTCCTTACACCTAAATTCGGAGAAATTGTAAGGGTCAAGGAAGACAGGTTTTATGAAAGATGGTGGAAGAATTTCATAAAATGAAATATACTATATATGTTTTTTAATTGAAATGAAGGTTTCAGAATACTGAAGGTGAGCAGCATCGTCTCTGTTCTGAAGCCGACAATGAATCTCCGGTTATGTTCTCCTGCTTTTCACAGACTAAACTGTTCTTTTTTCTGTCCAGCTTTAAGACTTTGACAGAAGGCATAATTCAGTCCTTACCCAATTTTTTCTTGTCTTTTAAAAAGCGGGGAGCACACTGTAATCGTTCCGGACATTGATAAGTTTTGTCAGGAGCAGAGTTCAACGGAGACCGGGAGACGGAAATGATATATAAATTAGTCTTATTCTTTCTTATTCTTTTTTCAGCCTGCCTGAAAACTGAAAAATCTCCGTTTGATTCAAATTCCCAGAGCGGTTCTGCTGCGAGTTATGTCATCTTAAGCGGTCAGAATGCAGCTGTGCAGGCAGTCAGTTCTTCTTCAGCAGCTCCTTCAGCGGTTTCTTACGGTTCATCCGGCACATTCACGCTGATTCCCGGAAACTCAGTCAATTATACTCCTACAGTCACAGGAAAAGTGGACTCCTGGACCATCAGCCCTGCTCTCCCGATTGGACTGATGTTTGATTCCGCCACCGGTTCCATTACAGGAACTCCCTCTGCCTCCTATTTTACAGGGGGTTTTCCTCTGACTTCGTTTACAGTCACAGCTGCAAACTCTGCCGGCAAAATCGATTTTAAACTGGAGATTCAGATTCTTGGAAGCGGTGAGAATGTTTGGACTGTTCTCCATGGAGTGACGGGCTATGACACTTCAGCGGGATATGGAAGTCTGTTTTTTAATTCTATTTCCAACAGTCTGTATGCTGCCGGACAGACAATGGGAAGTCTGGACGGGGAAGTGAATCCCAATCCGGGGTCATTGTCCGGCTTTGTCACAAAATATGATTTAGACGGGAACAGAAAATGGACAAGGCTGAATGCAGTATCCTCCGGCAATTTTGGTCAGAACGGTCTCTCTGTAGACAGTTCTGAAAATATTTTTATTGCGGGTACTGTCTATGGTCCAGGTGTATTCGACGGAATATCTGCACCGAATAATTACAGTGCTGCAATTTCAAAATATGACAGTGCAGGAAACAGATTATGGAGCAGTCTGCGTTATTTGAATTCTTCCGAATCATTTGCAAACGGAATATATGCCGACTCTTCCGGGACAGTTTATCTGCTCGGAAATGCGAAAGGGAATCTGGATTCCGTTTCCAACCCTGCCGGATCTGATGCGGCAGTTTCCATTATGAAATACAGTTCAGCCGGAACCTGGCTGTCTACAAATCTGATTGGAACTTCAAGTCCCAGTACGGGAAGACATTTGACAGTTACCAGTGCAGTGACAGATTCTTCCGGAAATCTATGGAGTGCAGGATATTCACAGGCAGGAGATAAATGTGCAAATCCGGATCTGAAAGTGACTCCTGCAATATTCAAGTTCAATTCAAGCACTGCTTACCAGACCTGCTACAGTCTGATTACGAGTGCCGGCGGAACTGCCGGGGACTCTGTCGTCTGGGGAATCGTGAAAGATTCGAGTGATAATATGTTCATCACAGGTTATACAAACAGAAACCTGGATGGGCGACCAAGGTCTCCTCTGCAGGTGACGGATTTTATGATGCATTCATTGCGAAATTCAATTCTTCCGGAACTCTGCAGTGGAAAAGACAGCTTGCAGTTTCAGGAAACACAATTACGAAGGCGTGGGCGATTACGAAATCTGCTGATAATTTTTATTATATAACCGGTCAGACGAATGCGAATCTGGGTGGACAGACATTGACCGGAACAACGGATTTGTTCGTGGCAAAGTATGATGCTGGCGGAAATCTGATCTGGGTGAAACTTTTAGGCGGGGCGGGATCAGTCACCGTCGGAACAGGAATCGCATTTGATACAAACAATACAATGTATGTCAGCGGTCATTCCAACGGTGATATTGGAGGAGTTGTCAATCCCGTCAAACTGAACAATGCGCATCTGCTTGTGCGATTTGTGAAATAATTATTACCCGGATTTCCAATAGCCCGAAGAGCAGAGCGCAGCAGCGGCTCTCAAGTTTGCGCGCTTTAGAGAACTGCAATTTTCCGAATGCGCAAGCAAATTTCGGGAATATGTAAAAAAGTTCAAATTTAATGCAGTTACATTGTAAGTCAATACAATTTGAACGATTCTTTAAGTGCGACTTGACAAAGGGGCACTATAATAAGTCATTATACTTTATAGGAGAGATATAATGAGAATTTTGAAAGGTTTTCTGTCTGCAGTTCTGTTTTTTATGCTGACTGCATATTCTGCATATCCGAATTCCGGGGTTTTCAGCGATACTGTGATTCTGAAAAACAGAAAAGAGCTGAAGGATGTGAAAGCAGTCTGTTCTTCCGATTTATGCACTGTGATCTCTTCTTACGGAGAAAAGATGCTTTACAGGAAGGACGAGGTTCTGGAAGTGAAAAAGAGCCTTCCGTTCAAAGCTGAGATTTTCAGGCAGAGTCTGACCTCCTACGGAATCTGGAGTTCTTATCTGGGTGAATTCACCTGGGAAGGTGCGGAACAGAAATGCAGATCGGTCGGAATGAGACTTCCTGACAGAACAGAGCTGCTTCTGGCTTTCAGGTCGGGTGCATATGAAACCTGGAAAAAAGAAACTGGAAACCTATGGTTCTGGACCTCGGAGGAGATGCAGAGCAGTTCAAAGACTGGGGAAGAAAAAAAGTCTGTGCCTGTGCTGAAGCCCTCAGAGGAAAATCCTGAAGGTCCGGCAGAAAACAGACCGGCTCCGGAAAGTAAAAAAATATATAATGTAAATATGTTCAACGGTGATGTCTTTCTCAGGGAAAGCGGAACTTTGAACGGCCTCAGATGCATCCGCTGATTTTTTGCATATCATGAGAAAATATTTTATTTACATTCCGGCTCCCCGCTGCAGTCTTAACTGGTAATGAGCAGATTTATTCTTATACTGATATTTTCCTTCATTCATCTTTCAGCAGCCGGAAGGATGATTCTCCATATAGAACCTTTTTCCGCTGAAAATGATGAAACTGGTGTTTGGGCGGCTGATGCCGTAAGGGCTTACATTCAATATGCGGTCGGGCAGATGGGTTCTGTGCGGCTGTCCGAAGAGGAGTGGATCAGAACCGCTTACGGTCTCGAGAAATATAAAGAAAACAGTCTTGAGAAGGAACAGAAAGTCTATTCACGTCTGAAGAAGGATTTCATTCTGAAGGGATCGGTCAGGCGCGATGCCTATATGCTGAAAGTAAGCATGCAGTTATCCAGAGCATCTGATCCGTTAAAAGTAAGAGAGTTTTCTGTCAGTGGAAGTCTCGGAATGATGGAAGAGCTGAAGCAGAATTTGGCAGAGGGTCTTGCTTCTGCTGCATCTTCAATTCAGACAAGAGAATTTGCAGATTTTCGGCTTACTGAACTTGAAAAGAAAAGACTTTTCAGGAATTCAAGAATCTCTTCACTTGGGTTCGAAAATCTGGGGAAATCCCTTGAAAAAGACATTTCGTACGAGAAATCGCTTGAATTCATTAAAAAAGCCATGGAGACGGATGGAAACTCTGCTGAAGTTCTTATTCATGCCGGAATACTCTTTTCCAGACGGACCGATCTTCTGGATGAATCTGTTTCTGCCCTCGAAAAAGCAGGAAAACTTCTGATCGAAAATGGAGAAAGGAATACATCTGCATATCTGAGGGTTCAGTATTATACTGCTCTTTCTTTTTATTTTAAAGGAGAATACAATATTGCTCTCGGACAGTTTTTAAAGGCAAAGGCTGGTGCAGAATCGCTGGGTCAGACAGACTTAATGTACCTTCAGCTGAATGATTTTATTGCAGATACATATATGAGAAAGGGACAGTTCAAGTCTGCAGCGGCCTGCTTTCTCGACATAAAGAGACGTTATGAAATGATGAATTTCACTGATTCTCTGCTCTATGCAAATGTGCTCAACAATCTTGCACTTCACTATCAGGATACCTTTTCGGAAACCTCTCTGGAATATCTCAAACGAGCAGAGGAGCATTACAGAAAAAACGGCTATGAAGACAAAGCAGGGTATCCGAACACCCTCAGCAATATAGGCAATTATTTTCTGGAAAAAAAAGACACGGAAAATGCGCTGAATTACTACAGATCTGCATCTGAATTCTACGAAAGATATGGACATACTCTGACTTTCGGGTATGCCAACACGCTTCAGAATACAGCCGGGATAATGATGATGAAAAAAGACTTTGACGGAAGTCTCATACGATTTGAAAAATCAAGAGAGGTGTACGAAAGAATTCTTTCTGCTTCTTCATGGCAGTATGCAATGACAGTTAACCGGATTGCAGACATTCAGCTTATTCAGGGGAACAGGCTGAAAGCAGAGGAAAATTCCAGACTTGCCAGGGAAATTTATCAGAAACTTGGTCTGATGGAATCTCATTTGTACGGATATGCTCTTGAAACAGCCGGTGATATTAGGAAGGTGAACGGAGATCTTAAAATATCTGCTGATTTTTATGACAAAGCATACTCTGTCTACCAGAAAAATCGAAAGACAGATGAAGCCAGATCTGTTTTTATGAAGTACAAAGCAGCGAAAGGAGATATTTAGTAATTATTTTTCAATGCAGATTGAACTTCTGTTCAGAATTTTTTGAGCAGTTGTCTTCATTCCGTCTTCCATGGAAACTGTATATGCATTAAAGTCATTATGGTCTCTTGTCCAGTATATGCACGGGCTTGAGCATTCCTGTTTTTTCCATTCGGCCTTGGATCTGTAAAGAGAATTCAGTTCTTCTGCTGACGGGAGCTTCATTTCCGACTCTGCACATATGCTGAAGGCACGTGCCCAGCCGGATTTTTGCCCTGATGTTTTCCATTTTTTTCCGTTCAGGACAAAAAGCCCCTGAGCGGATACTTCCTGCCTTTTATCATTATATTGTATTTCCGAAGGCTTCAGTGTTTTTTCTGATGAATCTGAAGCCGCTGAGACGGCAGAAATCGGAATTTCGCCTGATTTTTCCCTGCTGAATCGTACATAGGGTCTCTGTTTCTTGTTGAATTTCAGTGACCAGCCTCTTACTTTTTCCTGTACAAAGTTTTCTAATTCTGAAAAGGTGACAATCCCATCCTGATCGGCATCAGCGGCTCCTGATATTCCCTCTTTAAGAAATCTGGTAAAGACTCCGTTTTCTGATTCATGATCCTCGTAACTGTAGTTCCCTGATCCAGTGGAAAAGAAGACTGCTCCTATTTCCGTATCACCGTATTTTTCAGCTTTAATTGAATTCTGTCCAGTACCTTTTACTTTTGCTGTGGTTTCTCTGCAGGCATCGACAATGAGAAGGGTTTTTTTCATGTTTTTCTTTTTAAAAAGAGATATGATATATTCTACTGATACTGCTGTTTCGAGCGGTTTTTCAAAGACGGCATCGGCGGGCATCAGATATGCGTTGTCGTCCTTGTCGGAGATTCCATGTCCGGAGAAATAAAAAATGAAAAGATCTTCCGGTTCAGCATTATCCAGAAGAAGCTCAAGCTTTGTCAGTATATTGTTTCTTGAAGGATAAAGCGATGATCTTGGGTCATTGTCATCAGTCAGAGTAATGATTTCATCAAATTCTCCCTTCTCTTTCAGAAGTCTTGAAAACTCTTTGGCATCATTCTGAGCCTTGTTCAGTTTCGAAATTGATACATCATGCCAGCTGTTTATTCCCGCTGCGACAGCCCATCGTCGAATCCGTTTTCCGTCAGAGGATTCTATTCGCAGACCCTTTTTTCGGGGTTCTGAAAAGAGTGAAACTGCGAATATAATAAGCAGTGCCGATAAAATATATTCAATGATGCGCTTCATTTCAGAACCACATCGAACTCCTTCAGTCCCTCATTCATATCTCTTTTCAGTTTTCCTCTGCCTTCCGTAATGGTGCATTTCGATGATTTGTCAAATACGTTTTCTACAACGAACTGTGCCAGGTATGAATATGTTTCGTAGTTTTCCTGCTCTGCGATGTAGCCGACGTATCCATGTCTGATGCCGTGTACTGCGCCGGCGTTGATAATGACAGTGTCTCCTTCCACTTTCAGAATCTTCAAAGTCTTTTTACCGGCAGTCAGATCAATATCCTTCTGGTTCTCTCTCACTACAGGATTTCTGAGGGACAGTCCTTCGTCAGAGGCATTCGTGAGAAGTTCATTTACGGTCTTTGTATCTGCAAAGCCGGTGAATATGTCGCTTGCGATTGCACGCAGATCGTCTCTGTTGAATGTAATCAGTTCCTGTTTTTCATCATAATTAAAATGTATTTTCTGGGAGCCGGCAAATACAATCAGATCTCCGAATTCCTGACCGATATTTAGCTCCGCTGTATCCCTGTCTCTTTTGTCCTTTTCATCTTTGCTGCTTGGATAGACTATTCTGTAGTCTACGAACATTTCTCCTTTCTGAAAATCCACTGATGTAATGTAGCCGTGAAGCAGTCCGTCCACATTTCTATAATTAAACCAATTTTTGTCTTCTTCTGTCTTGCGTTTATACTCATTGGGCTTGTCGATGAAATAAATATTCTCTGCCGAACGGATTGAACCGGGAGTTTTGACTGTCGGATCAGAAGAAGACTCGATTCCTTCTTTTTTTTCCGGGGACTTTGCCGGGGGGGCAGAGGCTGATTCATCTTTTGCGGGCTTCGCCTGTTCCTCTTCCTTTTTTGCCTTCGAGTTGACTAGAATTGCTTCCTTCATTTTCTCGATTTGAACAATGTCGCGTCTGTCAAGCATTGAGAATCTGTTCGTAAGGAAAAGTTCCGAGGTCAGTATATCTGCAAGAGCATATCTGGCAAGTTCTGCTCTTCGACTCAGTGTCTGATCCATAAAAGTGAGGACTCCCATCTTGTATTTCTGGCTTGGGTGACCGGGCAGAGGAGTAATTTTTATATTGGCTTTTGGCAGAGGCGGGTCTGGAAGAAACGATTCTTTATTATTATATGCAGTTCTTACCGTGTCCAGATATTCAATGATGCTTTGGTTTCCGTAAGTCTGAGCCAGTCTGAGATACTGATCATTCGGAGATTTCAGCTCAAGTGAGTTTTTATAGCATCTCGTCATTGCCTCTCCAATAGCCTGGCGTCTTGTACCGAATTTTTTTTCAAGGTCAGGGTCAGATGCAAGGGTGCTGCAGTCAGTATCAATAGGCTTTTTGGCACTTTCGTCTGAGACGATTTTTTCCAGAATATTATTGTAGGACTTTCCCTTTTTGAGTAAATCCAGACCCTTGGAAATAAGATCGCTTGCATCTTTCAGTCTTGCGTTATATTTCTGAAAGTCCCTTACATTGCATTTTGGAGTGGCCTGCAGTCTTTTCTGCAGGGTCTCAGCCTTCAGTTTTGCTACCCTTCCGGACAGCTCGGCCATTTCCTGGTATTCCGATTCAGATGGTTTGGATGCTGCAAAATCTCTGAAGGATGCAAATTCTGCATAGGCATTCAGAACATCTTCCAGGTTTCTTCTCAGTTTTCTTTTAATAAGCAGAAACTTATTCCAGTCTTCCATATTGGAGATCAGTACCCGTTCATGTTTTTTTTCTGCAATATCCTTAAGCCATAAGCTCATATCCGGATCCTGCGTTTCCGGTACTGCTTTGTTTTTTAAATTCGCTTCAAATTGTATCTTATCCTTAACTTCCACGGATATTGGTTTCAAGTCTGGCTTTCCGGGAAGATCACATTCCTGAAATCTGTCTTTTGCGGCAGACGACTGGCCTGGGTCATTTTCCCTATTGAAGAATTCAGCCATTTCGTTTCGTCTTCTCTTTCTGTCGTAGACAGACATATTCCTGTCATAGTCCAGTTTTCTTGCATTCATTTCTGCCGGTTCCGGAATTAGACTTGCTCTTTCCAGCTGCACAGTCGGATCCGGGGCAGGTTTTGCATATTCTGTAAGTTCTTTTGATATCTGACGGGCTTCTTTATTGTCTGAGGACAGTTTTTTTATTCTGTCATCCATTGTTCCGGCCAGACTGATACAGGTCTTTTTTCCAAGCATATTCTGAATATACTCCCATGGCTTTGCAAGGAAATTGCATTCAATTTCCTTTTTATATTTTTCGATAAGTTCTTTCTGAGAGAAAGCGGCTGGAAGCGGATCCTGTTTCGGTTCGGTTTTCTGTTCTGCAATAATTGCATTCGTATCTTCTATAAGTTCTGCAATTCCCATTACAGTCAAATTGCTTCGGGACTTTACGGCGAGTTTTGCTCCGTTTTTGATCAGCAGATCAAATATGGATCGTTCTCCATTGTAAACTGACCACATCAGTGCAGTCTCTCCCGCCTGTGTCGCTGAGTTTACATCCTCCCCCTTGTCTATCCCTTCCTTGACTTTTGATATTTCATTTTTCATGGCTCCTTCCAAAACAGTTTTCCCCGGCGAGGTGGAACAGTTTAAAAGAAAAAAAACAAATGCTGCTGCCTGCAGATGAAGAAAAGAAAGCTGAATGATTCTAGACATAAAGATGCTCCGATGAAACTCTTAATCAAATATCGTAATTTGCTTTGGCAATATATAATCATTGATTCAATATTTTTTAAAAAATACATTTTCACTCATTAATTATTTTCAGTGCGTACCCAATCTTGGGTATTTTTCAGATACAGGGTCTTTCAGGATAATTTCAGTAAAAATTCTTATTTTAAAGAACCTGTCAATATTGACAGGTATTGAATGACTGCAATTTCAGGATGAAGAAAACTGAATTGTCTTATGCAGGCTCCAGGCCGATATACTGTCTGTATGATTCGAGGATCATCTTTATTGAAAACTATGCTTCTTTCAGATCTTAAGGGACAGGGTCGATTTTTAAGATAGTAGAAAACTCTTATTGGATGTTCATTGTATCTGCTTGTTAATAAAAAATCTTATACTCTATGGGATTACAGATATGAAATTTAGTTCTTTTTGGGCGGTTCTGTTTTTCTTCTTTCACTGTATCTCTTCGAATACAGAGCGTTTTTCCGAAGTTCCTGATGAAAGAAAAAACGGTTTTCGGGATATCGTCAGGTTCAAGAAAGGAAATTCTGTTTCAGGTGTGAAGGCTGTCGAGACCAGGGGAACTGTCGTCGTGACCTCAAAAGACGGTGAGAGCACTGTTTACAATTCCAGAGAAATATTCAGAATCGAAAAAAATGCCTTCGATCCTGAATCTGATTCAAATACGGCTTCATCAAGCGAATGGAGTGCCTTTCAGGGAGAAATGAGCTGGCAGGAAGCGAAGGATGCCTGTGAAGCAAAGGAAATGCGCCTGCCTGAGAGAGCAGAACTTCTTTCAGCACAGAGAGCTGGTGCCTGGGAACACTGGAAAAAGGACGGGATGTATTCCTGGTACTGGAGTTCAGAGGAATACTCTGCAGAGAGGGCCTACTCAGTCGGAATTCATGGGGAATCTGTCTACAGTCTCAAGTCCGACAGGTACCATTATGTGAGATGCATTCGAAGTCAGAAGCAGGGATTCGGGCGATAAATAATTATATGGATGTGCAGTTTTTAAGTTCAGGATTTTCGGTCTCCGTAAACCCTTGACGGCAGCAGGTAATGAACAGAATATCTGTCTTTGCGCAAGGTGATTAAATCAGCTGCAAAAAAATTTCCTATGAGAAAATTTTCGTCCGGTTTGTTATTATATGTATGAAAAGAAAAAAGACTTTCATCCTGCTGTTATTTTCTCTGAATTTCTGTCTTCAGACGGAAAAATTCAGTTTTGATTTTAAGAATAATCCTCTGTTCGGTATTGGATTTGCGGTATGGAGCGATGCAAACTCAAAATATACTCTTGGGGGCAGCTTTAAGGGATTCAGCTCCGGATCTCTGATACTGACTTTGAACGGGACAGATGAGACATTTGCACCGTCTTCCAATTATACTTTTTCACAGAAGCTTTCTTCCGGCACGGCATACACTGTAACAGTGAAAACCAATCCGACAGGATATGTCTGCAGTGTTTCGAACGGGAGCGGGACACTGGGTTCTTCAAGCGTAACGAATATAAATCTGAGCTGTGCTCTGATTACAGTGACGGCGGCATATACGACAAACGGGTCAAACTGGAATGATTATATCAACAGAGACTTTACTAAGGACATATTTGCGCAGACAGATACAGCCTGCAATACTGCAAACACGGGAGGATACAGAACCTGTGTACATGCAGGAGAGATCCGAAAAATGGATCTGCCTTCCAGAACTTCCTGTACGACACTGACTGCCTCAGATGATCAGAGTGCACTGAACTGGGTCTGCAGAACAAATACATCCGGCACAGTGACATTTTATTCCTCAGGACTGAAAAAGGGAAAGTATCTTTCTGATCTCATTGACTGGACGACGAATTCCTGGAAAAGTCTGACTGTCACAGTAAAGGACGGAACAGCAACTCATGCAGTCAGCAGTGCATTAAAATTATGGAGTAATGTGATTGATGCGAGTGAGACAGGTTCACCCTCAATAGCGGGAACCGTCTATCTTTATAAAACCAGTCCAAATGCCGCAATCAATATTTCCAGTTCAACAAACAAAATAGCAGTTCTTCTAAAGCCAGGAACTGTATTTCGTCTGGGAACAGCATCAAATGCAATGGACTTTCACGGAATGTTCAACTGGGTTGAAGGTTCACTTATGAATAATACTAATGCGACAGGTCTGCTGATGAATACCCGTTTTTCTGCAGTGAAAAATTTCAGAACGCAGAACATTGGAAAATTAAGCACCAATTCCTACGGAATCAGTGTCAGTGGAAACTACGGCAACAATCTTCTGGAAGATATCAATACGTCCAATACGGGAGGAGGTGTGTTGAATTATGGAATTTATTTCACATCGTCGAAAGATAATATAATTATTTCACCTGTATCGGCAAACAATCAGGGTGACGGAATAAATTTTGACACTGCATCGTCCGGAAATTCTATAATTGGTGCAGTGGCATTTAATAATGGGGGGAGCGGGGTTTTATTTGGAGGAGGCTTGTTGACTGACAGTTTCGTTGCAGATATCACTTCTGTAAACAATACTACTGACGGTCTGAATGCATCCGGAGCCTATCAGATGATGACGAATATTGCATCTGTCAACAATGGCTCGAATGGATTATACGGAAGCCCAATATCAAATCCTGACATCCAAAATGCTTCAATGATTTCCAATGCCGGCGGCTTGTATGTTTCAGGTTCTGGTAACTTTTATGGCAGAGGGATGATTAGAGGTTCAGGAAACACCACCAATTGCCCATACGCAACTTCTTTTACTGGAATTACTTCTGGAACTTGCGCTATGTCTGCTCCTTCTGATTCAATCAGTTTTCTTACTACGGGCAGTGTCGGCAGTTCTTTTTCCGGATTTCCGGCTGCCGACTCCAAAAATACATCAGGTTTCAACGGAAGTACATTGACGTACACTTCAGGATTTGACTGGCTGAGTTTTGATACTACTTTCAAAGGAATCGGTCTTTACAACAGTGCAGCTTTTCCGAGCACATTGCACAGAGGACAGTGTTCAGGAACAAACCCGTGTGCTATATGGGACTTTTCATTAAAATCTACTGATACTGTACTGCGAAATGCAAATATTACCGGAGGTGGAACCGGCTGTCCGACTTCCTCCTCAGTATTTACTCATACGTACAGCACAGGTTCTGTGACTGTACTTCGAAATGCAGTTGAGATTATTGGAGACGGAGTCGGAAATGAGAACGGGATCTGTGAGTCCAATGAAGACTGCCTCCTGACCCCAAATCATGGTGCCTATCAGGGACACGGGAATCTTGTGAAGTCGTCCACTCTGTCAGGGGGATGTGCTGACTTGACTTCACTTGGAATCAAACTTTATCAGTATGAAACGAACGGGTATTGATAAGGGCAGGTAATTTCAAAACCAAGGCTAAATTATAATGAATACTTATTTTCCTTAAAAAGGCATAAGTATGGTTTTTTCCCTGATATTCCTTTTTTAATCTTACTGAAAAAATTCGGTATGCAGTAAATCTGTTTCCTTGTTGCTGATTTATGTCATTAGTAAAGGTTCATCTAAGCCGAATAAAGTCAAAAAAAGATTTGACTATATTCTTGTATTTTACGCATCTGACATAAGAAGCTAAAGTAAAATGGAAAAAACATGAAAAATACAATCAAATTTGCCCTCATTATTTGCTCTCTTGGTTTTTTGGCTGACTGTGCCAGTAAAAAGAAAGGTTTTCTTTCTCAGGCTATACCCTTAGCTTTGCTTGGTACGAATACTGGAGGGAATAAAAATATCCCGGCAAAAATCGATGCTCCAAGTGAATTCTCTTATTCCCTTTCCGGAGACAATTCAAACGGGCAAATAAATACTAATATAGCTGAGACCGATCAGCCGGTGAATTTTACTCCTTCCATTAGCGGGACAAAGCCCATTACATTCAGTATCAGTCCTGCCTTGCCTAAGGGACTTGTTATCGATTCGGAAACGGGTGTGATATCTGGAACTCCTGAAATATGGAGTCTTTCTACGGAATACACGATCACAGCCCAAAACCCTAGTGGAACAGTTTCAGTAAAGATTACCTTCTCAACAACGACACCTGGAAGAGTGACTGGAACAGGAATTAATAAGTGTTATAGCTGGTCAGTAAATCAGGAAATTCCCTGCGGAGATTCAACATATCCTAATCAGGACGCTGATTTTCAAACCCCCAGAAGTTTTACTGGACCAACACCCCATACTGTCTATACTGATGATTATACAACGCGAGACAATGTAAAAGGTCTAGTTTGGAAAAGCTGTCTGGAAGGGCAGTCAGGGTCAGACTGTTCGGGAGGAAATGGTCCCTATATTTTTACCCGAGAAAGTGCCGTTGCTGCCTGTAATAATTTGAACACAGCTAATGCAGGAAATGGGTATGCAGGAATGCAGACTTGGAGAGTTCCGACAATACAGGAACTATATACTATATTTGACAATTCTGTATACTACGGTGTACCTAAGAGTTCTCCCGCTTATTTCCCGGGAAATGACGGGTATACTAAGTTTTATATTTCTTCCAGCATTTTTAACGAATCCAGACTATGGATATTTAGTGATACTACAAAGCAGGAGCATAGCTATCCTGTACTATCTATGTTTGTATTACGGTGTGTATCTGGTCAATCTCTGCCAATACCTTCATTTAGGGATAATCAGGATGGTACGGTAGGAGATCACACAAGTAAGCTTTTATGGCAAAAGTGTCCTGCAGGATTATCAGGCTCTAATTGTGAATCGGGAAGCCTAAATCGTTTTTCTTGGTGGTTCGACTCATTGCAATATTGTAAAAACTTAAACTTTGCAGGAAAGACTTGGAGGCTTCCAAATATTAATGAACTAGTAACAATTAAAGACTACAGTAAATCGGATTTACCACTCATCAATAACTCCTTTTTCCCTAATACGCCTTATACTCCTACCACACCCCAATTGCAAGGCCCGTACTTCACATTTCTAACGTCAACCGTAAATAGCGGATGTGGTCCATTTTTAACTTTTGGCGATTCTGAAGCCTATTTTTGTACTCCTGATGGAAATTTTGGAAATTATGGTTATGGCGGTTATGCTCGCTGTGTCACTGATCTTTGATTCGTCATATTCTTTCTTTTCCCTGGCGGCTTTTAAGCCGCTTTTGTAATAATGAAAGACAATGCATTGTAATTAATATACTGAAGAATTCGCCATTAAAAAAGTAATACTATCAATTTTGATAGCATCTTTCTTTCAGGTTAAGTTTCAGAGCGGCAGATTTTTGTAATTTATCTGCTGCTGACTAAAAGTTCTTTACTGCAGATCGAGCTTTTTTTACTGCTTGTTTCTGTAATATGTTCCGTTTGA
>DAORDI010000034.1:0-28910 GCA_035345895.1 Leptospiraceae bacterium
ATGAGACTTTAGGGATGTATTGCCGGAATCGAGATCTGTCAGATCAAAGCAGGACTTGCCTGCAATAAAAAAAGCATCCAGCAATTTCGCAGGGAATTCACAGGATGCTTCCATTTTCAGAAAGACAAACTCGGCTCTTTCCGTTGAGACAGAACAGGAATGCCTATTTTTTCATCACTGATTTTGCGAAATTTCGGATATGCGATCCAAAGGAAGTAAACAGTCCATGCAGGAACTTGTTGATTGCCTTTGTAGAATCATCTTCCTTGAAATCCGGAGGATCGTAGTCAGGAGACTTGAATTTCATAATTTCAGCACTGTTGTCAATCAGTTCATCAAGCATATCTGCCTTGTCATTTGACTCTTTTGCAATGACAGCTCTTGGATAAGAATCATCATACGCTGGAAATTTGCTGTCATTTTCCAGAATCTGGTATGCACTTAAAAGAGTCGATGAGGGATATTTCATAATTGCCTTTTCCATAGCAGAATACTGATAGTGTTCAATGGCTGTATGTCTGTCCCCAAGTCTTTCCACTGCCTGCTCATAAGAGGATTTGAAACCTGCCGCTGATTTCATATTTATCCAGAGCATCCCGCCTGCTGACTTTCCAGGGAAAACTGTGGAATGGTAGGGCTGAGTCAAATCCCCCAGATAATGCATAGCCCATCCCATAAATCTGAAGCCCCAGTAGTCATGACCCTTTTCGAAGGCAAATTTTGCCAATGTCTGATAAAGATGAATCCTGTATTCGGGGAGCGTCCTGCTGATGAATCCAGCAGCAAGATTGATGATTCCAGCCTCATGATAAAAGCCCATATGAAACGGGGCCTGACTCCCGTAAATGTACTTTGTGCTTCCGAAAGGCTGATTTCCAAAATTGAATTCCTTTCCGAAATCGGAAGGATTGTCCTGATAAAGATTGATGTCATGGCCGTAGTCAGGCTCATCAGCAGCACTCGCAGCAACAGAAACCGGAGATGCAGTTCCCCCTTCGCTGAGTGCTGTAAAAGTATACCTAGTAATCCAAAGATCATCGTCAAAAATAGTGACCTTTTTGAAGTTCAGGGGTCTGGGAGATTTTTTCCCGGGAAGCTCCTGAATGAAAAGCGCCAGTTCAATTGTAGGATTCAGACGCAGTGCTCTTAAAAAGTTTTTTCTCTGATTCTTTTTGTCTTTGGGATCAAATTTAAGAGAATCCGGTCTTTGGGGATAATTGATTAAATTTTTTCTGGCATATTCTTCCTCTGCTTCAAGAACAGCCACCAGATTTTCAGCTTCCTGCTTCAGAAAGGTTTCAATCGATTCAACCTTGACAGGTTTCAGTCTGTTCATTTCCGGCATTGCAGAAAGTGAGTAATAGGTTCCTAAAAAATGATTCGTCCAGGAAAAAACTGCACTAGAACTGAAAAAAAGGGAAACAAGGATGAGTATTTTCAATTTTCATCTCCAAAATTAAAATTCATTTCAGTAAAATTTGATTCGCATCACTTGACAGAATTCATCAGACTGCAGCAGCGGTGCCTGAATTTCTGTAAAGTTTACTGAGAAAACAATCGTACAATTTACAAGGTTATCCTGTCAAAAAGAAAATGGAAAAGAAAACTGGGAATCATTCTTTTATTTCATTTTAATTGTTTGCAATGAAACGTATGATTTTTCTTAATGGCATTGGTTTTTAATCTGATTGGTTAAAATTGTATGGATGAAGAAATAAAAGAAATTACTGATCGGGATATGATCGGAGCTGTTGTATTCAATCTTTTCACCAAACTGCCGGTCAGCATGATTTATCTGGATGAGCAGATACCGGTGACTGTCATCAAGGCTTCACGGGACGGACTGGTGATCAAATCTGCAGGAAGACTCGATTCCGAGATCAGAGTGCTCACCTTCACAAACAACGGACAGCTCTATCACTTTAATTTTCAGCTGGTTTCGGACCCTGGCAAAGAAATAGAATTTCTGGAACCTGTAAAGCTTATTATTAAAAAACCTACGAAAAGAGCCGCCGAAAGAAAAGTCCTGAGTTCAGAAGAAAAGACATCTTCCTTTGTGGAAAACTTCTGTCTGGAAAGTTCCATTCTTTCCCTTCCCGAAAAAATTGTTCTTCAGGAAAATGAATGGATTAAGGCTGCTGAGCAGAAATTATCATTAAAATATAAATATGTAGAGTTTGCCATTCACGGCGATTCCACGGATGTCAGAAAAAGAATTCTGATGGTGGCGAGAAAACCTGTAATGTTCGGCGGGGGAAATCCCATACCGTCAATCTCGGCAGAAGTCGAAGAATACAGCCGGATACTCGATCAGGATCTTAAATCCGAATTTTCCAGTCCAGAGCTGCTGCTGCCTCTGGTTTACAAGAATAAAGTTCCAGTCGGCTATCTGTCCATAAAGTCTGATTCCGGCTTCAATTCATCGGACTGGATAGAAGCAAATACACTGACTGCAGAACTTCATAAAATTATTTCCGAAATCAATACTTTCTCTGAAACGAAAGGACGCGGTGAGATCCTCGACATCAGCACTCACGGAATCGGATTTTACTTTCCTTCTATTTCATTCTCCCCTTCATTTGAACCCACTCTGTTTGACTCTGTCAAGGCGCTGATTGACATTCAGCTTGCAGGACTCAGGGGAAATTTTCTTGTAATGGTCAGAGCAGTCGCTCCCCATGAAGATGGATACAGATTCAGCGCAGAGTTTTTTGGAAACAGTCCTGAAGAGAGAATTTTTCTAGAAAACTTTACCGGAAGATAATCAGAGGACAGATTATATTTCCGTGCGTCTGCGGCATTCCCTGATCAGTTCATTCACATCATAAAAGAAAAAAGGACAGTCTCTCTTTTCCACTGATCTTCTGTTTTCTTCCAGTTCCGGCAGAATCCTCAGTTCCTCCAGAATCTCTCTGTAAATCGGTTCAACTTCCTTTCTGATTTCGATGTTTAATCTCTGAATTTCCTCATGGAGGAGTTTTTTGTCTGTTTCAGGATTCTTAAATTTTTCCGTCAGCGCTTTTTTGGCAGTGAAAAGAGGATGATCCTGAGCCAGGAGTTTTTCGGGAGACTGTTCAAAATTTCTTTTTGCATTCAGAAGATCCTTCTCCTCTCTTTGAGGCAATGGAAAATTCTCAGCATCCAGATACATTGTAGCAGTAGCCGTTCCATAATCATTAAGACTTATTCTAAAATATTTTTTCAAAATCGAATCGTTGACCCTTTCATACCTGCCTCCTCCTGTCCCGTGAATAAAATAATCGGATACAAAAATCCTGAGAAACAGCGTGAGGGTCAGTGCCTTTGGAAAAATATGAGATGATTCGGACAGATTCCGGATCTCTTTTCTGTATCCCGACTGAAAGCCCCAGAAAGGAATTTCATCTTTCGCCAGATCCGGAATCGGCTGAGCTGCATTCTTAATTTTATGCTCCTTCCTGTATTCAGAAAGCGACAGGTTGTAAGCATCGCGGAAACTCTCTTCATCTGCACAGATTCGGTCTGCAAATTTCCTGAATTCTGAAGTTTCAGAAAGTCTGAAAAGACTCAGCTCTGAAACTTTTAATCCATTGTCTTTCAGAAAATTAAATTCTATCTCTCTCGAAATGGAAAATATATTTTTTTCATGAATATTTCTTAAAAAATATTCCAGATATTTTTCCGTATCAGAAAGAACAATGCCTTTCAGAATCTTTCGGCTCATTCTGAGCGCCTCAAAAACATTTTCGGAAAGTTTCTCCTTTTCTGAAAGACTCAGATCTCCTTCATGGAATATTTTCTTTCCGCAGTCGGAAGTCTGCTCTTTAATAATTATTTTATCATGACTCTGACTGACAGGATATCTGAAGCAGAATTCGCTTTCATCCGTGTCAACATTAATATGAAGTGCTTTTCCTCCGAACCGGTCAGCAAGGACTGATGCAAATACATCTTTAACAAGAAGCCCCGGATGAAATAGCTCAGGCTGATGCCCTGATGCAAAAATGAAGCAGTTCCTAAAATCCTCTCCGGTCTCAGAAGAAATAAATTCCCGTACATTTTTCAGATCCTTCCTGAATTCCTCATCTGAATATCCGTGCGGAGCCTGTTTTCTGAAATTCAGCATTCCTGAAATGTCCGATGCAGAATGGTTCCAGTGAATTTCCTTGATCATATCATCTCCTTTTAAATACTTCAGAAAGAAACTGAATATTCAGACTTTCTCTTGAGTAAAACGGCTCTGCTGTTTCTGATCCAACCCGGATGCCGAAGTATCTGTCTGTTTCCATTTTTCTTTTCAGTAATTCCGATTTTTCTCCCTCTGGAAACTGCGATCTGTAGCAGCAGAGTGCCTTGAATTTCAATTCAGAATATCCGGCCGTGTCTGAACAGAACGACGGAATGATATTGAGATGAATATGGTTCGGAAAGTAATAAATAATCTTAGGGGGATAATAAGGTTCACCCTTCATTGCAGTTTTTGTGAGCTTGGAATAGAATCTGGCTGCATCAGTAATCCGGCAGGCAGAAATATGGTCCGGATGAGCATCGTAAGGAAAATGAGTGAAAATAAGACCGGGTCTGAATTCCCTGAATACCTCGGCAAGGGATTCTCTTGCAGAAACAGTGTCCTCAAAATATCTGTTCCTGTTATTCAGGAGAATTCTTTTTACCTTCAGTATTTCTGCAGATTCAGACGATTCAAGTATTCTGGTTTCTCTGTCCCCTCTGGGAGTCGGCTCTCCGTCGGAAAGATCTGCAAAAAGAATCTCATGACCTGAATGAGAAAGAAACGCTGCTGTTCCTCCCATCGCAAGTTCAACATCATCCGGATGGGAGCCCACACAGATGATTTTCATGAATTCCTGCCGATCTCCAGTATGAACTTGAATTCATCTTCAGTCACAGGCTGAATGGAAAGACGGGAACTCCTGATAAGTGCCATATTCTGCAATTCGGGATATGTCTTAATTTTTTTTAATGTCACTACATGATTAAATATCAGCTTAAGCCTGACATCGACCATGTACCACTGAGGCTTTTCCGGTCTGCTCTTTGAATCATAATAATCGCTTTTAGAATCAAATGCATGATGATCCACATATCCGCCCTTGACTACAGTGGCAATGCCTGCAACGCCGATCGGTTCAATGCGGCTGTGATAAAAAAGTACATCATCTCCCGGCTTGACCTGATCTCTGAGATAATTTCTTGCCTGATAGTTTCTGATCCCTTCCCAGGATGCTGTCTGATTCCTGGACTCTGCCAGATCCTGAATGGAAAATACATCTGGTTCTGATTTGAAAAGCCAGTACGCTTTCTGTTTGCCGGCCATAGGATTTTCAGTCTTTTGAGATGAAGTTTTTTTACAAGTAATTTACTGATCTTTTCGAAAAATGAAACTGTATTTGAATTGAATGCTCTTCATGCATAAATCTATTTTGAAACAGTTTCTGAACGGGTGAAATCAAGCCGTCTGAGCACGGGTGAGCGCAGAGCGACACCTGCAGCAATTGCGATAGTCATACAGCCGCCAAATATAACTGAGGTGACTGTTCCCAGAAATTTAGCTGCAACTCCGGATTCAAAGGCGCCAAGCTCGTTTGATGATCCTATGAATATGCTGTTCACAGAAGATACTCTTCCTCTCATTTCATCCGGTGTAAATGTCTGCATAATTGTGGAGCGGAGAACTACACTGATGCAGTCGAATGCACCGGAGAGTCCTAGGAAGAAAATGGAAAGCAGGAAGTTTTGTGAAATCCCGAAGAGCACAATCGTTACTCCGAATCCTGCAACGGCAAAAAGAAGTGCCCTGCCTGCATTTTTCTTGGGGGGATGATAAGCGAGAAATACAGCCATAAGAGCTGCTCCTACAGCAGGGGCCGCTCGAAGCATTCCCAGACCGTCCGGACCTACCCTCAGAATATCAGAAGCGAAAATAGGCAGCACTGCAACTGCTCCTCCGAAAAGAACTGCAAACATATCCAGACTCATAGCTCCCAGCACAATCTCATTTTTCATTACAAAACTGAAACCTGCACCGATACTTTCAAACATTGATTCTTTCCTGTCACTTTCAGGCACCGGCTTCTCACCCGTGCGCGAAAAAAATGAAAGCGAGAGGCACATCAGAATAAAATCAGTAAAATAGGCAATGACTGCTCCGTTTCCCTGCAGAGAAGAATAGAGTGCAAGTCCTGTCAGAGAATCAGTGAATATAAGTATTCTGTCGCTCCATCCGTACAGAAGTCCTCCTAGAACCGGCCCGCTCACCGCAGCTGTCTGCCATGCAGTGCTGTTCCATGCTGCAGAATTATGGTACAGTTCCTTAGGAACAAGCTGAGCCAGAAATGCGCCGACAGACGCCCCCAGAAATCCTCTTGCTAGACCGCTTGCAAATATAATAGAATATATTGCATACACATTATTATGCAATGCAGGAAAAATTCCGGTGCTGCAGATCAAAAGCGCTATTGAACATAAAGTGAGAACGAAAAAAGTAGATAGAATGATCTTTCTTCTTGAAGTCCTGTCTGCTATGTAGCCGGCAAACAGTGAAACGGATATATTTGGAAGTATTTCAAACAGACCTACAAGTCCCAGAGAAAGAGGATCATGGGTAATTCCGTAGACCTGCCAGCCAACAATTACGGCCTGAAGCTGAATTGCCATGACTCCCAGAAATCTTGCAGTCACAAAATTTCTGAAGTCGGGAATTCTCAGAACAGCATATGCATCATGTCGGTTCAAATGCGTCAGTCTGGTTTAATTCTAAAGTTGGCACCTTTGGTCTTATTGATTTCATCGTCAGTAATTTTGAGTTCTTTCTGAAGAAAGTCTCTGAAATCCATAGTCTTATGGTGATCTCTGTCTCCGTCACAGGTTCTTTCACTGCCTGCATACGATTTGATTACGCCTTTCTGATAGCCCTCTCCCGGTTTCAGAAAGAAATTGGCCGTTCCAGGACAGACACCCGGTTTTCCATTCAGACCGTTGTAATAACAGGTACCTCCCGAAACAACTCCCTCAGGCATTGGATCATATCCGTTCTCGCCGAATTTTGCGTAGTCTTTCCCTTCATACCAGCGTCTGTAAATATGACCCCAGATAGGAGCAGCAATATAAGCAGCTGTCATCCCGCGACCGAGAGAAATGGAATTCTTGTCGTAACCGATCCAGACCACAGATGTGAATTTTGGATCAAATCCGCAGTACCAGGCATTTGTATATGAGCTTGTCGAGCCTGTTTTTCCTCCGGATACACCCTTGAATCCGCCTATATTTGCAATTGCATGAGAAGGAGTACCTCCAGTTACCACACCTTCGAGCATCTTTCTCATTATATAAGCTGTAGCCTCAGGAATCACCTGGATCGTGCCGTTGGCTGCTTTTTCTGCAAGTTCAGCCCTGACCAGTTTTTCCTTGTTGTAAATGACATTTCCTGCCTGATCCATCACATATCTCAGAGTAAAAGGCGCTACCTCTCTTCCCTTGTTCGCAAATATGGAATAACCTAAGGCCATTTCATATGGAGTCAGCTCAGCAACCCCGAGAGCCAGTGTGGGATTTCTAGGGAAACGGCCTGGTTTTGCTTTTGTCAGCCTGGAAGTGAAATCTATGATCGGATCATCGCCTACCCTGAAGTATACCTGAACGGATACGATATTCAATGAAAGTGCCAGTGCCCTTGAGGCAGGAATCATACCCATGTACTGACCTGTAATTCCCTCCGGTGCCCAGCTCTGTCCCTCATCTGTCATTGAGGTGATCGGAGCATCCATCAGACCTGTTCCTGTCCCGATTGCCCTTTCATTAATTGCCGCCCCATAAACGAACGGCTTAAAGGCAGACCCTGTCTGTCTTCTTGCTGCCATTGCTCTGTTGAACTGATTTTTAGGAGTGAATTTTGTTCCTCCCACCATTGTCTGAACATAGCCTGTCGCCTGCTCAATTGTAATGAAGGCACCTTCTACGTGAAGATTCTTTGAATACACTGCTGATCTTTTTCTGAATTCACTGACAGCAGAGGCTTCTTTCTCCACTGGACTCAGAATGGTCAGGATATCCATTGCTTCAATCAGCTCACTTTCCATCGATACTCTGAAGCTTGTGGCTTCGTCAAAGCGGCTGACATCCAGTCCTGCAATCGGGAAAATGCTCCCCAGCATCGAATACAGACCTACCAGACTGGTATCGACACCGCCCTTATAGGAAAGACTTGCTCCAAAAGAAGTCTTGTCATATGAAACTAACGCTTTCAGAAGTTCTTCTTCTGCAATTTCCTGCTTTCTGATATCAAGAGTTGTATAGACTTTCAGACCGCCGGTATAGACCAGTTCTTCACCCAGCTCCTTGATGAGCTGCTTGCGGATATGCTCCGTAAAGTACGGAGCCCTGTCGAGCTTAGTACCCCATGTGGAACTGGAAGGTGACTTGGTAATTACGATCGGCCAGTATTTTTCCCAGAACTCATCGTGTATTTTGGGGATCTGATCCTTGGGGATAAAGCCGTTCCTGGCCATCAGTCCAAGAACTGTCTTATGTGCCTTTTTCGCCGTGAGGGAATGCTTAAATGGAGAATACTGTACAGGGGCCTTTGGAAGACGTGCCAGAAGTGCAGCCTCAGCAATATCAAGATCTCGGACATCCTTTGAAAAATAAACATTCGCAGCGGAAGCAAGTCCTGTCGTTCCATGACCAAGATAGACCAGATTGAAATATATCTCCAGAATTTCTTCCTTGGAATATTCCTGTTCTATCTGAAGGGTCAGAAGAGCTTCAATGAATTTCCTTGTAAAGCTTTTCCTGGTATTTTTCAGAATTGCCTTGGAGAGCTGCTGGGTGATTGTAGATCCCCCCTGCTTGATTTTCAGACTGGTCATATTGACCCAGGCCGCCCGGATGATCGCAATAAAATCTATCCCAAAATGATTAAAAAAATTGTCGTCTTCCACTGAAATAAAGGCATGAACCACATGAGGAGGGATGTCCCTGTACCGGATCAGTTCCTGCCTGTGTCTGTACAGCTCGGCGAATGGTACACCGTTGACGTCATACAGTTTTGTAGGCGTCGTAGGCTGGTAAGTTGTCAGAAGATAGAGTTCCTCTCCTTTGTTTACTTCAGATAGAATATATCCGAAAAAACCGCCAGAAAGTGACGCAAGGACAAAAAGAATGATCCCTGCAAAATAAAGACCGCGTTTTTTCATAATTCCAGAATCAGTCCTTCCCGAGCCAGAATCAGCTCCAGCGGATTTCCGCCCAGATTTCTTTTGTGTTCCACTGCTTCTTCCAGAATCTCAAATACCTTTCTGTCATTGTAAGCAGGTTCATGATGAGTCAGCACAAGAGTCTTGATGCCCCAGATTGTGGCACAGTTCACGGCCATTGTATAGGATGTATGACCCCAGTCAAATTTAGCAAATGATTCGTCCAGAGTATACTGAGAATCCAGAACCAGAACGTCTGCTCCTCCGAAAAAAGGAGTCAGCTCCTTGACAAGCCCCATATCCGCACCTGTGTATTCTGCATCTGTCGCAAATATAAATTTGCGTCCTTTTTCTTCGAACTTATATGCATAAGAACCGCCCGGATGCTTAAGCGGATGACAGGAAACTTTCATTCCGTCTTCAAACTCGATGACATCTCCGGGACGTATGTCAAAGAACTGCTTTTTGGATGCTGTTCCGTGAAAAGGCATTGGAAAAAATTCCTTTACCTGCTGATTGACAAGTCTTGTTTCCAGATCATGGTAAGGAGAACGGAAATTGATCTGATTGCCGGGAATATACACAGGTTTGAAAAAAGGAAGTCCCTGTATATGGTCCCAATGAGTGTGAGTTATGAAAAACTCCAGTACACCCTTTCCCTTTCCAAAATCAGTTCTCATCATTTCATCGCCGAGAACCCGTCCTCCGGTTCCACAGTCAACTACGTACTGCTTTCCGGCATCCGACCACACAGAAATACAGGTAGTATCCCCTCCCACAACATATTTAATGTGTTCCGGAAGGTCTTGGATAAATGAATCAATCTGATCCTTGCTCGAAAGGTTGCTGTCTACTGCCCTTTCCAGGAGCTCCACAATCTTTTCCATATAAGCAGAATTGCTCAACGGAGCGGAAATTGATCCTCTGACGCCATATAATTTAATTTTCACGGTAGTCGACTTCTAATCAGTTCTTTTAATTTCACCATTTTCCAGACTCTTGTATAATTTACAATCAGATTTAAGGATTATCCGTTATTTCATATGGAAAGAGTTTTTCTTTTGATAGGATAGATAATGCTGGGAATTCTGAGTCTGTCTCTTCCCAGATACCTTTCCTTCCTTCCATTGACATAGATGGAGACTCCCTTGATTTCAGGAAACTCCAGAAGCGAAAAACAGAGCTGATCTATCCTGTCCTGCATCAGATCCAGTCCTGCCTCTTCGGTAAATGTTTCATTCAGGGAAATATGGAGAATTCCTTTCCTGAAACGAATTTTCTTTCCAAATTCATATTTCTCAGGCAGTCCTGAAATGACTCCCTTCTTCTGTTCCTCTGCCGTCGGACCGGAAGACAGGGCCTTCAGAGCCTGACGTATTCTTTTTTTCAGATCTCCCCTGAAGGTTCTCTGAACTCGCACCAATCTTGACTGAGTATAGTTTCCTGAACCGAAAAACTTCAGAAAGTATATTCCCTGCACCGTCTCAGGTTCAGGCGTGTCCACTTCAGGGACAAGATGAGAAGTCTTCAGCGTCCTGCCGTTTGATTCAGAGAAAACAGGCAGATCTGAAACGGCATTTTCTAGAGACTCAAAGTCCTCCTCCGCTTCTGCCTGAATAAATTGAGGCTTAAAATGATCAGGATTCTTTTTTTCTTTGGAATAACTTCTGTCAAAGAATACAAGCACTGCCAGTACGATCAGATGAATGCTGATGCCTGAACCTGATTTTTCTGCCGAGTCTGAAAACACAGTACTATTTTCGGAAAGGAGCCGATCTTATGCAGCAAGAATTTCTGATCAATCAAAAAATTCGCTTTACAGAAGCGGAAAAGGGGAAAAATTGACTCTATTCTTTTTATGAATCCTAAAGATCTCCTGTCAATTCAGCCAAATTCAGAAACTGATCTTTCTGAAAAAGACCGTACAATCAGACTTTTGGAAAAACAGATTCAGGAAACCGAAAAAAAAGCCGGAATTCTGCGGAAAATGGTGGATTCAAGCAGTTTTACCTGCAGTGTATTCGACAGTCAGTACAGAATAGTAGAAATCAATCATCTTGCTGCTGAAGTGACAAAAGCAATCACAAAACGAGATGTCCGCACAGGAGACAGTATTCTGGACTATGTCAGTCCTATCGAAACCCCCGATTTTTTGAAAAATTCGAAAATTGCACTGGAAGGAAAGACTGTGGAGGTGGAAAGAAGCATAAAGGGGCCGGATTCTCAGACTCTCTGGTACCAATTTACATATACTCCTTTTCTTTCCGAATCAGGAGAAACCCTGGTCATATTTACGGGCAATGATATCACTCACAAAAAAAGAAGCCTGGAAATTCTGCAGACTGCAAATGAAGGACTGGAAGCACTGATCAAAAGAAAAAATGAAGAACTTCAGTCCTACCACAGACTTTTTGACAGAAAAATCAATGAAGAACAGAGAAAGATTTTCCAGTCTTCTTCGGAAACCGGACTTCTGGAGAAACAGCGGATTCTTTCTGTCCTGGATCCGGGTAGTGAGGCTTTTCGTTTCGGCATCAGTTCTTCTGTCCTTTCCAATATATTCAGAACGGATACGGATTCATTCACACTGAATTCGTCTTTTCTGGAAATCATCTGCAGAATGGCGTCCTCGGTCTCAGAATTAAGGATCAGCGTCAGCTCTGAAGAAATAGAAATCCGTAATTCTCCAGGTTTTTTTTCCGAGGCAGTATGGCAGACAGTTTCTGCCGCGTCGTTATTTTTTCCGTCTGAATTGAATATTCAATGCATCCGAAATTCCAATACTGCTGAACTGCGTTTCGGGTTCAGAAAATCAGTACAGGAATTCAAAGATCATTCCGCAGAAAGCTGCTGGACTTTCCAATTAGGCAAGGCAAGATTCATTTTGGAAAATTTTTTCTGCGGAAAAATTTCCATTTTACAGGAAACCAAGGAAACTGTATATCTTCTTACAATTCCTGTCTAGACAAGGATTTGATTTGCTCTTAAAAAAAATTACCCAATTCACAGAAAGTGCAGGCATCAGACTTATGATGATCGGGTTCTGCATTTTTCTTTCCCACTGCTCTCTGTTTGAAAAAAACATCAAGGTGAAACCCGGAGACTTTGACTACTTCTCCATTTCAAAGAACTATTTCCAGCCTCCGGTAAACAGACCCTTTCCTCTAACGGTCCAGAAAGGAAACAACCTTTACAGTTCCGTCACTGCGGACGGAAGATATATGTACTTCACCTCGGACAAAAAAGGCAATCAGGACATCTATCTGCGTGATCTCAATTCTTCCGTAGTCGTGCAGATCACTTCTCATCCTGCTTCGGAATTCAAGCCGGCTGTCAGTCCCGACGGAAAAAAACTTGCATTTGTATCCACGAAATTCGATCCCGACGGCGATCTCGTTCTGATGGATGTCAATCCGGAAAAAACTGTCAAAGATTCTCTGAAAGGAATCTATCCGAATGAAGAGTTTGAAAATTTTCTGACAGCAAAAGGAGGAGAAGACAGATTCACTGACACGGATCCTGTCTTCACACCCGATGGGAAGTCCATTCTTTTTGTGTCCGACAGATTTACTCCGGGCCTTCCGAATCTGGTGCTTCTCACGCTTGGGAAAAAGGAAATGATTCCCCTGACAAAGGATGGAGCTGCTTCTCCGCGTTTTTCAGACGACGGAAGATACATTCTTTTTATTTCAAGAAAGGACGACATACACGGTGAAGTCTACAGGTATGACAGAGTGTCCGGCGTCACGGAAAGACTGACGTCCGATTCCTATCCTGATTTTTCTCCGAGCATCAGTCCTGACGGAAACTATGCATTCTTCGTAAGCATACGCAAGGACAGCAACGGTAACGGAATTCTGGATGAAAGGGATGAATCGGTTATTGTAAGGAAGGATCTTCGGAGCAAAAAGGAGAAAATTCTGAGTGCACCTGCAGTTTCTGCCTTCGATGCAAAGTATTCGGGATTCAACGGGGGAAGCATCGTATATTCTGCACCAAAATTTAATGCAATCAATATATATTTTATCCCAGTTACCGGTTCAATTGCAAAGCAGGAGAACATTGTGGAACAGTTCCGTTATGCTGAACGTTACAGAGACGATCCTGAACCGGAAAACTACCGCCTTGCACTGGATTCCATAGATTTTTATTTTTCGGAAGATCCCCTGTTCCCACTGTACAAGTCTCAGTATGAATATGAAACAGTACTGAAGGAAATCAGCCGAAAGACAAGACTTGAGAAAACCGCAAGACTTGAAGAAGAACTGTACAGGAAAGGAGACAGGCTTTTCGGAATTCTGATTCAGTGCCACCTGAAAAAACTTCAGGGAAAAGACTGCACAAAGGTTCTTGAAACTGCTTCTTCGGAAAAAAATCTGGCTGACTGGAAGGATAAGGACACTGCCCCGTTTGTTCTTTCCCTGGCCGGTCAGGAGGCGGAAAGGGTTTCCAATTTTCAGGAAGCGGAAAAAAAATATTCTGAAATCATTAAAAAATATCCCGATTATCATCAGATCAATTCTGTCCGTGAAAAAATCGGAGAGCTCAGTATGCTGAAGAAAGGATCAGGATGGCTTCCTGAAATGTTCAGGGAAATTCTTGCGTCCGGGGACTCAGGATTCGAAGACAGAAAAACTGTTCTGAATGCTCTGGAAAAATCCATCAGGAAGAACAGAAATCCTGAGGAAAAAATTGCACTTGCCGACTCCGCCCTGAAGGAAAAGGACTGGAAGAAGGAAGTTCCTTATATTCACAGCATTCTGAGTCATATAAAGGCCGAAGCACAGTTTGAGCTGAAGAAATTCAAGGAAAGCAATGAGACCGCCGATTCCTATCTTCCTCCCCTTCCTCCTGAAAATCCGGAATGTCTCGTCAACTGGCAGTGTGTCAAACCGCGTGCCTGCAGTGCTGAAGATCCTTTCTGCCTGAAAGGCCATCTCCTGAAATCAAAGAATTTTGAAGGTCTCGGACAGGTAAGACCGATGTTTGACGAGCTTAGAATCTACCTGGAAAATTATGAAACCTCTTCCGGTGTCGTCATGGACATCAAGGATATGGAGAAATCCTTCCGGTACTTTGAGAACCGTGCAAATGAATTTGAAATCAGGGACAGGCTTCTCGAAGCCGCCCTTCACCATTTCTACAACACAGAAAACATGTTTCTGCTGAAAAGCAGGAATCTTTATGTAGATTCCATATATAAAAAATATGCTGTATACTTTCAGAAAAAAATGGTTGATTCAGTTCTGAAACTGGCTAAAAGTCAGGCTGAGGAGGAAAAGACCAGACTTGCCAGACTGAATCCTTTAGGGCAGGAAAACATTGATGTAATCGGCAGACTTTCGAGATTTCTGGTAGGAGTTCTGGACAACCGGCTGACCAAAAATGTGAAGGACAGCGTGGATATCCGAAATCTGGACAATGAACAGCCTCTGGGAAAACCGGGCGCGAGAGATGATGCGCTTCTGCTCATTGAGCAGCACTTCAATCTGAGCCGACCGCGTGCACGTCCAATCCTATACCATCCTGCACTGTTCGGATACGCATATTATCTGATCAACAAGAACATTGCATATGATTCTCATTACAGAGAAACCAAGAGAATGACTGCGGCCAGAAAGGATAAAATACTCGAATCTCTGAAACTTGCAGAATATGAACTGAAATGGATTATTTTTTCTGAACCGACTTATTCTGAAGCATATCAGCTTCTAGGCTGGCTGTATCAGTACATTGATCAGTCCAAGTCTGTAAGACTGAAGGACAGCACAAGACTTGAAGGGGAAGAGTTTGCCGAAAGTTATGAAAAATATTTTCCAGAAAGACATCTGGAAGAAAACATTGAACTCTATCAGCAGATCATTGAGTTCATCTCAGACTCGGAAAACAGCAAGGTGCTGGCAGACCTGCACCTGAATCTGGGGAACAATTATCTTCTTCTGAACAAATTCTCCGAAGCAGAGGCAAGTTATTCCAAAACTGAAAAATTTCACAGGAAAATCAGTCACAGCCAGAGATTCGAGGATTACAGACAGGAGGCGCTTTTCTTTTACAATTTTGGAAGGACACTGCTGTTTGCAAAAAAATACGGCAAGGCGGCAGACTATTTTGTGAAGGCGGCAGACATATACAGTTACAATGAACTTTACAAAAAAGCTGATATGCATAAATCGGAAGAGAAGAATCCTCCTGAACAGAAACTTGCTGTACTGAATGCATTTATCGGCCTTTCCAATATGGAGGGGGGCAATTTCAAAGAGGCAGTGTATTATTTCAAAAAGTCTCTGGCACTGAATCTGAACAGGAATTATCTTGATACTATGGGTCTTTACAATGCTCTTTCCATCTGCTACAGGAATATGGGCGACTTCAGGCTTTCCTCCCATTTTGCATCTGAAAGCAGAAAGATATACGGTAAAAAATCAGATTTCAGTCTGAACTTTTCTTCTCCTTCAGAAAGTTTTTCCAGACTGATATTCACTGAGGACACAACAGTGAACGGAAAAAGCCGCTTTCCTTACGGCTTCAAGGATGAGCACCAGTATCTTCTTTCACTTGGGATAGAAATGGGAAACCAGGAAGACCAGAATGAATTCAGAAGGTCAGCTGAAATCATCGAGGAAAGAAAAAATTTCATTGAGGACAAATCTCTCGACAGAACATTTACAGGCCAGCTGATACTGAAAAAGGATGAATGGAGAGATGCTCTTCATTCAATCTGCTCAGACAGTTCTGATGAAAAATTGAAGACAGTTCTCTCGGTTCTCTCCTCGGTAACAGATCAGGAAAAATTTCAAAGGATGAAGAGACTGGGATACAGAATAATGAAATCCGTACCGGAGGAGTGCAGGGACAGAAAAGAACCCCTCCTTCGAAAAACAGCCTCACTCCTTGTACAGTTCAGAAACTCAGAGATTTCAGTATGCCGTTCAAAGAAGAACACTCTGGAAAACTGCAGTGATGAATTCGGCAGAGCCTATCCGGAATATGACATTCTCCTTGCCTATGTATTCAGACAGCTCTCCCTTGAAGTAAAAAATCCGGTTCTTTCCCTATATTATTCAGGCAATTCAGCGGAACTCCTTGAAAAGGCGGGAGGTGTCTCGAGAGAGGTCTACTATCTTCCCGGAGATCCGCTCAGCAAATCGGCAAGACTTCATTCCAGAATCAACTTTGCAGGGCTTCTTCTGGATATGAACGAGACAGCGAAATTCAGCGAGGTATGGAAGGAATCTGATTATTATGCTGAGGACTTTGCAGATGATTCCTCCAAATTTGCCCTGTATGTACTGAAACTGAGAGAACTCAAAAAGACCGGAAAACTCTCTTTTCGCAGAGAGTATCTGAAAAAGGCGGATTCTATATTCTTAAATCATTATGAAGTCATGAAATACGCAGACGATTCCATTGTAAGGGAATATCTGAAACTTGCCGAAGAAATTCACATTGAAGATAAGGATGCTGAAAGTCTTGTATTCAGAAAAGACTTTTATCTGTACTGGAAAATATTTCAGGCTGCATTCGATGCAAAACTGAGATTTGAGGACGATGCATTCAGAAAATCCTATGAAGAATCCTTCTTTCTTTTGAAGAAACTGGATGAGACAGAACAGAGCCTGAAAAAAACGTTTCAGTTCAGCATGAAAATCCCTGAACTTTCGGATGAAAAAAGAAATCTGAATCTGAAAATAAGAACGTCGCTTCTGTCTCTTTCAGAGAAAGACAGATCCAAAAGAAAGATTCTGCTTTTCAATGAAAAATCGGAGATATCATCCCTCCCTTCAAAAGGCATCACTGTATTCAGAATATTCGAAGGAATCAGAGAATCGGAAAAAATCATCTCAGTCCGTGAAACGGATTCAGGCCGGATAATGAAATCTTTTTCCGATCTCAGATCTGCAGCAGAATTTATTGCAGAATCAGAAAATTCATCCGACAGCATCAGGATGATCGTTTCTGAAAAAAAAGAAATGGAAACAGAACTTAAGAAGCTTCTGCCTGCATCTGAAAAACTGCATTACTCAAGGACTGTTCCGATATGGAATTCCGAAAGACAGATCAGCCTTGAAAAGACATTCATTCTGAAACCAAAGGATCGGCTGGGAAACGATGTTTATAATTATAATGTAATTTCAGGCAGATTCAGGAATGTCAGCTATTCAAACGTCTTCGGTGAATCCGCGCCGGGATTTCTTTCACTGAAGGACTTTTTCCTGAAAAAGCATTTTGTAAGTGCAGTGATCAACGACAGCTCAGCATTGAATGAACAGGAGGAAAAAATGCTTTCGGCAGTCCTGCCTGCCTCCTCAGTACCCGTTTTCATCAGGAACCTGCAGGGTTCCGTCCCTGAAAGTTTTTCCAGATCAAGTCTGAAAAAACAGTCTTCTTTCATCTGCGAAGGATGTGCACTTATTTCAGATGCGGACAGAAAAGCAGATATAAAATATATACTCAATCTTGAAGCGGAAGAAAAATATTCTCAGGCAGCGGAACTTCTGCAGAATCTGATGACTTTCCCGGAACATAAGGACAGCATTCTTCTGAAGACGGCTGAAGCCAGGATCAAGTCCAGGCTGTTTAAAATCAAGGACAGGCTTTTCTTCTTTCACCATCTTCTGAACAGTGTATCTTCCGATGCAGACAGACTGACCGTCGGAAGAAATCTTCTGAAATACTGCTTTTCCAGATTCAGCAGCCAGCTCTGTGAAAAAGACTATCAGGACTTTGTTTTACTGGAACTGAACCCGGCAATATCTTCCGATATCAGAAAAAAAAGCATGGATTATATAAAAATTTACAGATTTCTGTCCAGCGAAAATTACAGAGAAATCCGCAGATTAGAGACAGAAACCCCGGATATTGAATCTGAATTCAGTCATAAAATCGAGCTGGCCGGTCTCTTAAGAAAGAATTTTCTTCTCGATGAAGCGTCCAGGCTTTATTCTGAACTTGCCGCAGCTGCAGACAGCCCTGCCAAAAAGGAAATTCTTCAGAGAGAATTCAATGAGCTTGATGTGCTCGCAAGACTTTCAGGAGTCAGACTGCAGAAAACATCATTAAAATCTACTGAAAACAGCATACACAGCACGGGCATTGCAAGAAACTGGGTTCTTTTCGCAGAAAAGCAGAAAGAGATTGAGGAAGAAGGTCATACAGACAGCATCATCTCTTTCCGAGGCAGACTTTACGACACATGGAAAAAACTGGAAACAGGTGCAGAATACAATTTTCAGCAGCTGAAGGATGACAGCACTGCGCTCGGGGAATCATTTTACAGTCTTCTTGACGACAGGGACAGAATACTGATATTCAACATATTCTCCAGATCTGTTCCTTATCAGAGAAGCGATGAGGTCAATGAACTTGTGGACAGTCTTCTGAAGGACTCTTCAGGAATGAAAAGAAGTCTTGCCGGATATCTTACACTTTCCTATGCAGAGACTCTGTTCAACAGAGGAGATGTTGACGGCTCTCTGAAATATCTGAACGAATACCACAGAAAATTCAGATCAGGGATTTCGGATGATCTGGAAAAAAGGGGGGGGGTACTGGCCAAAAAAATCAGCTACCTGGGAAAGAAGTCTGAATTTGACTCAGAAGCAGAAAATGAATACTTTGAATATTACAGGACAGGAAGCTCTGAAGAAAAGGCAGGCGTCTACAGCACGGTAAGAAAAATGCTGAAGGACAAGGCTGAAGAGAACTTCAGTTCCTACCACAGAAGAGAAATTCAGGATCTGCTGTTTTTCCTTCAGGGACAGGCAATACGGCTGAACAGCTCCGATCTTCTTTTTGACCTGGCTTGGTACAGGGACCGACTGAATGCTCTTTCAGACAGATTCTATTCCAGAAATGTCAAATTCAAGGATCTTCCTGAATTCAAACCTCTCTCTAAATCCATACTTTCTACCCTTCCCCAGGATCAGTCCTTCGTCGGTGCAGTGCATTACGGAAATACCACATACGGAGTGCAGTTTGAAAACGGGAATTTTACAGGCAAGGTTCTGTTTGAATACGACAAGGAAGATTTTGACAGCAGCGGAACTCAGAAGGAAGATATATACAGAGACAACAGGGTACTTCGTAATGATATTTATGATTATTACAGAAAGCTGAATGCAGGCGAATCGGCCATACTCAAAAAGGAGTTTCAGGAAAGAAGGTTCAGAAAGGCCCTCGATAAGCTCGATAAACTGTTCAAGGAAAAATACGGAAAGCCGAGACCTGAAAAGAAAAGAAGAACTTATCTGTACCTGACAAGTTTCATTTTCAAGATTCCTTTTGAACTCAAGGATGATGATGATATCTTTCTTGTTCAGAGTCCGGAACTGCTGACTGAAAACAGACCGGTCTCAATGAAGAAGGTTTTTCAGAAAAATTCCAGAATTAAAAAATATCACAAACCGGGCTTCAGACCTTCAGGATTCATTGAAAAACTCCGCGACATTGAAATAAAGGAATCACCGGGCACCGATCCTCCCGTCTATGCGGCACTTCAGGATCTGGATCTTACCGAGGATGAAAAAATTTATTTCGGAGGAAAATACATTCAGGAGGAAAAGGTGCCCTATTCTCCGAGTCTCTGGATTCTGGGAAGCTCAGGAATGTATGAATCGGCATTTTTCAAGGACGATATGAATCATGCCTTGAAATATTTTGATAAAGTATATTATGGTCCGGGGATTTTCACGATAGGCCCCCAGAAAGGATCCATCAGCACAGTTCATTTTCTGAAGACCCTTCTGGAAAGCAGAAACTCAGAACTGGATCTGAGGGGAAAATTTGTAAATGCCCTGAAGGCACAGAAGACAAATTATCCCTATGAACTGGACTGGGTGGGGTACAGACTGTATACTAACTGCTATCTTGCCGACTAGCCTTTTATATTGAGGATCTGACGAAGCACATATTTTACTTTCACCAGATCAGACTGAAAGGACATGACTCTGTCAATGTCCTTGTAGGCTTTGGGAATTTCGTCAAGCACCCCGCTGTCTTTCCTGCATTCAATTCCTTTGGTCTGTTCTTCAAGATCCTTGACAGTGTATGCCTTTTTGGCGGCCCCTCTGGACATCCGTCTTCCTGCCCCGTGTGATGCGGAGTGGAAAGATTCCGGGTTTCCGAGTCCTTCCACGATGTATGATTTTGTTCCCATTGAACCTGGAATAATCCCCATCTCATTCTGTCTTGCAGAAATAGCACCTTTCCGGGTCACAATCAGATCCTCTCCGAAATGAGTTTCCTCACTCACATAATTATGATGGCAGATCACTGTTTCCAGTCTTTCAATATGCGGAAAATATTTTTTCATTACACGGTAATACAGTTCGAGCATTACCTTCCTGTTCAGAAAAGCATATTCCTGGGCCCAGAGAAGATCTCTTCTGTATTCCTGCATCTCCTTTGTGCCTTTCAGAAAAACAGCAAGATCCCTGTCCGGAAGACTTTCGTTATGAGCCAGCTTCTTCGCAATGCTGATATGGTATTCCGCAAGTTCCTTTCCTATGTTTCTGGAACCGGAATGAAGCATCATCCAGACACCGTTATCCTCATCCAGGCAGAGTTCAATATAATGATTTCCTCCTCCGAGAGTGCCGCACTGATACAGCATCCTTGTCTTCAAGGACTGAAATTTTTCGGTGAGGTCGGAAAATCCGGAGATGACCTTTTTTGCAAACTTGAAATCCTCGCCTGTCTTGAACAGTTTCTCCGCAACAGCAGACTTGTGAGAATCAAAACCCACTGGAATTTCTGCTTCAATGTCCAGCCTGAGTTTCCTGAGACTGTCAGGAAGATCCTTTGCTGTTAAGTTTGTCCGGACAGCAGCCATCCCGCACCCGATGTCCACCCCGACGGCGGCAGGAGCCACTGCCTCCTTCATTGCAATGACGGAACCGACAGTGGCTCCTTTTCCGAAATGCACATCCGGCATGACTGCAATATGCCTGAATGTCCAGGGAAGACTTCCCATATTTCTCAGCTGGCTCAATGCTTCTGATTCCACATCGGATATATTCTCTACCCAGATCTTTACCGGAACATTTGATGTTTTAAGAATCTGCATTTTTCTCCTCCGCTGCAAGATCAATCACGGTCTTAAGATTATTCAGATGCTTAAAAAAAAGAGAAGGGTCATCCCTGAACTTTTTTTCATTCCGGAGAAATTCTCCGTAGACCTCGTGAATAGCCTCAAGTTTTTCTGAAACTGAACCTGCCGATACCCTTTTTTTATAGAACTGTTTTCCTGAATAGGAAAATATTTCTGCACTGAATGCAGGCAGCAGAATCACTGAAGCTGCAAAGATCACCTTCACCGCTCTGACTTCTCCGAAAATGAGATTTCCAAAATAGAAATAAAAAATCAGATAAATGATCACTCCCATGCTCAGGTTGAACCTGGGGAATGTCGGAAATATATTATTTAATATTATCATGATAAATGCAGTAAAAAGTATCATAAATACAAGTTCCGGAGGAATTACGGAAAAAAATACATCCCAGAAATGAATCAGTTTCCCGTAGGCTTCCTTCCATTCCCGCATCAGTCTGAACATTTCTTCCGTCTGATTCCATATTGCTGAAAACCTTTCTTCCAGATTTTTCAAAAGCTCCATCGTTTTCTCTCCTCTTCCGTGTTTTAAGCATTTTTTTGAACAAACCCATGAAAGTAAATGCTGATTCAGTGCAAAAAAATACTTTCCTGAAAACAATCTGACCTTTCTGATAACGTAAGAAAGGAGAATTCTCATTTGAAACTGATAAAAAACTTGACTGTATCTGCTTTGATTTTTGCAGCTTTCTGGACAGATGTTTCCGCACAGACCGGACTGGTGCCGAGCGAAAAGGAAAAAAAGGGAGACTTTGAAGAATGGCTTCCCAGATCCCGACGTACGGCATTGTACGGATCGGCAGTATCTGCAGACCTGAGAAGGGATTCCGAGGGAAAGATGCTTTTTCCTGAACCGGGCGATCAGGGAAGAATGAATTCCTGCACTGCTTTTGCAACTGCGTACCATTTGAAAAGTTATATGGAAGCAGTAGACCAGGGCTGGGAACCCAGGACACAGAATAAAATATTCTCTCCTGCATTCGTATACAATCAGATCAACGGAGGGCAGGATTACGGAAGCAGCATCTACAATGCACTTGAACTGCTCCGGACCAAGGGATGTTCTACCCTTCAGAGCACTCCCTACAAGGCAGGAGACTACCGTTCTCAGCCGTCCCAGAACGCACTGAAAGAAGCGGCACAGTACAAAATCAAAGGATTTCAGGCAGTCAAAAATCTGGCTGGAATTAAGGCAGCTCTTCAGGAAGGTCTTCCGATTGTTGCAGGAATTACGACAGACCCTGTGTTCATGTACGGGAAATTCGACGTGTATGGAAAAGGAAAATTCAAAAGACAGGAATTGGGTCACTGCTCTTACGAGGCTCACGGAAGACATGCAGTCATCATTGCGGGATACGACGATACAAAACAGGCGCTTCTTCTTCTGAACTCCTGGGGAAAGGGCTGGGGAAATGCAGGGTACGGATGGATTTCCTATGATCTGATAAACAGGATAGCTTATCATGATGAATGTAAAAATTTCATGGAAACGGCATTCGTTGCCTTTGATGAAAAGAACAAAGTGAATGCTGCAAAATATGATTCAGAAATCTATGGAAGCATTCTGTACCTTGGACTTTCCAAAAAAAATCAGCCCGTCTGGAGCTGGAAATTAGGTCTGAAAGGAGCCTTAGACAATATTTCATCCATAAAATGGGATATAGATCCTTCCCTGCAGATTTCTGAATCAGAGGAAGAAAAAAAGGATGATTTCAGAACAGCCGGTACTGCATCTTCTCCCGGAAAAAAGAGAGCCAGGGCCGAAATTGTCTTCAAGGATGGAAAGAAGGAAGTCAAGGAATATTTTCTGAATTTCCAGCTCTCGAACAGAAGAACTCTGGAAATTCATCTGACTGATGAATATATCGGTCTTTATAAAGGAAAAAGAAACTACAGATGGAACCTGTCAATTGACGGGAACAGACAGGACATCAATGACATTCGGAAAGTGACCTATCATCTGCAGGGATTCAGTCAGAATGAAATCGTAAAGGAAAACAAGGAAGAATCCTTTCATTATACATTCGGGGCATTCAGTCCTTTTCTTCTGAAGGCAGACATTGAATTCAATGATGGAACAGTTCTGAAAATTCAGAAACAGATGCAGGTCACAGACACTAAGACAGAAGATCATCTTGTTCTGACCAACAGTGCGAAGTTCTCAGGAAACTACTCAGGAAACAATACTCCTCTTTTCAACTGGACTCTTTTCATCACAGGACCCACAGATAAACTCGATAAGATTTCAGAGGTGAAATATTTCCTCCACCCGACTTTCAAGAACAATGTGATAACTCTGACTCCCGAAATATCCTCCTCAAAATACGGATTCCCCTATTCTGCATCCGGCTGGGGAACATTTGAAGTCAGGGCAGAAATCAAATATGAAGACGGTAAAAAGGAAAGCCTGAAGCATATGCTGAAATTTCCAGATCTTAAAAACTGAGAAAGTTTTCAGTAAGCAAGCATATGATTACTTGAAAGCTGCGCTGTGAAAGCTGATTTTCAAAATGAAAGGCAAGTTGAATTGATTTTCATATCAGTGTGCGGATGAATATATCAGAATTATCTAATATACTCATCTGCGCTCTGCATATCCGGGCATTGGAATCCTCTAATGCCCGGCAAAAAATTACAGGTTTTGTGCTGTAAATTCTTTTTGTGTCAGGTGAGCTAATCAGAATGTTCTCACCTCTTCAGAAATGACTGAGGGCCTGCATCAGATTCTGCAGTCACTGATATCATATACAAAATCGAACAAGGTATGTCTTTTCTTTTCCGAAGGAGACAGCAGGTGCTCTTTCCCGTCTTGAAACAGTTGTCTCAGTCATTCGCACAAATATTATAAAACCAAGATTCGCACCTCTGCATTCAGTTCAGGACTTGAACAGTAAAATGTTCATTTTTTACCGGAAAGAGCCTCCGGTCGACCTTTTAAAAAACTCCACACTACTACAATTTTGTATAGACAATATTTGACGGCTAAATATATGGTTCCATATATGGAAAAGATTTTACCGGAAATCTTCGCTGAAAGCCCAGGGCCTGAGCCAAAACCATCCTTCCGGAAAACCGGCGGATTTCGAAAAAAAACAGACTCAGTCAGTTTTTTTTTGCATTCTTCGGTATTTTGTCTTTCTATGGCGTATAATTGAAATAAATTTTAACGGTTTAGACCGATTTTTGAGAGGTAAGAGAGGACACTATGAGGAGATCAAAAGAAGAAAAAATGGAAGACAAGTCAGCAGAAAAAAATGAAGAACGCGCCAAAGCGATTGAATCTGCATTAAGCCAGATTGAAAAGCAGTTCGGCAAGGGTTCCATTATGCGCCTCGGCTCTCACAACAGCACACAGATTCCTGTCATACCTACAGGCTCGCTCGATCTGGACATCGCACTTGGAATCGGGGGACTTCCGATAGGAAGGATTGTGGAAATATATGGACCTGAATCTTCAGGAAAGACAACACTGATGCTTTCCACAATAGCTCAGTGCCAGAAAATGGGAGGGGTCGCCGCATTCATCGATGCAGAACATGCGCTCGACCCTTCTTATGCCAAAAAACTGGGAGTAAACATCGATGACCTCCTGGTATCTCAGCCGGACAACGGAGAGGAAGCACTCGAAATCTGCGAGTCCCTGGTCAGAAGCAATGCAATTGATATGATCGTAATCGATTCGGTTGCTGCACTTGTGCCGAAAGCAGAGATCGAAGGAGATATGGGAGATTCGCATATGGGGCTTCAGGCAAGACTGATGTCACAGGCACTCAGAAAACTCACCGGAACAATTTCCAAATCCAAGACCACAGTAGTTTTCATCAACCAGATCAGAATGAAAATTGGCGTGATGTTCGGTTCTCCTGAAACGACCACAGGGGGAAATGCACTCAAATTCTATGCCAGCGTAAGACTCGACATCAGAAAGATCGAAACACTGAAGGACAAGGATGATCCGATCGGGAACAGGGTGAGGGTAAAGATTGTCAAAAACAAATGTGCGCCTCCCTTCAAGCAGGCTGAATTTGATGTGATGTTCGCTTCAGGAATCAACAGAGAAAGTTCACTCATTGATCTTGGGGTAAAACATGAACTTCTGGTCAAAGGCGGGTCCTGGTATTCTTACAACAACGAAAAGATTGGACAGGGCAAGGAATCAGCCAGAAACTTCCTTCTGGAAAATCCTGAAATTGCAAAGAAAATTGAAGCTCAGATTCGGAATCTGAACGATTTGCCGGAAAAATACAGTCTGGACGGTTCTGTCAATCAAATTTCTGAAAATGCGCCGCAAAAGCCGGAAAAAAGTTCATCAAGAAAAAAATCGGCACTGGAAGAAGAACTGGACGAAGTATAAGGGTAATGTAAAATTGTCCCTGTAGACAAGTTTTTTTCAATTAATGGCTTTCTTTTTAGGAACTATTGAGCCGGATCGAAAGATCCGGTTTTTTTTTATCATGGCATTTGAACTCGATTATCAATACTTTAAATCTCCCGAAGGATGGTACAGCTTCGTGTTTCCCGATTACTGGGAAACGGAAGTCATCGAAGGTGTACCTGTGTTTTATGACCCGCAAGGCGACGGTGCACTCGTCATTTCCGCCTTCAAGCACCTCACCGGCTCTTATGATCTCGATGAGGAAATGAAACGGTTTTTAGGACAGCACAGTGTCGAGTACGACAGAAACTGCATTGCGGTCTTTGAGAACAGAGAAGGAAGCAGGATTCAGGCCTGTGAATTCTATTCCAAAGAAAGATTCTGGTTAGTGTATATGATTGCTCACAGAAATAAACTGATCATTGCATCTTACAACAGTGATGAAAGACCGGATGCCGATCTTTCGCAGATTCTCACTCGAATCATTTCTTCCATCCATTTCATTGTGGAACCTAAATGAAAGAAAGACTGGTCAACCCTGAAAACAAGGCTGAAGAAGATATATTCCTGCGTCCCTCCTCTCTCGATGAATTCATCGGACAGAAAGAAATCCTGGAAAATCTGAAGGTCTTTATTCATGCTGCAAGGAAGAGAGGAAAGGCACTCGATCATGTTCTTCTTTCAGGTCCGCCGGGACTGGGAAAGACAACTCTTGCAAACATTATCTCAAAGGAAATCGGTTCCAATCTGACAGTGACATCTGCACAGGTCATATCCAAGGGAGCAGACCTTGCACGGTTTCTCACGGTGCTTTCCGACAAGGACATACTGTTTATTGATGAGATCCACAGCCTGGGAAGAGGTCTTGAAGAAATTCTCTATCCGGCTATGGAAGACTTCCAGATAGACATAGTCATCGGTGAAGGAATTACGGCACAGTCGGTGCAGATCCCTCTTCAGCCTTTCACTCTTGTTGGAGCTACCACAAGAAGCGGACTCATCAGCGAGCCTTTGAAAAACAGGTTCGGAATACAGCTCAGACTCGAATACTATACAGATGAAGAGATGCAGAAGATTGTGGAAAGATCTGCAAAACTGATGAACCTTGAGATTGAAAAGGAAGCCTCTTTTGAAATCGGGAAAAGGAGCAGGAAGACTCCGAGGATTGCAAATCATCTTCTGAAGAGGGTGAGAGACTTTGCCGATGTGCAGAATGAAGGCAGGATAGATTTGGCCATCTGCAGATCAGCACTCGAAAAACTGGGGATAGACAGTCTGGGACTAGACTCGATTGACAGGCAGATTCTGGAATGCATTGTGGACAGGTACAGAGGCGGGCCAGTGGGACTGAAGCCTATTGCAGTTGTCATCGGTGAGGAAGAAAAAACAGTTGAAGAAACCTACGAACCTTATTTAGTGAGAATCGGTCTGATTAACAGAACACCTTCAGGAAGAACAGCGTCAGAAAAAGCATATGAACATCTCGGAAGAAAAAGAGAAAATCAGGAAAGAACCCTTTTCAGCTGAACTGGAAAAACTCAGTGAAGATGAAAGAAGAATGTTCTTTTCAGCAGGCACTGTCCTCCTTATCCTTGCATTCATTATCTCACATCTCTACACCAAGAACCTGTTATGGCGTTTTTTAGGCACAGACAAGCCTCTCCAGGAACTGAACAGCACCCTGAACAAGGAAAAGGTCTACAATGTGCTTGTAGAGCAGGATTTTAAGGACAAGTCAGTCAAGGATCAGATCAAGGCACTTTCCGATTCAGATGCGGCAGGAACCGGCGGACTGACTGAAAAAGAGGGTTTTCATTCCTTAAGTCCATTTTATGAATTTTTGATGGGATCAAAGGGATCGGCTGCTTCAGTCCCAAATGAAACGGCATCAAAAAACAAGAAAGATGACGATGTGTATGAGGTAGGCATTTATAAGTCAGAGCCAGTCAGCAAACCTGTAGTCAAGGCACCGCCCAGCAGTACCGTTTCTCAGCCCAATCCCAGCCAGCAGACAAAGATTCCAGCCAATTACAGATTTCAGCAGGATTTTCTGTTCAGATGGGACGGCTCTCAGGCCCTCTCCATTCCCAGAAAGCAGCTTGCAGGCTATCATTATTTCAAAAGTATGCTTCGAAAAATTGAAAACAGTTTTTATCCGCCAGGCGGAGGAAACTTTGCCTACAGGGACAGCAGAGGTTATGTCGTCAGGGAAGGCATTGTGCCAGGTGAGGTCAAAGTGATGTTTCTTCTCAATGATATGGGAGATGTCATAGACATTAAGCTAGTATCTTCCATGGGACAGAAAATTGTAGATACCGCCTGCCTTGACTCCATCCGAGGTCAGAATTTCGGTGCCGTTCCGACCGAAGTCAAAGAAAATGGAATGACATTCGGAATCAATTTTATTTTTCCTGAATTTTTAAATTACAGATAATCAAGATACACCATCCTGGAAACCGAAAGTACATCTAGAATGGAAAGCAGAAAAACAAATTTAATATCGATGCAGACAGTAAGGCTTATGCATTCTCTTCAGAAAGACGGAATCAGCGCTGCTGTCACGGAAGAAAGCGAAATGCTCGAATCAAGAAGAAACAGATCAGACGAGGATCGTCAGGAGGGACCTGAGATTCTCAAGTAAATACTCCAAATCATCTTCTGAATTGAAGATCCCGAAAGAAATTCGCACTGCTCTCAGTGCCTCTTCTTTTGAATAACCCATATTTAAAAGTGACAAAGCCGGTTCCCGTGACCTGGATTTGCAGGAAGAACCTGTAGATATGACGATTCCCTTTTCTTCAAGACCGATCAGAAGAAAATCAATGTCTTCTGACTTAAGAATTGCAAAACATGTTCCCGGAAGACGACTGATGTCTGAACCTACAATTTCAGATCCGAACTCAGAAAGTGTGTTTTCAATCCTTTCACGGAAAGCAAGAAGTCTGTCATTTTTTCCAGGAAGCATTGAGTGCTGTCTTTCTGAAGCCATACGGAATGAATAAATGGCGGCAGAATTCTCGGTGCCTGCCCTAAAACCGTTTTCCTGATTTCCACCTTTGAATATTCTGTATCCTGTCTTCCATTCAGGCGGAATATAAGCAATGCTGGCACCGATGCCTGCACCGATCTTGTGACCGCTGCATGAAAAAGCATCTAAATTGGGATATTCTATATTGATTTTTCCGAATGCCTGCATCTGATCTGAAATCAGAGGCATTCCTTCCCTTCTGCAGAT
>DAORDI010000035.1:0-28771 GCA_035345895.1 Leptospiraceae bacterium
GCTGGAACGGCTGCTGAGCAAGAAGGTTTGACAGTTCATAACAGAGACTGTCCACTTTTGCTTTCAGCGCATTGTTGAACATATCTCCTACCATTGTCATTCCTCCCTGCATCCACTGACCGGAACCTCCGAGTTCCGGATGACTGAACTGTGCCATTGTGCCGTGTCCGTTGATCAATGCCTGAAGCATTGTCATAACTGCATCCGTACTGATATAAAACTGTCCTGCGATTTCACTGATTCTCTGCTGACCCTGAGGTGTTAGCGGCTGCATAAGTTTCTCCTGTGTTCAACCCTTGGGCTGCTTAACCTATTTTAAGTAGTCACTCTGCAGTGTCAACATTATAAATAAGGTATTTTACTTTCATCTGAATATGCTTTACAAAAAACTGCTGATCGCAGAATGGTCAGTCAATGAAACAGAAATCCATATTCGGCAATATCGTCACTCACGAAAAAGAATTCAAGGGAACAGTTGTATTCGATTCTGAAACAGGTCTGATTCTGTCCGTAGAAAATGCAAAAAGAACTGATGCTCTGGAATATTCGGACAGCTGCTTTATATTTCCCGGGTTCGGAGATGTGCATATTCATGCAAGGGAAGATGAAAGCCGTAAGCATGTTTATAAAGAGGATTTTTCGACTGCATCTGCTGCTGCTCTGAACGGGGGAGTTGTTCATATTGCAGATATGCCTAATAATCCGGTTCCGCCCGTAGACAGTCATTCCTATTCAGTCAAAAGGAAGCTTGCAGATTCTGCCCCCATTCATATCACTCTTTACGCAGGAATCGGTCCGGAGACAAGCCCTCTTTCAGAAAGAGTTCCTTACAAGGCATTTATGGGACCTTCCATCGGCGAGCTGTATTTTGAAACAAATGCAGATCTGGAAAAGGCGATTGAACGTTACCGGGGATGCGACGTCAGTTTTCACTGCGAGGATCCTGAGATACTCAGAAATTCAAAGTCAGCTGAGAAGCATGAAGACCGACGTCCAAAACAGGCCGAAGTTCTTGCTACCGATTTTGCGCTCTATCTGATTGAAAAATACGGCTTGAACGGAAAACTCTGTCATTATTCCACAAAGGACGGACTTCAGAAAATTATCAGTGCCAGAAAAAGAGGAGTCAGAGTTCTCTGTGAAGTGACTCCGACCCACCTGTTTTTTGACAGGGAAATCCTGAATGAGGAAAACTCTTTCTGGTTCCAGATGAATCCTCCTCTGAGAGACAGGGAAGACAGACTGGAACTGATTGAGGCAGTGAGAAGAGGGGATATTGATCTTCTGGCTACAGATCATGCTCCTCATACAGTGGAAGAAAAAAAACAGGGGATCAGCGGAATCAGTCAGCTGGATACATACTCTCTTTTTGTGACTCATCTGATTCTGAATGAAAATATACCTAAGACAAGAGTTGCAGAAATTGCAGGAAAAAATCCGGGGGATTTCGTAAGACCCTATCTGCCTTCAAGGTTCGGAAAAGGATTTGGATATATTGAACCTGGATACTCTGCTTCTTTTACAATACTGAATCTTACGGAAGGAACTGTTTTTAAAAAGGAAAACATCAAAAGCAGAAGCGGCTGGTCCCCCTTTGAAAATCACCGGTTTCCCGGATCTGTTCAGGCAATATATTATCATGGAACCGAGATTGAATAATCAGGATTCCAGAAGCTTCAGAAGAGCTTTGTTTTCCGGATCCAGTTTCAGACCGGCTGAAGAGTAGTATTCTGCCTGTCTGGAATTGTTCATCATCTGATGAAGTCTTGCCAGATGGATGATATTCTTCAGATTTTCCGGTTCTCTCAGAAATACCCGTTCCGCGTAGTAGGCGGCCTTCTGCATTTCGCCCAGTCTGTAGTAAGCATAGGATGAGTAGAACAGAAATCTGGTTTCGGAGGGTGCTGCATCTACAACTTTAAGAGAATGAGCAAGAGCATCTTCAAAGTTGCCGACTCTCAGGCTGACTACAGCTATCTGCTTCAGTAGAAAAAGATTGTCTGAAAGAGTGTCCAGAGCCAGCTTGAAAAGATTCAGTGCTTCATTGTAAAGTCTGCTGTTTTTTTCACGAAGTGCATTATAGATAATTTCCTTGTGCTCTCCCTGAAATCTGCTGCTGTGCTCGACAGTTTTTCCCCTGTATGTTATTTTCAGAAAGGACAGGTCATCGGTGATTTCCCCGTATTCCGAGAGTGCCTGATAAAGCAGGTTCAGATCACCGGCAGATTTTTCCACTGCACGAAGAAACAGACTGTCGTCTATGTTCATTTCCTTTCCATTTTCTGTATCGATAAGAATATCGTCCCTTCCGTCCGATCCTGAGATCAGACTGTCACCGTTCTGCATCTGAAAGAATTTTACCCTGACAGTATTGTTGAATCCTGCAGTTCCCAGTTTCCTGTGGACAAGTTCATTTTCAATATATTCGGCATGGCCGTCCCTGTACAGTGCAAGGAACGGATGCTCTGCATTGATATAATATACAAAACCAGTATTCTCTTCCATAAGACCGATGACTGCCGATACGAACATTGATCCGTTGAAGGTTTCGAATATCTGTTCAAGTTCCAGGAAAGTCTGCTTGAGCCAGATTTCAGGATGAACAGTCTCATCGGAGGCCGTATTTGCACGTATTATCAGACTTTTAAATGCAGCTCCGAGAACAAGCGCACCGCCCGCGCCCTGCATTGATTTTCCCATTGCATCCCCGTTCAGAAATACAATATATTTTTTTCCTGCAAGAGTCACGGAATCAGCTATATTAAGATCACCTCCGAGTTCCTTTTCCCTGTTCTTGAAGCTGAACTGTTTTTTGCTTTTCAGAAATATTTCTGCCTCTGCATTTTCACTCTGCACGTTTACGCTGTTCAGCGGCGCAGTCAGAAGAGAAGTGAGAAAATAATCTCCGTCCTGCTGAGTCTTCAGTACATTAAGCGAGGCCAGTGCTTCTTCTGTTTTTTTTCTCTCTCTGAAAAGTTTTTCTTCAGACAGAATTGTTTCATTCCAGAGATAATAGGAACAGGTCATCAGAATCAGTGCTGTGAGAAATATGAGAGCATAATTTGTGACTGATGCAATGTGTTCAGGAAAAAAGACCAGCGGAGGAAAATGACTCCTGTACCAGACGACAGTAAAAAGAAACAGGCAGAGAATCGATTCAACGGCAATGATCATTCGGAATCTTTCTCTGCCGAATACAAAAAATGGAAGAGGGATCAGAGTAAAGTAAAGCAGAAAGGCATAAAAGCTGAGTCCCACTGCAATGCTCATGTAGGCAAGGTAGGCAATTCCGGAGATGAATGCAATAGAAAGATACAGTACATTGTCGCCAGTTCTGTTTTTCAGGAAAAAGCAGATAAGCAGGATGGAAAGCATCAGAAGGACAGGAGGAAGAAGATAGGAATAATATTTTCTGAAGTCCAGACTTTCTGAATGAAGATAGATGCTCGCAGTGAAGCTGTAAATGAGGAACAGAAGTATCCCCCCTATGAATATCAGGAGTATCTGATTGGATACTGCATTGTATTTTAGATTTGTTTCATTTCCCGTATGATGTTCGCTTCCCTGACGAATCAGTTTTTCAAAAAAATTCTTCATAACTCACTGCCTTTGATGACAGTTTCTTTTTTCCTCAGCCGGTTTGTCGAGGGATAAAAAACGAAGGCAGCTATTTCTTTCTGTGAATGATTGCAGAATTCCAATGAATCATTTTTTCGTAAAGTTCCTTCTGAGAAATAGGCTTGCTGATATAATCGTCCATTCCCGAGCTGATGTATTTTTCTCTGTCTCCTGACATTGCATTTGCCGTCATTGCAATAATGACAGGCTGGACGCGCGCCGGAAAATTGTTTCTGATATTGTATGTTGCCTGAATTCCGTCCATTTCCGGCATCTGTACATCCATCACAATAAGATCAAAGTCCGCATTCTGAAAGTATCTGATTGCCTCAAGTCCGTTGAATGCTTTTGCGCTGACGGAAAAGCCCATTTTTTCAAGAAGTTTTTCTGCAATCTTCTGATTGATGAGGTTGTCTTCGACCAGCATTATCCTCAGACTGTTTTTGACAGGCGCAAATTGATCAGTATTTGTATTGTATATTTTCTTTTCATTTTCTTCAGGCAGCTTCACCTCGACAGTAAATGTAAAAATAGAACCTTTCCCCTCCTTTGTTTCCACGCTGATGTCACCGCCCATACGAATGCAGAGTTTTTTGGAGATGGCAAGTCCTAGGCCGGTACCGCCGAATTTTCTGCTGATCGAACTGTCTGCCTGGGAGAAAGGGTTGAAAAGCGAGGGAAGTTTGTCCTTCGGAATTCCCACTCCTGTATCCTGCACTGAAAATGAAAGCAGTGCAGTATGATCCTTTTCTGAAAGCTTGCGCACTGAGAGAGAAATGAATCCGTCCGGAGTGAACTTAAGCGAGTTGCCGATCAGGTTCAGTATAATCTGTCTGAGACGGGTGACGTCGGATATAATGATTTCAGGTATATCGGGGGACAGTTCAAACTTAAGTTCAATTTTCTTTTCTGCTGCCTTTGGACGGAAAAGGTTGATTATGTCTGTCACTGTTCCCGGAAGACTGAAAGGGATGTACTCGAGTTCGAATTTTCCTGATTCAATTTTGGAAAGATCCAGTATGTCGTTGATGATTGTAATAAGGCTTTCCGCACTGACCGCTATGCTGTTCAGATAGTCTCTCTGTTCACTGTTCAGAGGAGTGGATTCGAGAAGAGATTTCATCCCAAGTATCCCGTTCATCGGTGTTCTGATTTCATGGCTTACATTTGCAATGAAGTCAGTCTTGATCCTGTTTGCAGTGACAGCTTCCTTTCTGGATTTTTCTATTTCCGCAATGTAGACTGCATTCTCAATCGATATCATAATCTGACCGGAGATCATTTCAATCATCTGAAGTCTTTCCTTTGTGAATACATTTTCTAGAATGTCGTTCTCCAGATATATTATGCCGAAGATATCATTATTTTTCAGTATAGCCTGACAGATGACTGATTTTATTTCGTTCATCTGAATATAAGGATCCTTTCCGTATATGCTGTGTTCCAGAGCATTGTAAAGTATTACCGGAATCTTTGTACTCTGAACAAAGTTCAGAATCCCTGAAGGAAGTTTTCCCTGAACCGGTGCGGACTCAAGCACTGTAACCGAATTCTCATCCGTCCTTCCCTCTGCTTCAGCATAGTAATGATCTCCCTTTTTCAGGATGAGAAGACCTCTTGTGGCACCTGTATTTTCCATAAGGATTATCATGATTCTTCTCAGAAGATCTGAAATGTTTCTTTCACCTGAAAGTGTATGCGATATTTTAAGGAGACTGACTGTGTCTATTTCAGCAGATCTGAATTCAGTGAAGACATCGGAAAACCTGTAGGTGGAGTATTCTCTTTCAGTGACCCTGTCGGATTTTTCATATTTTCTCCGCAGTTCAGAGGTCTTAAATTCCGCTCCCCACATTCTGTAGACATAAAGCGCTTCGGTCATATACGGCTTGGACAGTCTGACTCTTCCCTGCCGGTTCCAGAACTTTGCAGACAGCTCCAGCGCGACCGCCTGAAATATGGAAGCTCCGCTTTCTTCACTGAACTGTACAGCCTTGTCATAATAATTCAGTGCTGTAAGTATATCGTTTTTCTGTCTGCTGATTTCGGCCAGTACGAGAAAATATTTGAAAACATAGTTTTCAGGACAGTTCTCCGACCAGATTTTCAGGAGTTCTGCATTCTGATCCAGAATCCTGTCATACTCCTTTCTTTCTTCTTCCGAAGCAGATCTGTATCTGTGAAGGATGAGAAGGCACTGAATGAATCTATGTTCTGAATAAGGCAGAAGTCCCTGCACTGCAGCGGACAGTATTCTTTTTTCCGCTTCCAGGAATGATTTTTCCGCATCACTGTATTTTTCAAGGATGAAAAGTGCAAATGTTTTCATTACATTGTAAATACACACAACCTGGATGTTTCTGTGAGATTCGCATCTCTGCAGATATTCATTTTCGGACATTGAGTCCAGACTGAAATCTCCTCCGTGCATTAGATAATTTATAATGATCAGACCTCCTTCCAGAAGATCGATTGCCCACCAGTTTTTTCGGATTCTGCTGAATTTCAGATACTTTTCAATTTCGGTTCTGAGATCAGGAAGTTTCATTCCTTGAAAGAAAAGGCAATACATATTGTGTCCGAAAGCATAGGCGGCGTACTGCAGATTGCCTGACTCGACTCCTGCATCATAGGCACTCTGGTAATCCCTTGAGGACTGGGAAAGAGGAAATGACCAGTGCCGAAGTGAACTTCCTATCATCAGAAAGAATACGCTTCTGTGTGCCGGAGAATGAAATTTTTCCGTCATCAGTCTTTCTGCCAGCTCTCCAAATTCTTTTCCTCTTCTGTATTCACCTCTTACAAATCCGATCATTCCTCCGAATGCAGTATGGCTGTATCCTGCTTCAGGGAAATTGCCGTACTGTATGCTCAGTTTGACTGCTGTAGAAACAATGACTGCCCAGAGTCTGGGATGAGATCTGTAGCAGGGAGGTCCCATTGTGATGAGAAGATTCACTGCCATTCTTTTTTCCGGATCAGTCATGTCCGGCAGATCAAAAAGAGAACCTACTGTTCGCCCTTCGGTCAGTTCATCGATTTCAGCCAGCAGGGCGTCCCTGAATTTTTCATAGTCTGAATCAGGAAGGCGAATGCCGAACAGACTCAGTGCAGTCCTTCCCGTACTGATTGCATTTTCGTATTCTGCAAGGAGAGTTTTCTGAACAATCAGTATCTGATATGCATTTGCACGGTCCAGAATATCTGCAGCATTTTTCTCTGCGAGCGATATGCTTTTTTCAGACTCTTCCAGCTGTCCTGAAAGATATTCTGTCTCTCCCTTCAGAATATAATATTTATATGCGGTAGTATAATATTTTTTCCATATATTCTGCCTGAGATCTTTTTTTTCCAGGAGAGGATCATTGTTCTTCAGATACTGAAGAGCTGAATCGTAGGCTGCCGCCTCCTTGGATTTTTTGGCAGAAAGAAGGTTAAGTTCAATCAGACGCATTATCTCTGTCTCATTCTCAATCAGCGAGGAACCGAGATTCAGATGATCTGTAATCAGGAAAAGTCTGTCTTCTCTGTCAGAGTATTTCTGCAGAAGGTTTCTGCCGATTTGAAGATGTACAGTGGGACGAGACTCTTCGGGGATTGTTGAATATGCTGCCTGCTGAATTCTGTCATGAGAAAACTTGAAGAGTGCATTTTCTGACTTTTCCACACTGAGGTCCAGGGGAAAAATGAGCCCCTCCTTGGCTGCCGGCACAAGTCTTCCGGAACATTCGGAGATATCGAGGTTTACAGATACGGAGAATGTTTCCAGATCAAACATATTCCCGAGACAGGACGCTGAAGCAAGTGCATTCTTTGATGATTCATCGAGCCGTATAATTTTTCCGAACATAAGACTGACAATGTTTTCCGAGATTTGAATTCTGCTCAGTTCATTTTCATTAAGAATCCATTCATCAGAATCATGATTATAATAAAATATTCCGTCATTAAACAGTTTTTTCAGGAGTTCTATGGTGAAGAAAGGATTTCCGCCTGCTTTTTCATATACAAATCTGTTCAGCTTCTGCAGTTTCTGTGCATCTGCCGAAACTGATTCTGAAATCATTTCTGATATATGCTCTTCACGAAGACTGTTCACTTTGATTTCCTTGACGGGAATTCCGGACAGTTTTGTATCTTTTATGAATCGGGTCAGAGGATGATTTTCATCCACTTCATTGTCCCTGTACGCTCCGATGATCATAAAATTTCCGTTCTGCAGTTCAGAGCAGATCTTTCCTAGAAGAGCAAGCGAGGCAAGATCTGACCATTGAAGGTCATCTATAAAAAGAGTCAGAGGATGATCCGGACTGTCCAGCTCATTCCAGAATTCATAAAAAACCTGATTAAATCTGTTTTGAGTTTCAGAGGGGTTCAAAAGGGGCACTTCGGGCTGTTTTCCGATGATCAGTTCCAGCTCGGGAATAAAATCCACAAGCACCTGACCTCTGTTCCTGACGGCATTGAGAATCTTTCTTTTCCAGTTCTGTATGGATTCCGGAGATTCTGTCAGTATGTATTCACAGAAAGAATTGAATGCTCTCGTGAATGCATAATAGGGGATGTTCTTTTGAAACTGATCAAATTTTCCGGATGCAAAGAATCCCCTCTTTTCAGTAATCATCCTGTGCATTTCATTTACAATGGAGGTTTTTCCTGCACCTGAATAACCTGAGACCAGAACCAGTTCAGGTCTGCCCGAAACGGAGTTTCTGTAAGCATCTTCAAGAACCTTGAGTTCATTCTCTCTTCCGTAAAGTCTTCCGCGAATCTTGAATGTACTGGAATAGTCCTTTTTGCCGGCAGTGAACCCCAGGACTGTACCGTTCTGCTTCAGTTCTCTCAGACAGAAGTCGAGATCTTTCTTCAGCCCGAGAGCTGTGTTGTACCTGTCATCCGGATTTTTTTCCAGAAGCTTGAGTACGATCTCTGCGACGGCAGAAGGAATTCTGGAATTCATTTTTTCAGGAGATACAGGTGATTTTGCAATATGAGCATAGAACATTTCCATCGGCTCATCTGAACTGAACGGAAGACTGCCTGTAAGCAGTTCATAAAAAGTGACTCCAAGCGAATAGAAATCAATTCTGAAGTCAATATTCCTGTTTACTCTCCCGGTCTGCTCCGGTGCAATATAAGATATTGTGCCTTCCACTCTGTTAGGATTTCGGAAATTGGGGCTTTCCTGAATAAAATCGGTCGAAATTCCGAAATCAATTATCTTGACAATGTCTTTTTCATTATTATAAATTATATTCTGAGGATTTATATCCTTATGTATGATGCCGGAGCTGTGTATGTCGTACAGTCCCTGCGAAATTTTGGAAAAAACAGAGAGGAGATGCTGTACATCCGGTTCTCTCTTTCCAAAAACAGTCTTTAAGGTCTCACCTTCGACATCTTCCAGAAGAATAAAATATCTGTTACCCTGCCTTTCAAAGCCTTCGGTCCGAATTACATAATTAGATTGTATTTTTTTTGTGAGTTCGTATTCCTTTTTCAGTCTTCGGATTTCCTGCTCAGAGGGAAAATCTGAACTTAATATTTTAAAAATGAATTTTTTTTCGGAGTTTTTTTCAAAGCCCCTGTAAATATCCGTGTTTCTTCCTTTGAAAAGCAGTTTTTGAAAAATATAATCAGAAGATTTTTTCATCTGTCGTTTGAAACCGTGAATTCAAGGTAAAATTGCTGCTCCCTGAGAGTCAAAATAAAAAACAGAAAGTTTCTCAAAACTGGAAACAGTAGGTGTTAACCCCTGCCGGGCACCTCTGATATGCGAATTCAGTCCAGATTAAACTCTGCAATGTACCCATAATGATCGGAAACGAGTCCGTATTTTTTCCTTGTAAATATGAATTCAGCTTTTTCAGTTCTGAAAGGATTTTTTTCTGATCGGAATATGTAATCAATCCTCCCATCCATTGGAGCGGCATGAATCATTGAAGAATGATCCTCAGAATGAGAATGTGTGTTTGCTTCCCGATGAATTTCCAGATATGTATCTGAATATTTTGCATTTTCTGTCATGAAAAAATATCCTTCACTCATCAAGGGGCCTGAAACAGGATTTACATTGAAATCGCCGCAGACAAAAGAAAAGCCTCCCCTGAAACGGTTTTCAAAATGATGCACAAACTCATTCAGATTTCTGAGTTCTGTCATTGCACGTCCGTCCAGAGGAGATGCTTTCCAGGAAACATGGACAGTAAATATATTTATTTTTATTCCGTTCAGAAGATACTGTGCTCCAAAGACTTTTCTGGAAAAAATATCCTCTCTGCTCACTGATTCGGAAATATATCTGCTTTCATGGCCGGTGCATTCATGGCAGGAAAGAAGTGCTATTCCTTCTTCGTAGACATCAAAACCATAATGTGCCCAGTCCCAGATGTAAGGATAGTTTTTTCCTGACTTTTCTCTGATCCTGTCCGAAATGATCTTTGATGTATTGTCTGTTCTGATGAATCTGTACTGATCGGCATAGGGGCTGTTTCTGTTTTGAGCAGATTCCTGAAATGCAATAAAATCTGCTTCTTCTTTAATGACGGCATCCGCAATTAAAGACAGTTTTCTGTCCTGCTCATTTTCCTGCCAGGAGTGAAGATTCAGTGTGAGTATCCTTATTTTCATAATTCCTTGCAGGCCATATCGAGTTTCAGATCGCAGGCTTTCCTTAGATATTTCTCGGCCTCTTTCGGATCTTTGGAAACTCCCATTCCTTTTTTATAAAACTTGCCGAGGTAAAAGCATCCGAAAGCTTCCTCTTTTTCGCAGGATATCTTATAATATTCTGCCGCCTTTGATAAACTCTTTTCTGTTCCTCTGCCGTATTCATGCAGAATCGCCAGTTCCTTGCATCCGAGTCCATCTTCACCGGAACAAGCCTTCTCAAGAAATGTCTTTGCTTTTGAATAGTCTTTCCGGTACCCGTAAGTGCCAAATGCCATTCTGATCCCGACCTGAGTGCAGGATCTGAATTTTCCGGATTCGCATTCTGATTCAAGCACCTTTGAGTCTTTCATCAGATCATTTACTGCTTTTTTGCAGTGAAGGGAGAGCACTAGAACAGCAAAAATCATTATCAGATTCTTCATTATCACATTTTATATGATATTGAAGGGAATGTCAATGCTTTTATCAGAGTTCCATTGAAATCATTATACAGAGATTTCCAGTCTGTTCTTGCAGCTTTTCGAAACAGAGAGCAGCTTTTTTCAAAGATCTGTTCAGCGTCAATTTTTCAATTTCGAGCAGTCGTGAAAAATTATCTCGGCACAAGCTGAGCATTTTCAGGTTCAGTATGCCTGCCGTAATTTGTCTGTGTAAGCAGCCTTGCTTTTATGCGGCTGCAAAATGAATCTATTCAGCTTTTATCTTCAGCAGCGGAGACATTTATTAACGGAGGGATATTCTTTCGGAGGCAGGCTTAAACATTTGCCTGCAGAGCATTATATTTTTTGAAGTTTTGCAGACTGCTAGGACTCTCTGCGCATTATAAAATATCCTATTCACACAATCTGAGCGTTTATATAACGCACAGCCCGAGTATAAATCGGAATAATGACAGTATATTTTTTATCCGGGATGATGGATTTTACTCAGCTCGCCGGCAATCAGTGCTCTTACTTTTTCTGCAATCTCTGCACTTTCCAGATGCTCAAATTCTGTGTACGGAATTTCGTCCAGCACCCGGATGAGTATATTGTGACGTCCGTTCAGTATCACCCCTTTCTTGGGAAGAGCATTCTGACTTCCTTCGATGACAATGGGGAGAATGGGACTTTTGGTTCTTTTTGCAAGTTCAAATGCCCCTGTCTTAAATTCCTTTACTTCATTTGTCGTTGATCTTGTGCCTTCAGGAAAAATATATACAGAGCTGCCCTGCCTGAGAGCCGCTTCCGCATCTTTCATCATCTGTGCATTTCCCTTTGTGCTTCCTCTGTTCAGACGGATATACCTGTTCAATGTCATATTCCATCCAATAAGAGGAATCTTGAAATTTTCCGACTTGGAAACCCATTTAAAATGAAAGAAAAGCCTGTACACTGTAAATACATCTGTAGTGGAAAAATGATTTGATACAGCGACATATACTCCGTCTTTCCGAATTTTTTCCCTGCCTTCTGTCTTTACGTTCCAGAGAGGATTGACCCAGGTATAAATACTTCCCCAAAAAGATGTGAACATATGCAGAATTTTCAGGTTTTTATCGAAAAGAAATGTAAGTCCTTTTATTACGGCTGCGACTGGAAAAAATAAGACAGATGTGAGGCCTACAATGCCGACCCAGTAAAATACGGAAAAAATATAATAGAATGCTTTCATGAAATCCTTATCCAGACAAGAGTATTTCAACGGAACTGCAGAAGTCAACTTTTTTATTCTGAGAAAACCGATCCGTTCACTCGTCATTGATATCAAAGATGATTCCTTTAAGAGGAAGTTTTTCTCCGTTTTCTCTGATGAATCTGTCCGGAAGCTTGGAAAACTCCATTCCGTATGAAGATACATAAAACTTAAGTCTGTTTCTTCTCTGTTCATTGATTTCCAGGAAAGTCCGGACAGGATCAGTGATGTATCTCGGATCAAACCAGATTCCGGTAAGCCACTCAGAACAGATTATTTTTGTCTTTTCTTCCGAGGTTAAAGGGATATAGAATAATGCTCTGGAAAGACTTTTTTTCAGGAACTGATCTGTTGTCGTGATCAGGTGATATTCATAAATTTCTTCGGAGAGTGCATAGGCCGAGTGGAGAGCCGCCAGACTGAAGGAAATGAATCCTACTGATTTTCTGATTTCTTCCTTTCTGTCAGGGTATACTGAAATGATTCTGCCCAGAACAGAAAAGATTTCTTCTATCAGCTTTTTTTCAGAGGTGCTGACTGAATCCGGAAAGAAACTTCTTTTTTTGGGATGAAAAATCTTGGGGGAAAGTTTCAGTTCAATGAAGAGTTTTTTATCAGCGCTGAATCCGTTTTCAATGAATCTGACCAGCAGTTTTTCAAAGCTGTTTTCGGAAAGCCAGGAAAGACACTCTCCTCCGATATTCTTCTTTATCTTGTCGTGAACGACATAGACCATTCCGTCCGGACCCAGCCTGAGATCAAGCTCAAGAGCATTCAGCCTGTATTCTGTAAATGACTTTATCATAAGTTCACTTGTATTTCTGTAGTCTTTCAGATATCTTTTTCTGTTTACATTCAAGGGGTAATGTCTGAAATTTCCAAGCCTGTGGCCGATCAGAAGAAAGTCCTTTTCCAGGACTGCGGCTTCTGCAAGTGATTCTGCGGCAGATATTATTTTTTCAGGGTCAGGAGGAAAATAGAAGCTCATAGGGTTTTCACTCCTGCTCCATTCGGGTCTGTCTTGTTCATAGGTTCAGAATAGAAGACTCCTGTTACGCTGTGATTACAGTCGGATAAAGATTGTTCATTTCGTTTTTCCGGAAAAAAACGCATCTGTATTGAAAAATCTGCGGCCTGCGTCTGTACTGTCTTTCATGAAGGTTTTTAGCGAATTGAATAAAATCAGGCTGGGCGGACTGCTGATTATGCTCATAGGCATTCTGGGAAATGTCTACAACTGGGTTCAGGTAATGAATGCAGGTCAGTTCTTTGAGAAGGCAAGCATTCTTTTTCCTTTCTTTGCATTTTTGGGGCTTTCGGTTATTATTTATCCGATGACAAAAGAAGAAAGAATTTCCAGATTCGGTTCAGATCAGATTCCTTTGAGAGGTCTTCCTGCAGGGCAGAAAATACTTGCAGGGGTCGGACTTCTGATCGGCATAATCCAATGGCTCTGGCTTGAAGGACTGCCTTGATTTTTTATATGAACAGCAAATGCATCAGGCTGCATAAATGAAGATATTCCTGTTTATGATAATTTCAGCAGCTTCTGTTTATTCCGAAGATGCAGATCTTCTCAATAAATCTTTCAGCAGTTCTGTTCTGTCCGGCGACCTTAAGTTCTATGAGGATCTGAAGGAAAAGAATTTTCCTCTGAATGAGGAAAATAAAAAAAACTTCAGCAGGATTTCTGCAGAAACCTGTTTTGAAAAAGGATACAAGGAAGATATTTATGTATGGAAAACCTCGCCTGTCTATCTGAACTGCCTGAAGAGCCTGAAAGGAGTCTGGAGCATTTCAGAACCAAAGAATCGTAAACTGATGACTTCTGTCTTCGTAAGTTTTCTGACCCATCCGGGACATCCTGAATATGATGAATTCTTCAAAGACAGAAATCTTATGCAGACATATAAAGAACACAGAGAGGAACTTAGAAAATCGGAATTCGAAAATGATTCAGAAAGCTTCATATCCGGAATGTTCGATTTTTTTCTGGATAAGGCAGAGATACTGGAGAATCTTTTCGCAGGAAATGAAGTGTATTTTAAGTCAGCTGAAGAAAATCCTCTGAATGAAAAAATGCAGGAAATAATAGATTCGTACTGCAATTCCCCTAAGTATTTCAATGAATGTCTGAAGTCGCTCCACGGAGGAATGCTGAATGAAAGGGATGAATTGAGGAAATCTTTTTATTCCGCCTCCGTAAATATGATTCTTTCAGGAAGATTTTATCAGGAAAGGAAAATTCCGGAATGGTTTACGGAAAGGATTAATTCCATCGAGGAAAAGAATAAACTGAATATTCTTCATCTGAACAGTCTGAAAAAGGTGCTGAGAAAAAGGACGCACTATTAGACTTTCTTAGCCTTGGATTCCTATGATGGTAATGTCATCCTGAATAGGTGCGGAATTCAGAAATTTCTCAAGGTCTTTCTCTATAAGGCGGACTGCTGTGTCAAAGTCTTCTCTCAGATTCTCCTTAAGTATGGAAAAAATTCTTGCCTCTCCGTATTCTTCATTGTGAAGATTGAATTCTTCGAAAAGCCCGTCAGTAAAAAGAAGTACCCTGTTTCCTGGGCGAAAGTCCAGAGTCTTTTCTTCATACACCTGACTGCTTAAGACACCTACAAGCTTCCCTGTTTTGGGCAGGGCAGTCACTGAATCTGAACTCATAAAATACTGATCCGGATGACCCGCTGATGCATAGATGAGTCTCTGTTTTTCCAAGTCAATGTCTGCGGCAATGCATGAGAAAAAAAGACTCAATGAACTGTACTTCTGATGAATAATGTCATTCATTGTGCCGAGAAGCGCTGCAGGAGATTCTGATTCTGTCTTGATTCCCTCCAGCTCACTCTTGATCAGCATTGTGACAAGAGCCGCCTCCACTCCGTGTCCGGTTGCATCAGCCAGAAATATCCTGATTCTGCCCTGACCGAGATTCAGAATGTCAAAAAGATCTCCTCCTACTTCCGCCATAGGTCTGTAGATTGAACGTATTTTCAGTGAATCATAAGTAAACATATCATTTGGAAGAAGCTTCTTCTGTATTCTTTTGGCAAACTGAAGCTCCTTCTGAATCGTGGTCAGAAGTTTTTCCGACTTTTCTCTTTCCTTCTCTGCTTTTTCCGCCAGATCCCTGCTCTTCATTACAAAACTGTGAATGATGGAATGCACTGTGAAAAGACCGATGAATACCCAGACAGAAGCAATCAGAAGAGAAGTCAGTGTTATGCGGGTAGTGCTGTCAGCGAATACATTGACATTGGATATAATGCTGAAATATACAAGAAGACCGCTCACGAAATACTGAAGAAAGCAGAGAACTGCAATGGAAAGTCCGAAAGTTTTCCTTGCCTGCACTGAGGAGACTGCCGTAATCATAAAATATCCTACGTTAAGATAGGAGTGAATGTTTCCAGTCATAAGTATGATTATTGTAGCGGCACTTATGTCTATGAAGGCCGGAATGTATCCTGAATTCCTGTATTTTCTCTCTTTGAAAATATCTGTCTCGATCAGGAACATCCAGAGAATTGAAAAAAACAGGTGAAGTGTTCCTCCCCAAATGAGAACAGGATCAAAAACTTTCATCAGGATGATGAGAGTCAGGTCAAATCCTGAGATGAATATTCTGGCTGAATTCACCGCTCTGTATTTTTCATAATTCTCTGCCATAGGGATAATATGTAATTTAATTATGCATCTGCAAGCACTAAAATCCTTCAGTGTTCCGAATTTTTATCCGAATAAATTAATTTCCCGGATTTTGAAAATATACTATACAAATATTTACATTAATAAAGAAAAGTCCTATGAGGCGTGAACATCAGAATTCTCTTGAAGTAAGGAAAAGAGGAGAGGTCTACAGCTGGGACAGAAAAGGACTTCTTTTTCTTAAAGGAAAGGAAGGATTCGGAATCGCGCATATCCTGTGTGCAGAACTTCTCAGAAGAGGCACAGGCATATTCATCATAGACTGTGCGATCAGATTCAATGTATTCAGGGTTGCTGATTTTTTTGAAGAAATCGGCGAAGATCCTGAATTTTATCTGCACAGGATTATCGTGCAGAGAGCATTTACGCCATACCAGATTCTGGATTCTGCCGTACAGGCGGAAAACAGAAAAAATGAAAATCTGATCCATATATTTCTGGCTCCGTTCAAACAGTTTTTTGACGGTGATGTAAAAAAAGACGAAGCAGGATTTCTTCTGAAGAAGCTGATTATTAAATATTCTGTAATTAAAAATAAAGGAATTCCGATTGTAATTGCGGAGAAGGAAAACTATCCTTCTTCTCTTTTCAGTGAAGCAATGTCCGAACTGGAAAAATGTGCAGATATGGAATGGCAGTTTTCCGCGCCGCGAAATTCTCCGGATGAACTCTCAGAAAAACAGTCTCTGTTTCAGACATAAAAGAGGGATAAGAAATGGGAAGAACAATAAGCGCTTACAGCGGTCAGATGGACAATGTAATGAAGAGACTGAATAATTTCAGAAGAGGTCTCAGGAAAGAAGATCAGGAAGCTTTTGACTTTCTGATGAGGGCAGCCAGACTGCAGGTGCAGTCAGGAGTCATGGCATCAAACCCCAATCCCCTGGACTCAATGATTCTTTCTGCACTTGTGAGTCTGAAAAGAGAAAACCTTCAGCTGAAAAAGGATCTGGATTTAATAAAAGAATCTCTCGGGAAATTTCAGAATGAAAGGCCGTCTGTTTGATATCTATCATATAGAAGAAAAGATTTATCTCTGGGTGATGGACAGTGAAGGGAAGATGCATGTTTTTCAGGACTGTCATTATCCTGTAATTTATCTTCATGGCAGACAGGATATAATGGACAGAATTGTCGCAAGACTGCGGGACTTGAATGCCCTTTCCGAAGAACCATCCTGGGAAATACGGAAACATTTTTATTCAAATCAGGAATGCAGAGCGCTCAGACTGAGCGTTTCAAAGCCATCCATACTTAAGAAAATGCATAAAAAGCTTTATGTATTCTACGGAATATTCGATATCTATCACAGCGATATTGATCTGCTGTCGCATTATATGAATTTCAGGAATATTTTTCCTCTTGCTCTCCTGGAAATCGAATCGGAAGGAGACAGAATCATTCGGATAAAGTCTCTGGAAGATATTCATTCCCTTGAATATGAAATTCCCAGAATGAAGATTATGGAAATGAAACTCTCTCAGAGTCATCGCCTTCCGATTTCCTTGAAAAATCATATTGTTTTTAAATCAGGATATAATATATACAAAATATATAATAATGATCCGAAGAAGATGATTTCGGAAATCAATGCGGTAATGGAAATAGAAGACCCTGATGTGATTCTTTCTTCCTTCGGCGATCAGAAGATTCTTCCGGTCCTGTTCAGCATATCCCAGGATTTGAAAATTCCGCTTCTGCTGGACAGAGATACAAAAATGAAAACAGTAAGGACTATTCTGACAAAAGGTACAAGTTATAATACTTATGGACAGTGGATATACAGGGCCGCATCATATCCTCTTTTCGGCAGGTGGCATATTGACAGTCAGAATTCATTTGTATACAAGGAAACAGAACTTCACGGCATTATTGAACTTGCGAGAATCAGCAGAATTCCTGTGCAGAAGCTTGCACGCTCATCCACCGGCACTGCACTTACAAATATAGAGACATTTACTGCAATTGAATGCGGATATCTTGTGCCCTGGCAGAAAAGTTCGCTGGAAAATCCTAAAACTGCTTATGAACTGCTCCAGATTGACAAAGGAGGACTTGTCTTTCAGCCTTCTGTCGAGGAAACAAGAGTCTATGAAAATGTGGCGCAGCTTGATTTCAGTCAAATGTATCCTTCCATTATGGTGAATCATAACCTTTCTCCTGAAACAGTCAACTGCATATGCTGCAATCCCGAAACATCGCCTAGGGTCCCTGATACTCCCTATCATATATGCACAAAAAGAAGAGGAGTTGTTTCACTTTCTCTGGAAAGGATTCTTGAAAGAAGAAAACACTGCAAGGACAGAATGAAGGAGACATTCGGAAGGGAGAAGGAGCTGTATAATGCGAGGCAGGAAAGTCTGAAATGGATGCTTGTGACCAGTTTCGGCTATCTTGGTTACAGGAATGCCAAGTTCGGTAAACTGGAGAGTCATGAAAGCGTGACTGCCTTCGGAAGAAATAAACTCCTCTCCGCAAAAGAAATCTCCGAGGATTTCGGATATGAGTTCCTGCATGGAATTACGGACTGCATTTTTCTGAGAAGACGAGATGGTGCAGGGTTTTTGCGTAATGAGCTGAATGCCGTATGTTCACATATTACGAAAGAGACTGGAATCAATATGAGAGTTGAAGCAAATTTTTCCTGGTTGGTGTTCCCACCGTCAAAATCAGATCAGCAGCTTCCTGTGATGAACAGGTATTTTGGAAAGAAATCCGAGGGTAGTGTGAAGTTCAGGGGACTTGCGGCAAGACGCAGGGATATGCCTGTTTTTGTCCGATCAGCACAAATTGAGCTTCTTTCTGTGATGGAAAATGCTTTCTCCATAAATGAATTGAAGGAACTCCATTCTAAAGTTGATTTGCTTTATGAAAAATTTGCATCAGAATTGAAACTGGGCAATATTGAATGGCAGGATCTTCTAATAAGAAAGACTGCAGGAAAATCACTTGAAGAATATGAAATGGATACAGGAACATCTCTTTCAATGCAGGAACTCCAGGAATATGGTATTGAGATCCAGGCAGGAGAAAAGGTTAAATATGTTGTTGTATCTCAGAAAAATAAAAATAAGTCATTACGTTATCTCTCTGAAGAAAAAGCACTTGCAGAACAGAATAAAAATGCAGTATTTGATCTTAAGCATTATGAAAAACTGCTTATGAATGCTTTTGAAGAAGTTTGGCAGTATTTTGCGTATCCTGAGTATTTTCAGGAAGTGAGAGAAAGGCAGAAATTTATTCTTTTTGCATAAAGAGAAAGGAGGTTCTTCAGTTATGTGCGGAAGGTACGGACTTCCTACAAAGATTTCTAAGGCAGTCGAAAATCTGGAATTTTATAGAGAAATTGCAAGATTGAGAGATCGAATTCCGAAGCAGAATGAGGCTTATCCGGGATCAAAGGTTCCCGTAGTCAGAAAACGGCTGACAATGAATACGGTTGAGTTCATTCAGTGGGGAATAAAACCTGATTGGGCAGATAAAACCCTGATAAATGCACGAAAAGAAAACATCATGTCTTCAAACTTTTGGAGAAATTTCTTTCTTCAGGAAAGATGTCTGATTCCTGCATCATATTTTGTGGAGTGGCAGATGTCAGAAGGAAAAAAGATTCCCTGGCAGGTCAGTCTTAATGATAAAGAAATGTTCTTTTTTGCAGGCTTTATAGTCAAACTGCAGGATAAAAAAAATGAAAATACTGAGTCCTGTGTCATCCTGACTGAAGGAGCAAATTCCTTAATGAAAGAAATTCATAACTATGGTCCGAACAGGCACAGACAGCCGCTGATTCTTTCCGATGAAAAACATGAGTCATGGATCAGTAATTCTGACTTGACTGATATGCTGTCCGAGGAAAGTCTTTCATCTGAAAATATGAAAGCTTCTAAAGTAAATGATAATCAAGCTTTATTATTTTAACAAAAAAATATTATCCAGTTTCTGTAAAAATAATTTTGGGATGAAGTTCCCTTCGGTATTCATTTCTGTCCCGGTTTAACCCAAATGCACCCAGCAGTTCCCATTCATGCTTTTCGGATCGGGTATACTCTGCAGTAATGCCTGCAAGTTTCAGAATAGCTCCCCATCCATTCAGATCCATAAGAAGGAGATATACGAATAGAAGGCATCTGCTTTTACCTGAAGCTGCAGAAAAAGCTCCCAGTTCTGCCCAATCATTATTCTGCGGTCTGAAATTTATTTTTTGAAGTTCCTGATTTTTCCATTGATACTCCGTTCTTACACCAGATGATGCATCATAGCAGAAAGAACGAAGCATAGTTCTGTAAAGTCCAATCAGATAACCGAAATACTTTGTTTTCCCTCCCTTGATTTTCAGTCGTCGATTAAAACGATTTATGAGATCTTTGGGAATCAAAAGAGTTGAAACTCCGCTTCCTTCCATCGCAAAGCTGTTTTGTATTTTTTCCTGAAACAAATGAATGTTTATTTCTTCCATACAAAATATACCTGTTTAAAAATGATCGTATCCCATAAAAAAATCGATCTTTTTGCACCTTAAACGTATTTCTTGTTCGGATATGACTTTGCTCGAGGGGAGATCCTACAATGCTTTTTCAGGACAGTGACTGAAGGCGCAGGTCATATAATTTGGCCTGCACTTTCAGAAATTATTTTTTCAGAAGTTTAAAAGCATGCATCCATGAACCTTGACTCAGACCAGGAATACACCATAATATGCAAAGAGGCTCTATTGCTCTTGCTGCTTCAGCTTTTCCCATATCTTCAGTTTCCCATCCAAATTTGTCCAAAATTTCTTTGACATCAGTTTTGGCATTCTCGCTATTCCCGCAGATAAACATAGAGGGTTTCCCACCGGGAAACTCTGGATTGACCATATGTGGAGATCCTACACAGCTGAAGGCTTTGACTAGGTTGGACTTGGGCAGAATAGCCTGGATTTTTTCCAGAAGAGAGTCATTTGGGCCGGTAAAAAACTTCAGAACACCGTTCACCGGCGGTTCGTCCGCGATCGGATTATTTACATCAATGACAGTTTTCCCTGCAAAATTTTCTATCCCGGAAGTCTTTATGGCAGATTCAAACTGAGATCCTTTCACCGAGAGCACAAGGATTTCTCCAAATTTTGCAGCATCCGCAAAACTTCCTTTCCTGCCGCTCCATTTTTCCAGCTTTTGAGGATCTCTTGATCCCAGCATTACTTCATATCCGTGCTTTTCAAATCCGGCACCAAGAGTAAAAGCAACTGTTCCTGATCCGATAATTCCGATTTTCTTAGGCATAAATTACTCCACAAGTTCCTCTATTCTGGTAATCATAAGTTCTCTTATTTTCGATTCAGGGAAACTTTTCAGAAAGTTTACAAGTTTCACTGCAGTTCCTTTCATCGATTCCAGAGATTCTTTTTCGATTCCCCGTTCTTTCATAAGATCCAGTATCCTTTTTTCGTCTTCCGATTTTTTTTCCTTCTTGGAAATAATTTCATGCACCGCTGACTGCTCTTTTTTTGGCGTTTTTTCCAAAAGCAGAATCACCGGATAAGTGTAAAGACCATTCTGGAAATCTTTCAATGGAATCTTTCCGCTTTTGTCTTTCTTCTCAAAATAATCAATATAGTCATCTTTCATTTGAAAGAGCATTCCCATATTAATTCCGAATTCTTTGAGGATCTCCTTCTGTCTTCCCGATGTTTCAGCCAGAATTCCCGCCGTCAGTGCGGCTGCACCGAACAATGATGCAGTCTTTCCATAAATTACTTTCTCGTAGATTTTTCTGGTAATCTTGGGGCTTTTCTCCCATTCCATCTGAATCAGTTCTCCTACAGAAAGATCTCTGATAACAGAGGTAAAAGCGCTCATCAGCTCCGGATTTTTAAACTTGTTCAGGTGATCTATGCCGCAGGCGAGGAGATAATCTCCTCCAAGAATCGCCTGCTTGTTCCCATAAAGTTTTCCGACTGTGGGAACTCCACGCCTGAGTTCGGCTCCGTCGACTACATCGTCATGCAGGAGGCTTGCACCGTGGATCAGTTCAGCGATGGAACCGATATCGGCCCAGGAGTTCCCACTATAGCCGAGCATCTGAGAGAGAAAATAATGAGTGAGGGGCCGGATCCTTTTACCGCCCGACTCAATAACATGTTTTTTTATTTTTTTCAGAATCGGAAGGTCTTCCGAAATGATTTCCTTAAGTTTGCTGTCAAACTTTGCTGTCAGTTTTTTCAGTTCCAGGGAGGATATAGACATATATTACGATACGCTCTGAATCACATTCTGATGTAAAGGAAAATTCCCCTATTCTAATCTTCCTATGCCGTTCTGCCGATCGAAAAAGGCTTTACAGACTGAAGATGGAAACTAACATGGTTCAGACGTTTACAGGGGCACAACTGAACAATGCAGATCCTTACAGAATTATATCACTCCATTTATTTCAATTTTTTCTCTTTCGGTACTCTCCTGGCGACAGTGTTCATGCTGGTCTGCGGTGTATTTCTGATGAAGGTTCCAAAAATGCAGAGAAGTACATTTCATCTGGCACTTTCTTATATCCTTTTCAGCATATTTTATTTCGGTTATTTTACAGCAGCAGTATTCTACCATCCTCTGGCCGCATATCATCGGTGGGTCACTGTCGGATTCATACTTCTTCTGGAGATTCACATTCTGCAGTGGTTTCTCCGGTATCCCAGAACAACTCATCCAAAGTTTGCCAGATGGGTGCTCTTCGGTCAGTATGCACTTTCTCTGACACTGATACTGCTTTTTATTCTCAAGACGCTCCGATCGGAAAAAATCTATCATTTCAACGGGCACTACTGGGATTTTCAGGCGGAAGGGATCAGTTATATTATCAGCTTAGTGATAATATTGTATGTGGTCATTATGATTCCGGCCAGCATTTGGAAAATGAGAATGCTGAAGGGGGCGGAAAAATGGGCAGTTCTGAAGGTGCTTCTTGGGGTGCTCGCCGGGGCGCTCATTCCTTCCTGGGCAAACAGTCAGAGCAGGGACGGTCTGCTGGAAAGAGGCACATATCTGAACCTTCTGGTTCTCATGGTCATTCTCGGTTTCTTTTATGTCATTATCGTGTATCTCAATACCACTAAGGAAAGAACTTCCTTCATGGCAAAGATCATAGGTATTACTTTGGTGACATTTCTGATTATGATGCAGGGAGTCAGTTTTATTGTGATGCAGGGGAGGGAAGCTGAATTTGATTCCATACGGATAGAGAATATGGAAAGGGCTCTGGAAGGAGGGATTCGAAACCCCGGTATACAGTATATTCTGGAGCTTTCCTACGACAGGGGAGAGATAGTAAAAAAGGACTATCAGGAAAAATATGATCTTCGCCTTGAGCATATCCAGGTGGATCTGATGAACAATATCATTCTTGAGGAAATAGATCTGATTCCTGATGAAAGGCTCAGGGAGAATCTGCGAAAACTCCTGCTTTCCACTCATTCCGAATTCGAGGGTTATCAGAAATCTCTGCTCAGTTTCCTGGACAAGGCAGATACTGACGGTCAGGTTTTAAGGATATCGCTCCGCAAATATATTTCCAAGCTCAACCAGACTGCATTTTATTATTCAAACAAAATTTCGCTTATGGATGAGGAGAACTTCTGCAGAAACTCGGAAAAACTTCTGCGAAAGAAGGAAGACAGCCTCTTTTTCCGTCAGGCTCTGGAAAAACGCTACAGGGACTGTCTCTGGAACGGAAAGGAAATCTCCGTCAAGGAACTGAAATACAATATAGCCAAGTATTTCAGGCCATTCAAACGGGTGGAGGAAAGGCATTTCCGAAAAAGTCACAGTGATCTGCAGCATTTCATTACTTACGGAAAATATTTTCCTGCCACGAAGACAATCCGTGAAGTCGGTTTTTCCTATGAGACTTACAGACAGTACATGCATACTCCTTCCAAACTCCAGAAGATCATCCTTGCATTTGTGCTTATCGTCATCCTCTTTCTGTACCCTACATTTTTCAAGGACAGTCTGTCCTCTCCGCTGATGAGTCTTCTGGCCGGAGTCCGTCAGGTAAACAAGGGACATCTGAATGTACGTCTTCCGGTAAAGGTGGAAGATGAGATAGGATATATCACAGGATCATTCAATAAGATGGTGAGGTCAATTGAGGATTCTAAAAACAAGCTGGAGGACTACGCCAACAGGCTGGAAGAAAAGGTGGAGGAAAGAACAAAGGAACTTGCATATTCTCTGGCACAGGTGGAAAATCTGAAAAGCCAGCAGGACGGGGATTATTTCCTGACCACACTGCTTCTCAATCCTCTGAGCATAAACGGATCAGCGAGCACTAAGGTAAAGGTGGATTTTTTCATCAAGCAGAAAAAGGAATTCAAGTTCAGATCCAGAAGCCATGATATCGGCGGGGATATGTGCATATCCCAGGAAATCACACTCAAGAAAAAGAAGTACGTTGCCTTTCTGAATGCAGATGCAATGGGAAAATCCATTCAGGGAGCAGGGGGAGTACTTGTTCTTGGGGCAGTCTTTCATTCCATCATACAGAGGACTCATACGTACAAAGTGCAGTCTGAGGTTGCACCTGAATACTGGATCAAGAATACATTCAAGGAAATGCACAAGATATTTGAAAGTTTCAACGGTTCCATGCTCATCTCTCTCGTATTCGGTCTGGTGGAGGAAAATACTGGACTGGTATATTTCATCAATGCAGAACATCCCTGGGTCATAGAATATAAGAACAGACAGGCCAGTTTCATTGAACATAATCTCAGCTTCAGAAAACTCGGCACGTCGGGAGTGGAGAGTGAAATATTTATTTCCACCTATCAGATGACTCCGGGTTCTCTGCTGATTATGGGATCGGACGGAAAGGACGACGTTGTGCTGAAGGGCAGGCCTGCGGAAGACCGATCAGTCAACGAGGATGAAACTCTTTTTCTGAAAAAAGTGGAGGAGGCGGACGCTGATCTGAACAGGATATTCAGCCTGATTTCGGATCAGTATGAACTGATCGATGATTTTTCTCTACTTTCCATTACGTACAACGGGGATGAAAGTTATTACACTCAGGATGAACTTCAGGAGCAGGAAATTATAATGAAGCGCGGAGCTGCCTATTTCAGGCAGGCCAGATATGAGGATGCGATTGCAATTCTGAAGTATGGACATGACGCATACAGGCTGAATTCTCATATCGCAGGTTTTCTTGTAAGGACATATATGAAGGCAGGAAAGCACAAAGAAGCTGCGGAGGCAGGTCTGGATTTTCTTCTGATCAAGGATTCCGACACGAATCTGATGCTCAGGGTATCTTACGCACTGAAAAAAAACAGACGCATAGAAGAAGCAATAGATCTTTCAGAACGGATCAAGCTGAGGGAGCCTTCCAATATTCCGAACCTGGTGCATCTCGCGGACATGTACACATACAGAAGAAATTTCAGACGGGCAGACAAGCTCCTGAATAAAATATTCAGACTGGAGCCTGAGAACGAAGATGCAATAAAGATAAGACTGAAGCTCGACTCTTTTGCGTCCGAGGCAGCTGTATCATGAAATTCATTATTTTTTCATTACTTTGGACTGTCTCAGTTTTTTCTGAATCCCTCAAGGTCGGAATAGCAGGTTCAGCACCTTTCCGAATCTCTGAGCCTAAGGTTTCCGGAATCAGCCTGGATATCTGGGACAAGATGGCGGAGATGGAAAAATGGGATTATACAGTCAAGGAATACCCTAATATAAGTGCATTGATCGAGGCCGTGAACAGGGGGGAAATGGATGTCGGAATCGGTCCTATTACTGTGACATCCAAAAGACTGGAGTCAGTTTCTTTTTCACAGCCGTACTATTCCAGTCATAAGGCAATCCTTGTAAAAAGAGGCTCCATTTCTCCTATGAGTTTTGTCAGAACTCTTTTTGAGGAAACTTTCTTTTATGCGATCGGGATTCTTTTCTGTGTTCTTTTTCTGGTGGGAAATCTGATTCTTCTTGCAGAGAAGGGAGTGAATCCGGCTTTTCAGCTTCCCTATTTCAGCAGTATCGGAAATGCGATGTGGCTTGCGGTTGTGACATTCAGCACAGTGGGCTACGGGGACATCACTCCGAAGACAAAGACTGGAAAACTCATCATTGCCTCCTGGATGGTGATCAGCATGATTACTGCTTCATCTCTTACAGCGGGAATTGCGGCATCCTTTACTCTTTCGAGGATACAGAATCATGCAATTGATTCTCCCGAAGATATGAAAGAAAGAAGGATTGCAGCGATTCTAGGGAGCACCGGAGAGGAGATTGTCAAGGCATACAAAGGCTATCTTGTATCCATTGAAAATGCAAAGGAAGGAATTCAGTCTGTGCGGGACAATAAGGCAGACGGTTTTATCGGGGATTATCCGATCATTAAATACAATCTGGAAAACAATGCATTTCCAACTGCAGCAATTGTGGAATTCAAGACAGACAAGGATTCATACGGATTCTGCATGTCAAAAGGAAACAGAAAACTGGAAAGAGTCAATCACACCCTTCTGATTCTGGAAGAGAACGGCACAATCAACGGAATCCTTCAGAAATGGGGACTCTAGTTTTCCTTTAATACTCGAAGAAAAATCTCTTCGAGGTCTTCTTCCAGTTTGTAGAAACTGATCACTTCCAGACTGTCATTTCTGATCCTGTCCAGAAATCTGAAGATCCCGTCTTTGCTTCCGCAGTCTGCAGAGACTTCGGTATATTCTCCCTGTCTGGGCTTTGATGTAATGGAATATTCCTTAATGATTTTTTCATCCGGATTCCAGTCACCTCTGAGCTTTACATTGTAGATATAGGTCTGAAAGATGGACTTCAGTTCAGCAAGAGTTCCTTCCACTACGAGCTGACCGTTTCGGATGATTCCGACTCTGTCTGCAAGTTCCTCCACGAGTTCCAGCTGATGAGTTGTGAGAAGAATGGCCTTGCCTTCTTTTTTTGCAAGAGCAAGAATCATATCTCTCATTTTCCTCGAACTTGCCACATCCATTCCCAGAGTAGGTTCATCGAGGAGGAGAAGTTTCGGATCAGTGATGAGTCCTACTCCCAGTGCCAGTTTCTGGAGCATTCCTCTCGAAAGATGCTGACTCTGATTTTTTTTCTTTGCGTCAATGTTCAGTTCTTCTAGAATTTTTTCCGCCTTCTCTTCTATCTGCGCGCTGGGAACACCTCTCAAATTTGCAAAATAGTGGAGATTTTCCAGAGGATTCATTCTCCAGTATACATTTCGGTTTCCTTCCAGAATTGCACTCAGGTACTTATGCACGACTGAATGACCGACTGCAGATTTCCCGTCCAGAAGGATTTCACCGGAAGTAGGCCGGATCAGTCCTGCAATCATTTTAATGGTTGTAGATTTACCCGCACCGTTCGGCCCGAGCAGTGCGTAAATTTCTCCCGGACGGATATTGAAACTGATTCCCTGTACAGCCTTCATCGGAGGCTTCCTTGAAAACGGTGTTTGAAATGTCTTAGTGAGGTTTTTTACTTCAAGAAACATCAGATGATCCTTTTGGACTGAACTGCAAAATCAGCAAGTATGATAAAATTAATCAGGAAAAGATGAAATATGCTGAAGAAGAAGAAGCTTTTTGCGGCTTTTTCTTCTGTATTCTTTACCAGTTTCCAGGAAAGGTATATCATATAAATACATAATATCAGAGTGCTGAAAAGATAGAATGATCCTACCTGAAGAGTGGAAAAATAGAATCCTATGCAGGATGCCGAATAGAGCAGGGTGTACACGAAAATGGACCTGGCAGTCTTTTCCTTTCCGTGAATTACAGGAAACATAGGGAAATTTGCAGTGTCGTAATCCTTTTCAAGAAAGATCGCAAGTGCCCAGAAATGTGCAGGCGTCCAGAGGAAAATCATTCCGAAGAGAATCCAGGCAGGGAGAGGAAGAGAATCTGAGGCAGCTGCATAGCCGATCAGTGGACCGACACATCCTGCAACACCGCCGATGACTATGTTCTGTTCCGTTCTGGGCTTGAGATATATTGTATATAAAAAAACATAAGCAATCAGAGCAGCGAACGCACAGTAGAAGGAGAGAAGATTCACTTTCAGATAGAATACTGCGAAGGAAGCGATGACAAGCAGAATCCCGCCTGCAAATGCGCCTGCAGGGGAAATATCGCCTTTCGGGATAGGCCTGTTCTTTGTCCTGTCCATCTGAGCATCTCTGTCTTTTTCAATCACCTGGTTGAATACGAAGGATGCAGAAGACATCAGGAATGTTCCGAACAGTGTCCAGAAAACCAGACTTCCGGAAATATTTTCCAGCCCCAGATACAGTCCGGGAAGTGCAGTGACAAGCACAAGAGAGGTGACTCTAGGCTTGATGAGTTTCAGCCATACTAAAAGCCAGTGTTTCATCCCAGCCTGCTTTCTTTTACGTAGTATGTCACATACATCACAGTCAGAAGCATCACACCGTTCCCTGTATGAAATGCTGTGAGAAGGATTGGGAGGGACCAGAGCACATTGAATACTCCTGCTGCAATCTGCACTCCTCCGATATACAGCATCAGAGTGCAGAGTCTTTTATACAGTGTATTGTGTTTTTTATGAAATGCCTGAATGAAAAGAATAAGAAGGAAAGCCATAATAATGTAGGCAAGGTACCTGTGCTCCATCTGGTACCGGATGAGACCTTTCATTTCAGGGAACCATTTCCCGTTACACATCGGCCAGTCAATGCAGGCCATTCCCGCATAATTGGAACTGACTCTTCCTCCCATGAACAGCTGAACATAAATGAGGACAAATCCGATTTTCAGCATGATATTTTCTTTAGAAAATATCTCAGCGAATCCAATTCCTGCAAAATGAGGAGAACCGATCTGCACTCTGGACTTCAGGAAAACTGTGACATTCAGAAGGAGGAACAGAACTGCATTCAGGAGGTGAGAATTGACTGTTCCCGGATCGAGAAGTTTTGTGACAGTCAGTGCACCGAGTGCAATCTGGAAGATAAGAACAGCAGCGGCTGAAATTCCAAGAAAAGCATAGGATTTTCTGAGAAGTTCCGACCGGAATATCATTACGAGCATATAGACAAACAGAATTGAAAGAATTGCAGAATAGAT
>DAORDI010000036.1:0-28681 GCA_035345895.1 Leptospiraceae bacterium
GAATGCTTCAAAACGGGAGAAATCCTTTTTCAGAATATCCCTTCCGTCCGTGGATGCGATCAGAAGTCCTGACGAATTGACCAGATACACCTTGCAGTCGCTGTAGACCAGAGATGCATTGATGATGTCCACTGCAAAGTTCCAGTTGAACCTGGTAGTAAGCACGCCTACTATCTGTCCCTTTTTGTTTTTGACAGGAGCACAGTAGGATACAGTGTATGCTCCTGCCGTATCTGATTTGTACATGTCTGTAAAGGATACGTTTCCCTGCACGGCCTGCTGAAACCAGTCTCTGTCCGACTGGTCCTGTCCGATCAGATCCTGACGGATCGCAGCTGCACAGATCACTCCTTTCTGGTTCAGAAGATAGATATCATAATAGACTTCATAGATCTGATGAAGATCCTTCAGAAGTGCCGATGTTCTTTCCTTTCCGGTTCCCTTCTCTGCACATTCAATGACTTCTTCAAATGTAGTCCAGGCCTGAACATCACAGTGTCTTTCGAAGAGATTTCTGTCCACCTTGTCAATTGTATCAAATGCTGCATCCGCAAGCCTTGTGGAGACTGTCTCTCTGACTACCTGATTGAGCGAGTCCAATGTGGAATTGATCTCCTCAGTGAGCTGATCCGATTTCTGAGAAAATGCTCTCACCTCTTCTGCAAGGACAGAGAAAGCCCGACCCTGATCTCCCGCCCTGTCCGCACGGATGGCAGCATTGAGTGCAAGTGTCGTAGTGACGTTATTGATCTTGTTGATGGATTCGATGGATTCACCGAGCTGATGAGTCACCTGAAGAAGCTGATTGTTGGAATCCTCGGAATGAGCTCTAGCCTTCTTCTCAAAGCTCTTTTCCGAATGCTCTGCAAATGTTTCCACCAGAACTCTGGGATTTTCCAGGAAAATAGGTTCATCCACGATCACCGACCAGCCCTTTCCCTGGTATGCATTGTATCCCTTTGTCCTGGCAAAACCGTATGCCTTCCACTGACCGTTTCTGGAAGTTTCGATGCTGTATCCTCTTTTCCCCTGAATGCAGCTTTCCCCGGCTTCCAGCCAGATCATATTGTCTCTCAGTATATCATATTTCTGCTTGGAGGAAATCACAGTCCCTGCATCTGAAATCAGAAATATCCTGCAGTGTTTTTCCAGTTTCACTTTTTCTATAATGTCGGAAATAAAATCCCAGTTGAATCTGGACGAAAGAACACCGATCAGATTTCTGTTTTCATCTCTCACAGGCGCAGAGTAGCTGACTGTAAAGTTTTTTACAGATTCGGAATAATACATATCCGACACATATACAGAGTCTGTTCTGATGACTTCCTTGAACCAGGTTCTTTCCTTCTGGCTTTCACCGATGAGAGAAAGATTTTTTCCTGCACCGATCACAGTTCCGTCAATATTCAGAAGAAAAATATCATGGTATACCTGGTATACTTCCACAAGATTTTTCAGAAGAGGAATGGATGTTTCTCCATTCCCGGAAAGACAGGCATTTACATTGTCCTTGAAGGAAGCCCATGCCTGACAGTCGCAGTTTCGTTCAAACAGATTCCTGTCTATCTTGTCAATCAGATCGATGGAAAGATCGGCAAGTCTCACGGCAATTGCCTTCGCGCAGTAAATCCGCAGACTGTCAATCAGACTCTGAATTTCCGTAAACGATTCTTCAGACCTTGTAGACAATGTTCTCACCTGTTCCGAAAGAGCAGAAAAATTGTCGGAAAGCTGAGCCGATCTGGAAGACTCAATTGCAGCATTGATTGCGATCAGTTTGGTGGTACTGTTGATTTCCTTGATCTGACGCAGGATATTTACTATTTTTGATGTGGCATCAATGAGCTGAGAGCTGATAGAAAAATTTGCCATAGACCTCTCCGTTATAAAGCACAGCTTTAGTTTGGACAGTATGCTCAGGTTTTAAGCAAATAGCGTCCATCTCGCCATTTTTTTTACTGTGCTGAATCAGAGGTTTCTACAAGCAAGAATCATGCCGGTGAGCCTTCGAGAGCTACAGCGAAGAAGGCGAAGCCTGCTGACCCCCCATTCACCTAGCGGTGAATCCCTGCAGGCCTCCCTTCGGTCGCCGGATGCAGAGCCTGCTAGCAAGGACGGCCACTCCTGATGTCGCGCAGGGGCTGAAGTGGGAGCTTCAATGTCCGAGTGCCGGGGATTTTTCACATCCGGATTTCTTTTAAGAATATCTTCAGTACACATATCAGTTTCCATAAATGCGGACTTCTTCGCGATGAATCACATTCAATCAGCCCTCTGTGCTCATAGGATTGGCGTTTTAATCAGTGTCTCATGTACAGCTCTTTATTTCATTGGAAATCTGGACAATTCTTTCCTATTTCTTGCTTCCCTTCATGACTTTTATACTTACTTTCACTAATTTCATTATATGCATATCCTTCGTAAAAGTATCCTGGCATCTGAAAGTAACTGAGGGTTTCTGCAGAACCGGGTGCTGATTTCTGAATGGCAGAATGAATCCGCTTTTAATTTTTTCCGTATTTCTTCAGGCTGTTCCGAGATACATTTTTCAACACCGCCTGATTTGATCTCACCCTGCTGTTATCCGACGCTGTTTTTTTTAAATTTACTGTTTAAACCTATCATTCATTTCGGAATTAAAATTACTGCTATTTCCGGGGGCAATAGTAAGCCATTTCCAATCTCCGGATTTTACCAGCCTTGAAATATATAGAATTTGTCCCACATGATAAGAAGTGTGCGCAAGAGATCTTTGAATGGCCAAAGGAATCGAATGAGGTTCCCTCCGGATAAATACAGTGTTTCCAAGATTATCTGCATTCAGCAGTTTCAAAGAATTGATCAGAATATTCCATGAATTCTCCCATTTCTTCATTAATTCTTCTCTGGAATCCTCCGGAAATATGATAAATTCATTATCACGGTTTCGATTCGGTTTTTCGCCATCTGAATCTAAAAAGTCTGTCCATCGGGATTCCAGATTTCCGGCAATATGCTTCACATTAACAGCCAGGCTGTGGGACCGTTCCCCAAGGTTTTGGAAAAATTCAGAATTCAGGTTGATCTGGACTAATGCCTTCTCGGCAAGTTCCTTCTGCGATAGAAACACTTTTATTGTTTCTTTTATATATATTTCTTCGAAAGAATTCATGGTTTCCTGCTTTACAGTAAATATTGGTGCGGTTTGAAATTCAATAAAACCGTATACCGTCCATCACAGCCGACGCCGCAGTGAGGCAAGAAAGTGCGCCACACCTTCCTCAGACTCAAGTGCAATTTCCCCGAGTCGAATCCTAATTTAGCACTTACTGTAACTGCCGAAAAGAATAAATTTTCATCAGGCCGAAAATACACTGAAATTTTTTGCTTTCACAACTAAGCAGGTTCGGAGCAAGAAGTCACTTTTCTTCTCGCGGCTTCACAGCGGATACTCTCTGTCAGGCGAATTTCGACGTCTATTTCAATTCAATTTTTTTGGAATCGGTAACCGTGAAAAAAAAATTCCGGGAACTTTGTCCCAACTTTCTTCCATTTTTGAAACTCTTCCAAATGTTAATACATAGATTGACTCCTCTGTAAATCTCACATATATCATCTCATTAAACTGATCCTTATTTCCTTTGCACTGATAAGTTCTCACAAACTTTTCGCACTCAGTTAATGAAATTCCTTTATCAAGATCTGATAAAAATTTGAATAGTGAATTTTCTTTGTCAACACTGCCTTTTTCCAGTTGAGAAATTAATGCTTTCGTGTCATCAATTTCCTGATCAGATTCAGATTCAACTTTATACATATTAAAACTTAGAATGGAATTTTTATTCTTGAAAAAGATTACAAACCAATTACGTCCATATTCCCAAGTTTGTCTAAAGGTAAGATGAGCTGAAAAAAATCTTCCAACTGTGAAAAATTTATTAATCTTTTCAGGCAAGTCACCGTTTGCATTTTGGAATCCAATCAAAACCTTGCAAAGTTCTTCTCTCTGAACTGTGCATGATTTTGGGCTGACAATTTCATTCAATAGATTATCTATTTTTTCTTCTATATTTTTTGGATTTTTGATTTCATCTTCTGCACTTAGTGATATGAAAGCTAAAAATAAAACGATTGTCAGTTTCTTCATATTATACCAACCTTCTTTGTTATAGTTCAGTAAATAATAATTTATTGATTTAAAGTAAAATCAAGGAGCATTTCGTCCAACTAATCAAATACGATTTCTCCCCGAAATACCCGACAACCCTATCTCATATTCAAAAATCCGTCCACCTATTTTGTCCCAAACTCACGCTTTTTAAAGTCTATACCCTATTCTTTGTTGAATTCATTGACTTTTCATCTCAATACTGGCTCTGATTTCCATTAGAATGTTTTTTGCTGATTAGTGCTGACGGCCTTATTTCTCCCAGTTGAGAAACGGTTTTCACAGGCAAAACTGCTGAATATAGGTCATGGAATACTGGTCCGGCCAAAAAAGATGCGGCAGAGGGGAGGTATGCAGAATTGCCAGGATTCACCGCCAGGTGAATTGGGGTCAAACGCTTCGCTCTTTCGCACAATGCAATTATGTTAAGAGTTTTTAACCGCGAAATTCACTAAACTCACGAAAAGAAGAAAAGAGAGTCCTTTATTTTTTTCGTGTTTTTTGTGCCTTTCGTGGTTGATCCTTTTTTTACAGAACCTTGAACCGAACAATGGCCACCTTGAAAAGACGTGTCTAAGACCCGTCTCTACATTCCCACAAAAAAGCATCCTCCTCGGCCCCTCTCCATGACGTCAGAAATGGAGAGGGGTGCCGGAGGCGGGGTGAGGTGTAACCTGCTCACCAGAAATTTTCTCAGGCTCACGAAAAATTTTCTCAGGCTCACACAGACCAAAACTCAGGCTCACAAAAACTTTTCTAAGCTGAGTTTATAAATGTTGACAGGCTCTTTTTTCTATTTGACAGGGCTCAAAATTTTCAAACGAAAGGAGTGAAATGAAAAATTCTCTGATATTACCAAAGAAACAGCAGGAAGATGTGCAAATATCCACCGTCCTGGTATTTTCAACTTGATTTTATCTGTATTTAGGGGGATTAAAAAAAAACGCAGACTGGGGTTCAATCGAGTACTGTAGAAAAGACGGGCCGAAACCCGTCCCTGCTTTATTTCGATTTCCTCGCAAGTTCGAAAAATTCATCGAACAGGTACTCTGCATCGTGAGGACCTGGAGAACTTTCGGGATGGTACTGGACTGCCATAATAGGTTTTGCAGAAGAGGAAATTCCTTCATTTGTGCTGTCATTCAGATTGATATGTGTTTCGGGCATATCCCCGGAATGATCGTCTACCACTGCAAATCCGTGATTCTGGGAAGTGATTTCCACCTTTCCTGTCTTCTTATTCAGTACAGGCTGATTTCCGCCCCTGTGTCCGAATTTCAGTTTTGTAGTCTTTTTGCCCATCGCAAGACCGATGATCTGATGACCGAGACAGATCCCGAAAAGAGGTTTTCCTGAGCTGATGATCTTTTTTGTATTTTCGATTGCATAACTTAAAGGCTCCGGATCACCCGGACCGTTCGACAGAAAATAAGCATCAAAGTTTTCAGACAGAATCTTTTCTGCTTCATATTTTGCAGGAAACACAGATACAGCAAAGCCGGCTTGGTTCAGCTTACGGAGAATATTTGTCTTCACTCCAAAATCATACACTGCTACTCGGAGAGGTTTATTTTCCTTGGAACCGAACTCATATCTCTTTTCAGTAGTGACAACGTGAGCCAGATCAAGGCCCTTGATCCCTGGAAATTTTTTAACTTCCTCCAGAAAAGAAGGTGAATATTTTTCCGCAATGAAGATTCCTCCGTTCGGAGCTCCTTCATTTCGAATGAGTCTGGTCAGTTTTCTTGTATCGATACCCTGTATTGCAGGAATCTTGAATCTTTTCAGAAAGTCAGAAAGAGACTCTTTGGATCTGTAATTGGAAGGGACAGGGACGTATTCTTTTACCAGAAGACCGCTGACCTGAATCTTTTCAGACTCCATATCCTCAGGGTTGATCCCGTAATTTCCCGCCATAGGGTAAGTCAGAGTGACAATCTGTCTGCAGTAGGAAGGATCTGTCAAAATTTCCTGATAACCGGCAAGAGATGTATTGAAAACAACCTCCCCCGTCCCGTTCCCTTCGTATCCGAAGGACTCACCTTCAAACACAAGTCCGTTTTCTAAAACCAGAAATCCTTTCAATCCTGCCCCCTATCGTCTGTTAAATTTGTTCACAAGTTCCGTAGATGAATTTTCCGGAAGGTTTCCCCAGACAGTATCCGTTACAAATCTTCTGAATACCTGAGCTCTTCTGTAGCCGAAGAACTTTCCGGTATTTTCACGGAGATAATCGTCCAGAGTACTTCCGTCGTTTGCAGCTCTTTTTCTGGTGGATGCCGCCATATCGAAAAGAATCTTATAGGATTCCCTGATGCTTGCAACCCCCTTTGAATAATTGATGTATGCATCCACATTTGCCTGCTTCAGCTCAAAGAATTTTTCTGCCCAGAAGTCAATGATATGCTTTTTAATGATATTTTCAGGAAAAAAACGTAAAATTGAATTTTTTTCCACATAATGACAGTGACCGAAATTTCTTCTGATCATATCTTCCTGAATGATATTCCAGAAAACCTTCGGCCCGATATGGTATACAAAGGACAGAGTATCCTCGCAGGGATCGGGAAAGTCTTTCTTGACAAGGCTGCTCAGAGCAAAATCAAGAAGTGTAGTGACCATCCTGTTGTATTTCTGCGCAAATGAATAACCGGCATTTTTTCTAACCATTGCAGCAGCCAGATTGATGTTCACTTCATCGTTCGGATTCAGAATGACAAAACTGCAGGAGTAAAATTTCTGTTCTTCTTCCTTCAGATCATCCGATTTGACATACAGGATATAGGCGTCATTTCTGTTCCATTCCTTTGAGCCTTTTACTTCAGTATAATAGTACTCTTCAGAAGCGTCATTCAGTATAGGTTTTCTGACAGTAAAACCTGCACGCCCAGAAGACGTTCCCTCGTCAGTAATGTCAAAAAGATATACATAATTATAATTTCTGTCATCCTCATAAATCAGATTGCTGATGAGAACTTCCTTGTCCTTGATGAAACTGCCCACAATCTTGCACTGATACATTGTCTCCACTTTACTGATGAGAGACTTAAGATCCAGGTTCAGCTCGAGTATGTTTGAATAGTACATAGACTGAAGCCTGTCATTGATTGGTCTTGTACTGTCAAAAGAAGAGAGAATTCTGGAAAGTGAAAAAATGGAATCCCATGCATTCTCGGCAAGTTTATAAAAGGAAGAAATATTTTCGTAAATGATTTTCAGTCGGACAAAATGAGTCATATTCGGAATGACATTAGTGTCCGGAAAAAGTTCAAATGTCTGCTTTTCAATCTCTTTCTGCATAGGCGTTCCTACAAGAGAAGCGATGAATTTTTTATGAGCATTGTCTATGGCGGCAAGACTCGTTTCAAGCTCTTCCTTATATGCGTCCACTACTTCCTTTACATCATCAAGATGAGTAAACACATACTGCTTTCGTATATCTGCCACTGCAGTTTTATGCAGTGTCAGTTCTCCGGGAAGATCTGACTGAAACCTAACAATACCCCGTCTTGCCATTTAAAGTAATTACCCTTGACTCAGTGCGGCAGTTTTCAGACCGTCAGAAAGAGTCGTTTTTTTCTTTTTACCGGAAGATTTTTCTTTAAACCCGATCACCGGTGTATTGTCAATGATGCTTTTCAATTCTTCTGCTGTCACAGTTTCCTGAGTCAGGAGCGCCTTTGCAATTGTCTCAAGCCTTGCTGCATTTGCACGCACAAGACTTCTTCCTTTGTCAAGGCAGGTCTGCACAATTTTACGTACTTCATCGTCAATCAGTGCTGCAAACTGTTCACTGTAGTATTTGCTCTGATTTCCGATATCCCTGCCCAGGAATATGGAATCATGATTTCCGCTGTAATTAATCGTTCCGAGTTTTTCCGACATTCCCCATTCACAGACCATTTTTCTGGAAATGTTTGTGGCATGTTGAATATCATTGCTTGAACCGGTGGAGGTCGCACCGAATTTGTATTCCTCTGCGATAAAACCGCCCATTGCCATAACTATCTGATCCATCCAGTAGTTTTTTGTATGGATATGTTTTTCTTCTGATGGAAGAGACTGAGTCAGGCCGAGTGCCCTTCCTCTCGGAATGATTGTCACCTTGTGAACAGGCTCAGTGAAAGGTAGAAGAGTCGCAAGGATCGTGTGCCCTGCTTCATGATAGGCAATGACTTCTTTTTCCTTGTCGGAAATGAAAAAGGACTTTCTCTCAGGTCCCATCAGAACCTTGTCTCTTGCTTCCTCAAGTTCTATCTGAGTCACTCTCTTCTGATTTTTTCTAGCTGCAATCAGTGCGGCCTCATTGACCAGATTCGCAAGATCCGCACCTGTAAAGCCGGGGGTTCCTCTCGCAATTGAATTTAAGGATATGTCGCTTGTCAGGGGAACTTTCTTGGAATGGACTTTCAGAATTTCTTCTCTCCCTTTTACATCAGGAAGATCTACAACCACCTGTCTGTCAAAACGTCCAGGTCTCAGAAGTGCAGGATCGAGAACATCTGCTCTGTTTGTAGCAGCAATCACGATCACTCCCTCATTTGCCTCAAAGCCGTCCATCTCGACGAGCATCTGATTGAGAGTCTGCTCTCTTTCATCATGGCCGCCTCCCATTCCTGCACCTCTCAGTCTTCCGACCGCATCAATCTCATCAATGAAGATAATGCAGGGAGCATTTCTTTTGCCCTGTTCAAACAGGTCCCTGACTCGAGAGGCACCGACACCCACAAACATTTCTACGAAATCAGATCCGGATATGCTGAAGAAAGGCACTCCAGCCTCTCCTGCTACCGCTTTTGCTAGAAGAGTTTTTCCTGTTCCCGGAGGACCGACGAGCAGAACTCCTTTGGGAATTCTTGCACCGATTGCCTGGAATTTTTTCGGATCTTTCAGAAAATCAATGATTTCCACGAGTTCAGTTTTTGCTTCTTCACACCCTGCAACATCCTGAAAAGTGATTTTGATTTTGGAGTCTACATTCAGTCTCGCTCTGCTTTTCCCGAAAGTAAATGCCTTGCTTCCAGTGGACTGAATCTGTCTCATCATAAAAAACCAGAATACGACTGCAACGAGAATCCAGGGAAGAGTTGAAATAAGACCGTTCAGAAACTTGCTGTCATCAGGATTTTTCGCCTGAAATGCCAGATTTGACTTTCTCAGTTTAGTGACCAGATCCTGATGCACAGGTGCAATCAGTGTCTTGAACTGATGAGGCTTTTTGTCCTCTGAATTTTCAGGGATGTACCAGCCTTCTACAATTTCTCTGTCAATCAGGAGCTGTTTCTTGTTTTTCCCGTCGGAAATCAGAATCTTTCCAATCGGCTTTTTGTCCTCTGAGGGCTCCACCATATTCAGAAAGTCTGAATAAGAGATCTCGTCCACAGTGGAACCGTATTTTGCTGAATTATAGCTTAAAATCAAGACTACCAGTGCGGCGAATGCTACCAGAAGAATTGTCCGGACATTGTTTTTACCCATTATCTACTCCGTCTGGGATAAGTTTGAGAAAATTGCTTATACTGGCAAGAGTTTTACTAAAAAAACTATGATAATTTACCCTTCAGTTGTCGATAGTTAGGGCGGTCTCTTTCAATGTTTGAAGAGAAAGAAACTGATCAGCGGAATTCAGCTTTTCCAATGACAGTATACTTTTACGATATCCCAAATGAAAAAAATCATCATCTGCCTTATCCTGTATTCCTTTCCGGGCTGTCTTAAGACGAAACGGACGGCACTTGACGTCAGGAGTTCCGCCGGATCTGCCTTGACCCAGTTCTTACTTCTTCTGACCAAAACAGGATCTCTGGCAGAGACAGCTCCGTCTTCATCCAAGGCGATCACATCCTATTCCATTCCGTCACTGGGAATCACCGGGACAATATCGGGGACCTCCGTTTACCTTCTGGCAGATCAGCTGACTTCAATGACTCCTCTCACCGCAAGCTTTACATCCACAGGTAAAAAAGTGACAGTAGGAAATACTGAGCAGACGAGCGGAGTTACCTCAAATTCCTACTCCTCCAGTCTGATTTATACAGTGACTGCTGAAGACGGGTCTTCTCAAAATTATACAGTGACTTTGACTGCACCGAAAATTTACGGGGGAGGATCTCTGCGCATCTGGATCAGATCCACTTCACTTGGACTCAGTGACGGGGCACAGATTGCCTCCTGGACTGACGAAAGCGGATATGGAAATCACTTTACACAGGGAACTCCTGCGAACCGGCCGATCTTCAAAGCGGGCCAGATAAACGGTCTGCCCGCAGCAAGATTTACTCAGAGTGCCGGATCCAATATGTCCATTTCGGCTCCTGTATCAATGTATCCCGACGCTCAGAATGGATCCTTCCTCATCGTCTTAAGTTCAGCAGGATACACTGTAGAGCAGGTCATTCTGAATCTGAGCGGTGCAAACGGAAGACAGTTCTCTCTTTCTCCGACCCCTTCTTCAGCATTTCTTCAGGGAAGGAATGGTGTAGGATACAATTACAGTTCGAGTTTTCTCATTCCTTTAAACACATTCCTGAGCATCGGGAGCGTTCAGAGCGGTGCTGCAAGTGTCAATGAATACTGGAACGGAGATCTGAAAGGAAGCAATGCTCCCTCCTGCTGCTCGAACTATGTGACAGGCGGAAGTGTTTCGATTACGAACGGTGCGCTGAACGGAGATATTGCTGAGCTGATGTATTTTGCGACGCCTCTTTCTTCAGACGAAATGAAAAGACTTTTCTGCTATATCAGAGGCAAGTATGGATTTTCAGCATCTGATACAGGGTGCGGACTGTAGGTCTTTAAAAGGGGTGCATCATCTGCAGATTGACTGTTGAATCCTCTCTGGACTTTGCGAGATCCAGTCTGAATACTGAACTGAGATTGTACGAAATCTGCAGACCGATTCCGTAACTTGCAGCATAACCGGTCGAACTGACTTTGGAAAATCTGTCCCAGACACGCCCTATGTCGTAAAACGGGATAAAATGAAACGTAAAATAATGATCGGAATGACTCCAGGATGCAAACCTGCTCCGAATCTCCAGATTGGCAATTCCCATCACAGGACCGACAAAACGGGAAAGCTGATATCCCCTGAGCGTGGAACCTCCTCCCAGTCCGATCATATAGCTTTCAGTCACATTCATATTCGGATAGGAGAAAAAAGGAGCACTCCCCTTGGTGGAAACAATTCCCGCACGGAGAGCCAGAACTGTCCTTTCCAATGCGGAAGGAAAAAGTCTGGCATAAAATCTTCCCTGTGCAAATGTCTTATTGTATTCAAAATCAGAACCGATGATTTTCAGCGATCTGTCATGTGCCAGTTCCAGAAAATATCCCTTTGTCGGATCCACGGAAAAATCCCTCCTGTCAAGCGAGATGCCTATCCGCACTGTATTGTCATAACCGCCATGAAAGCCTGTAATTCTTCCTTTTTCAAAATCCTCTGTCAGTTTTGTCCGCCCATTCATAGTATTTGCATATAATCTAGATTTTATATAAATTTCCTTCAAATCTGATCCAGAATCAGGAAAGTACAGTTCATCTGTCCTGACAGGCTTTCCGTCATATGTGCGGACAATGTTTCTGGAAAAGGAGGTCCCTCCGATCAGTCTGATTACACGGAAAATGATTCTGTCTACATTGACATTTGAACCGGAAATTTCGGAAATATAGCGGTTGTACATTGTATCTGTTTCATACCGGCTGTATGGATTTCCGTCTGAATTTCTTCTGTACTGAAGGTTCTGCGAGTAACGGTCAAAACTCATATTGTACATCTGCGGGTTTCGCGGATCGTTCAGATCTCTGCCAGTCAGAGAATTCATTGTTTCAGCCCCGATTCCCATATACAGAAAATTTGTAATCTTCTGATAACCTCCTGAAAACTGAACAGAATACGGTGTATCCTTAATGTATTTTTTCAGATAATCAAAATAGTATCCTCTCATTCCCAGATCGGAATAAATGAATGCAAGATTCAGAGAATCCCTGTACGGAGTATATTCAAAGAGAGGATTGGCCCTGCTTCCGTTGTTGACGAAATTCAAATTTGCACCGTAAAAATTTCCGAGTGTTTCATCCTTTGCGATCACAGGAAGTATGACAGGATACCATCCCTCCGGCTTGTTTTTCAGGTCATCTTCCGAAATTCTCTGTTCTTCAGATACATCGAAGGGCAGACTGTCGGGTCTTTTTCTTTCCGGTTTGCCGGCTTCTGCAGAAATATTCAAAGAGGATATAAGAAAACAGAAAATCAGCCGACACAGTAAAACTGAACTTCGTATTCCATTCTTCCGATTCATTTTCAAATGACGTCCAGAACTGCATTTCTTTCTGCAGCGGACTGAAAGTAAAGCAATTCAAGTGATAAGCCGAAAACTGTCAAAGCTCCAAAGGCTTCATTTGACAGCGGGAGATTCGGACGACTGTGATTCCGATGAAGAAAATCAAAGCTTTCAGACTGCAGAAGCGAGGATAAGCAGTATCGGATTGTATTGACCCTGAAGGGCGTTTCATTTTCCTGAATGTATGAAGAATCTATTTGCACTGTTTTCAATTCTGTTTCTGAATTTCTGTATGCCTGTCATATCGAGAGACCGAAATCCTTCTTCGGGGAAGAAACTCATCGTTCTTTCCATTGACGGTTTTCCCGGGTACTATCTGAAGGAAGGCTCTGCCGTTCTGCACATTATGCCGAACCTGAAGAAATTATTGAGCCGATCCGTTCATTCCAATCAGGTTTCCACAGTATACCCTTCTCTCACGTTTCCTGCACATACTTCCATGATTACAGGAGCCGATCCCGCAAAACACGGGATATTCTACAACAATCCCCCTGACCCTTTCAAAAAACTGGAGGGCGACTGGTATTTTTTCAGAGAAGATATAAAAACACTTACTTTATTTGATTATATGAAAAGATCAGGAAAAAAGACAGCTTCACTTTACTGGCCTGTGACAGTCGGTGCGGACATTGACTGGAACATACCTCAGTATTGGAAAAACAAGACAAAATATGATGAAAAATATCTTCGGGCATTATCGACTCCAGGACTTTATTCTGAACTTCACAGGAAGACCGGCTCCACAGTAGGCGAGTTCACAGGAGACGAAGAAAAAGTGATGTCTGCAATTGCAGTCTGGCAGCATTACAGTCCTGATTTTATGACTGTGTATACAACAGATCTCGACACTGCCCACCATGTTTCAGGAGTCAGTTCAGAGGCGGCAATGCAGAAGATTTCCAATATTGACAGACTACTTGGAAAACTGATTTCCGCAGTAAGGCTGTATGAAAGAGACGACGTCGGTCTTCTTGTGACATCGGATCACGGATTCAAGGAAGTGAATGCCGTCTGTTATCCGAACAAGGTTCTGATGGATACAGGTGCCGCCGACACAGATACTGGAAAATGGTCCTATCTGTTCAAGAGCCTCGGAGGAACAGCTGTCCTTCTGAAAAATCCCGACAGGAAGAGCAGAAAAAACTTTTCTCTGGATATGGATGATCTGAGAAAAAAAATTGAGGGAGGATGTGAAAATGTCATTCTAGCCGACAGCGGAGATAAATTCAAGACTGCCAGGAAAAAACTTTCCTCTGAGATTGAAGCATTTTTATATACTGAAAAGAATACTGCTTTTTCAGAATCTCTCGGTGCAAAAGAACTTTTCAAGCAGACAGGAACATACTACAATCATGGGTTTCTTCCGGAAGACAGCGATTTGAAGACTATAGGGATATTCTATCCTGCAAATGAAGAATACAGAATGAACACAGTAAAAGATGTATTTGTCAATTCATGCCGATGGATGAATGTTGCCTGCAGATAGTCACTGACTGTCCGAAGAAGGACTGACAAGTTTTTTCAGCAGATTGAATGTAAACCCGATCGTACTGTCCACAACATTTCCGATCAGTGTACCGGTGAATATCTGGTACACAATTTTTTTCAGTCCAAGATCGAACGGCAGCCTGTATTCATCCCACTTGACTGAAAATTTAAATCCAAGTTTTGTATGTTTTTTTCCTGATACTGTAATGACTTCAGGAGTCTCTTCCGCTCCTTCTGAATGGTAATTTCCCACAAGACCTCTGAAATGAGAAACCTTCGTCTCATGATGAAAATCCACAGTCAGTTCCATAGGCGTTCTGAGCGGATAGATGGGAATGCCTTCCAGATTGATCAGCTCTCCCCAGGTAATGCCCTGAATCTTAAGCATTCCGTGCAGATCGGTTCTCATCTCTGTGACAATGTCTCCTGAGCCTATCCTGCATCTTCCGTAGTCGCTGAAAAAAATAACTGTCAGAGGAACTGCAGCATCCATTCTTCCATTCTTCAGTTCAATCTCTCTGACTGTGTTTCTGTAAACAGGAAAAACTGTTCTGTCTTCCACATCCACGCTGCAGTTTTCCAGTCTCCTGATATAGATTCTGACCCTTCCTACCGGAGGAAGATATTTGATCTTCTCCTTGGACGGAATCCTGTTCAGATAAAAAAGATGAGTTCTGTACAGATGAAAATGTTCCAGATAAATCTTTCCGATAAAAATCTTCAAAGGATTTAATGCAAAAAAAATACTTCCTATTTTCAGATTTGCTGAGTCTGAATCTTTTTTTTCAGTGACAACGATATGAATATTTCTTCCGTAAAAAATGAGGAGAGGGATACAGAATATGAAGAATCCTCCGCTTGTCTGAACCCTTTTTACGCGGAAGATTTTCAGAAGAACCCACAGCCCCCAGTTGGTAAGAAGGAGCTGCAGGATACAGAGTATCCCAATGAAGAGCATCATAGATTATTCTCTTGACACATCCATCTGCCCGTTGGGAGTCTCGCCGTTCATATCAGGAGAATACATTGCCTCGATGCGGGTCTGAGGAACAGTGAATTTTCCTTCCTGGTTCAGTCTTACTGTATATTCCACTGTAAACTCTCCTTCAGGGACATATTCATAGTATATCCTGTATGCTTCATAACTTCTCTCCTCGTAAGCAGGGTACACATTGTAATCCGTTTTCTCGCCTTCCACTGCACTTGTCTTTCTGAGCCCTCCAGTGAGAATGGATGCGCCGGCAGGGATTGGATCAGAAATTACAACCCAGGTCATATCAGAGTCAGCCTTGACTTTCAGCTGGACTCTGCAGATGTCCCCCCTTGTCCATTTTCCGGGATTCTTCACTTCCAGAGGAATCATTGTCTTTTTGACCGTATAACCGTTTGATACGGACTCTTTCAGAGGGACGGCAGCCCTGCTGTAGATTACAGCCCAGGGCTTTCCGGAACCGGTATGGGAAATCTTCAATGTATCCGGCTTTTCCTTCCATCCTGCATTGATAACTGATCCCTTCGGTTTTTCCTTCCAGTCAGCTGACGTTGTACTGTCGAACAGAGAGACCGACGTATTCCCGCCAACTGGTTCCCTTTCATACTCTGATGCAAATTTCTTCACGGCAAGAACTCCCCATGCATTTGCAGTTGTAATATCCCAGGAGCCTTTTTTCTGTCTGGAAAGAACCCCTCTCATTATTCTTCCCATATTGTCCTTCCATTTTCCGGCTCCTGTCATGGAGAGAATCAGCCTGACTGCATTTACATCGGGAGATACCATCAGCCACCAGAGACTGTCGTTTGCTTCTGAAGTAAATTTCATTGTGCTTCCCTGCATATTCATTCTGGCAAGAAGCACCTGCTCTGCAGACTTGATTTTTGCAGCCCTGTCGGACACCTCAAGTCTGTTCAGAACATTGAAATAGTCCAGCACGGAAGAGGTAGGAAGAAGCTGCACCTGAAAATGAAGAGGTTCGAGCATTGCAGGAACAGCCTTGCCGTATCTGCTCAAAGCTTCAATTGCGCTCAGTTTCTGAAGTGTGAGATCGGCAGCGCTGAGATGACTCTTTCTGCTCAAAGTTCCGTTCACGAATCCTTCCAGTGCCGCAGTCATTTTTTCTCTGCTGAACTCGGGAATCTCAAGCCCAGCCTCATTTGAAATGGAGAGTGCATAGGAAGTGAGAATCACGCTTCCGTCTTCCATATTCGGGAAATACTTCAGAAGACCGTCACGGTCCAGATAGGCAGGCATTTTCTGAATGACTCTGTTCCATCTCTCCCTGTCTTCCAGTGAAATGGATTTGGATATTTCCTGTTCCATGCAGGTATATGAGTAATGTCTCATATAATCCTTTACGCCTGAAACAGAATCCAGAAGCGAGGGAGAAAGGTTCACCTGAATTCCGCCTCTGCCTGGAACTGCATCCTTCGGAAACTCTACAGGCATTTCCATTTCCCTGTCCACCTGACGGAGGGTTCCCTGAATGACTGAGACTGGAACGGAAGCACCTACTTTCTGAGTGATCCTGATCTTATCCTGTTCATTTCCTGAGACGGCGGAAATTTCATAAGTAAGCTTATCAGCAGATACGGGAATATCGAGTTTCCAGAACACCTCTTTGGACTCGCCTGCTCCCAGTCTGAATTTTTTCTCTTCCAGAGAAATCTCAGGCTTGACCAGTTTTCCTGAAACTGTCACTTCCTTCTCGGAAGCAGTTGTATTTCTGACGGTGACTTCAGGATAATATGTATCCCCTTCTCTCATCAGTGTCGGAAGCCCTGAAATGAGCATTAAATCCTTGCTGGATTTAATGCTGGTATATCCCGTCCCGAACTTGTCTGAATCAGCTCCCGCAAGAGCAACAATCCGGAAGGATGTCATGGAATCATTCAGAGGAAAACTGAACTCTGCCTCTCCTTCTGAATTCAGAGAAATGACGGATTTCCAGTAGACTAGAGTGTCGAACAGCTCTCTGGTGGAATCCTTTCCGCCCCCTCCTCCCGGAGCAATTGCCTTTCTTCCAAAATGTCTTCTTCCGATCACCTGCATCTGAGCAGTGGATGTCTGCACAGTAAGACTTCTTGTCTTCAGCATATTTTCAAGAACCTTCCAGGTTTCATTCGGCTTGAGATCAAGAAGTCCCTCATCCACGACTGCAACAGCAATCTCTCCTTTTTCGATTCTGCCGGAACCAGACTTAGGAGAGACCTTCACTTTTGCGCGCACCGTTTCTCTTGCCTTGTAGTTTTCTCTGTCAGAACTCACTTTTACCGTAAGTTCATGTTTCTGTCTGTCCACATTCAGCTGAGTGATTCCGAGCTTATAGGAAGGTTTTCCCAGATCCACGAGTGCCGTAGGCTTAGGATCAGCTGTCCTTCCCCGCACTGCAAATACGGATACAAATACATTCGGTGCGTGATTTCCCTTCACAGGAACCTCTGCTACAGGATTTTTTCCGGTCAGATCCACAATGAATGCATCCATGATGCCTTCTCTTTCCGTTGTGACAAGAGCCTTGAATTTCTGAAAAGGAGCCTTTACTTGAATCTTTGCTGTGTCTCCCGGTCTGTATTCCTTTCTGTCAGGAATGATGTCCATCCTGTCGCTGTTGTGCGCATCAAACCAGTAATCATCGTCTCCTGCAATCCAGATCTCCTTGTTTGCATAAACATCAGTGCCCTGTTTTCCTTTTGCCTTTGCAGCCAGATACACTGTTCCTTTGACGGGGATGCTTTTTTCACAGGAAAATATCCCGTTCGCATTTGTCTTTCCTGAACAGAAGACCCCTGCAGGCTTTACTTCAGAGAAATTGTCATAGGCATAAAAACCGCCCACAAGTCTTCTTCTGTACGAATAGTTTTCCTTTTTATAGATCAGAATCTCCACATCGACGTTTGACATCGGCTGACGTTTCAGATTGAGCACCGCAGCCTCTGCCTTGACCTTTTCGGATGAGGACCATCCCTCGTCTCTGATTCCGACCAGTATGTCCGAAGGATAAATACTGCTTCCTTTCATGATCGTCTGAATTTCTCCGTTCGGATCCTTGTATTCCATCTCTGTGACAAGCGTCTGAATGGATGTCTTTTCGGGAATCTCGGGAATGCTGAATTTTGCAGAACCTGTTCTGTCGAGTTTCAGTTCCTTTTTAATGATTGTATTTTTCTTCTTCGGGACAGCTGCATGTTCAGATTCCTCTTCACCGGAATACTCTTCAAAATCGGTGTAGGAATGAGCATCTCTTCTTCCTTCCTGAACGGAACCGTTGCTGAAGATAAAATCTTCATATTCAGGAACTGAAAAAGAGGAAACGTCCTCAAAATAGTATTTGAACTTCACAGGAAGTCCTCCTGCAGTTCCACCGGAAAAATAGCTTGCAGAAAGACCGACGTCCAGGCTGGACGGACGCACAAGATTCTCCGACGGCAGCAGGATTTCTCCCTTCATCAGAGGCACTCTGAATTCCTCCACCTGAAATGATGCAGTGGAAATGAACCGGTCCTTACCGCTTTTCAGAGCCACTGAGTAGGCTCCCAGCTTCACCTCTTCCGGGAGTTTCCATACGGTCTCGGAATACCCTCTCTCATTCCATTTCAGCTTGAACGTATATTTCTGACCGCTTCCTTCATGAGTGATCTCCGCACTCTCAGGCAGATCCTTCTCGCGGGGAAATTCCAGTCCGTTCATTGATTCTCTTCTGAATATATGCTTCATATGAAGAGTTTCGCCTGCTCTGAAAAGAGTTCTGTCCATGACAGTATGAGCGGCATGTACATCGTTTCCGTCTGAATTGAAGGAAAGCTTGTATCTCCAGTTTTCAATCCCTTTTTCCCAGCTCGTATGAGTGAATGAAAAATCCTTTTCCTTTTCAGCAGTCACAAGAAATCCGTAAGAATAGTCTGTTTCATAACTGCACTTAGGATCATTCAGCCGGTTTTTTATGAATACAAGTCCCTTCTCATCCGTTTCTCCTGAAAAAAGATTTTTTCCCTTGCAGTCATACACCGTGATTTTTGCATCGTTGACCGGCTCTCCTGTCTTCAGTGAAGTGACCCAGACAAGGGAATTCTCTCTTCCTGTCTTGAAATGCACGGCCATCCCAGTCACAAGGACCGACGTCGGAACATACATGACTTTCTTTTTTTCGAGAAGCGACTGTGCAAGCGCAGTGCTCTCAATTTCCACTACATAAAATCCCGGGCTTTTCAGAGGGATTCCCAGAACCTCAAATGCCTTGTCGCCTTCCGTCTTAGGAAGAGCAAATGACTGCACATTCGTTTTTTCATCACCGAATACGGAAACTTCCCTGTTTGCCTTCTCCACTTTTTTGATCCAGTGCAGAACGGATTCAGGACTGATCTTCGCCTGAGATCCAGTCAGTTTTCCAAAGTAAGATCCTGCCGCACCGTTCCCCATTCCTGTAATTTTGGACTTCACTCCCGGTTCGAGATTGCGGATTGTCACAGGCAGAGATGTGTCGGCATCGAGTTCGAGAATTCCGAACCTGCCCGGAAATTTTGCGAGAGGAGGAAAATCGGAAGTGGATGTCTTCATTGGAAAAATTCCGGACTCAGGTTTTCTTCCTGAATCATCCTGAAAATTTTCAGGAAGATGAATCGTAAATTTTGACTTCTCAGGGAAAGGCGGTTTAAACTTCACGCTGTTGACAAGATTTCCATTTTCATACTTGTCAAACTCAATCGGATACACTTCACCTGAACTGCCTTTCAGTTCCACTTTCTCCGCCAGTTCTCTTGCCACTGAAGAGGAAAAACTGAGACGCATCGGAAGCATCGGAAGACAGGCGGAATTCTTATTCTCTCTCTCACAGCTGAGGCTGATCTTGAAATTTTCTCTGACAGTGAAATCCTGCACCTGATCCTGAGCATTTGCAAAACCGGATTTTGTCTTTACCGATCTGCCCCAGACAAGCTTGATCTGCTTTCCGTGAGGAAACCTGAGCTTCGACTTGATGAAGAAAGTTTTCCTGTCCGCTTTTCCCTTGAACAGCGAATCGATGATTTCCTTTGCTTCTTCTTTTTTCAGAAATACTGCCCCGATCTTATCCGGATTTCCTTCTGCCATAAAATATACGTTTCCGCTGAGAGTGGCACTGTCTACATCCGAGTCGGTTCTGAGAATGAATATCTGGTTTTCATCCACGACACTGCCGGAATAAGGTCTTACATCCAGGACTGCAGGCCCCCCTGTATTGAAACTGAAAATCTTTCTGCCTGTAATCTCCGCTCCTGAAAGAGTCTTCACTTCATCCTTGAGCTTGAATTCGCATTCCACACCCGCTTCGAGAGGTTTTTCGAATTCATACACATAGTTTCTGTCATCAAGCCATCTGGCCTTTCCTTTTGCAGTGCAGCTCACCCTGAACTGATCTGTCTTTGTCCTGGGGTTCCCGAAGGCAGTCATCGGATGCGAGAAATGCACTTTTACCTGAGTCACATTCTTTACTGCCCCCTGAGGCGAAAAACTGCTGATATGGGGTTTATTGTCTGCAAAAACGGAAACGGAAAAAATGAGGAATAGCAAAAAACGATTCATGGCATTAGGTTTTTCTCCTTTCAGAAAATGTAAAGAGGAAAAATGGGGATTGGGGGGTTGAATTCAGCTTCCGGAATTCGTGCAGCCTGATGCCAAAACAGAATGTACTAAGTTAAATTCTTTTTTTGATTCTCTACAGGGTATTGCCTTACGGCTCAGTTCTCTCACAGAGAGTCCATCATACAAGCCCTGTCTCCATTCAGTATGATCAAATTTTTCTCTCTGAATAAGGGAAATAAATTTCTCCGCTTCCGCAATATCCATATTTGCAAACAGAATTTTCATACCTTCCAGTCTGATTTCCTTATCTGTTTTCACAGTAAATCCTTCGCGTTCTTCGTGCCTCGGAGTTTATGCTGAACAGCGTCAGCGTGTCGAAGCATGGTGAAATGCAGCTCTTACGCAATCTCATCTGTTTTTCACCACAATTTCTGCTTACAAATATAAACCGAATACTTTCATTAAGAAATATTCTATTTTATCTCCCAGGTATCTTCAGTGCAGATAAGATCCTGAAGACTGCCTTCTCCCTTCTTATCAATCGCAGTCTGAATCTGTGCCTGTACCATATCTTCATAGACGGGCGCTTTTACGTTTCTGAGGACTCCCATCGGAACAGGGAATTCCGGGTTTTCCATCCTGGAAAGCAGAAAGGCATAATCAGGTGAAGGAACTGTTTCATCATGAACATGGATTTTTTCAGCAGGTACCTCAGAAAGACTTACAACCCTTGCAGCCGATCCTTCCATCACAATTCCCTTATCTTGATTGGCTCCGAATATAAGAGGCTTGCCATGTTCAAGTAAAACAGTAGTATCATCTCTCACGTCTTTCCCGTATACATCATCATGAACACCGTCATTAAAAATCGCACAGTTCTGAAGCACCTCGATAAAGGAAGTTCCCTTATGTCTGAAAGCAGCTTCAATTGTTTCAGACATATGCTTCTGGGACTTATCATAGGTTCTGGCTGCAAAAGTTGCTTCAGCACCGATGACAACAGAGAGAGGTCTGAAAGGAGGATCTATTGTTCCGTAAGGACTGGACTTGGTAATTGAACCGAGAGCGGAAGTAGGAGAAAACTGCCCCTTTGTCAGTCCGTATATTCTGTTGTTAAAGAATATTATATTTATATCCAGATTTCTCCGGATCGCATGAATCAGATGATTTCCTCCGATAGAAAGCCCATCCCCGTCACCGGTAATGACCCAGACACTTAAGTCAGGATTTGCAATTTTCAGACCTGAAGCCACAGCAGGAGCCCTGCCGTGTATCGTATGAAAACCATAGGTATTTATATAATAAGGAAATCTGGAGGAGCATCCAATTCCGGATATGAATGCAAATTTTTCCAATGGAACACCTAATTCAGGAAGAGTTTTCTGAACAGCAGCCAGAATTCCGTAATCCCCGCATCCGGGACACCAGCGGATTTCCTGATTGGATACAAAATCTTTTTTTGTAAGTTGTGTTGTCATAAATTTCTCCTTATTTGAGTTCCTCAATTTTTGCTTCAATTTCCTGGACAGTAAAGGGCTTTCCCTGAATCTTAGTCAGTTTATGGACTTTTACTCCGTACGTTCCCTGAAGTAGAAATGCGAGCTGACCCGCATTCAGTTCAGGAACAATGATTTTATCATACCTGGACATCAGTTCTCCCAGATTCTTAGGAAAAGGATTCAGATAATGAATATGAGCATGAGAAACTTTTACTCCCTCTTCTCTCAGTTCTTCCACAGCACTTCTGATAGAACCGAAGGTGGAACCCCAGCCTACAAGCAGAGTTCCGCCTGACTCGTCTCCATAAACATCCTGTAATGGAATATAATTAGAAATATTTGCAATTTTCTCAATTCTGGTAAGCACCATTTTTTCATGATTCTCAGGATTTGAGCTTACGCTGCTTGTATTGTAATCTTTTTCCAGTCCTCCGATTCTGTGCTCAAGGCCGGGCACTCCCGGAACAGCCCAGTCTCTGACAAGCCTGCTGTCTCTTTTGAATCCCAGAAAACCGCCCTTTGGATTATTACTCTCTGTCACTTTCCTGTGCCTGATTTCCGGCAGGGATTCCAGCAGTGGAAGCTTCCAAGGCTCAGAACCGTTTGCAATGGAACCGTCAGAAAGAAGTATGACAGGAGTCATAAATTCCAATGCGATTCTGACGGCTTCCATAGTCATCGCAAAACAGCTGGCCGGAGTGCTCGCTGCAATGACCGGAATAGGCGATTCACCGTTTCTCGAAAACAGTGCCTGAAGCAGATCAGACTGCTCCGTTTTAGTCGGTAGACCTGTCGAAGGGCCGCCTCTCTGCACATTCACAATTACAAGCGGGAGCTCAGTCATCACAGCCAGATTCATTGCTTCAGTCTTCAGACATACACCAGGGCCCGACGTAGTTGTAATTCCCAGACTTCCTCCGAAAGATGCGCCCAATGCACTGCAGATCCCTGCTATTTCATCTTCAGCCTGAAATGTCTTTACTCCATAATTTTTATACTTGGAAAGTTCATGCAGAATATCGGTCGCCGGTGTAATCGGATAACTTCCTAAGAATAACTGCAGATGACATTTTTTAGATGCAACTACAAATCCGAGAGCGATCGCTGCATTGCCTGTGATATTCCGATACCGTCCAGGTTCCAGTGAAGCTTTCGGCACTTCAAACTGAGATACAAATGCTTCTGCGGTATCTGCATAGTTATATCCTGCAAACAGTGCAAGTTTATTTGCTTCTATAATCTGATCTTTTCCTTTGAATTTTTCTTCAATCCAATTGATTGTAAAATCAAGGGGCCTGTGAAACAGCCAGTACGTCATCCCAAGAGCAAAAAAGTTTTTTGTTCTGTCCACTTCTTTTTCACTGAGATTCAATTCCTTCAAGGCAAGTGCAGTTAATTTATTGACCGGCACTTCAAATACCTGAACTTTTCTTTTTAATTCATCATTCAATGGTGTAGCAGAATATCCGGCCTTTTCCAGATCCTTATCCGTAAATGCATCCACATTGACGATGAGAATTCCGTTTGTTTTCAGATCCTGTATGTTTGCTTTCAAGGCAGCAGGATTCATTGCTACGATAACATCAGGGGTATCTCCAGGGGTATGAATTCGGTTGGATGCGAAATTCAGTTGAAATCCGGAGACTCCTGCCACAGTTCCTGCAGGTGCTCTGATTTCCGACGGATAATCAGGAAAAGTAGCCAGATCATTTCCAAACGCTGCCGTAGTTGCTGTAAACTGACTTCCGGTAATCTGCATTCCATCACCGGAGTCACCGCAGAATCTTATGATTGCGGAATGTTTTATTTTCTGTTCTTTCTTTGCCATATCCGTTAAAGAGTCCCCTTCATATGTGTATGAATTTGAGCATATTTCTTTCTGACCCTTCGAAGGCGATATCTTTTTCTTCAATCAGTCAGTCTTTTGAAATATTCCAGTCATAGATATAAGCCTCATATGCTTCCGGGCGGTATTTTTTTAACGGTTCTTATTTTTTCAGGAATACCGCACCGATCCTTTCGGAATTTCCCTTTACTAGGAAGTACACAGTGGCACTGTCTACATCAGAATTGTTACTGAGAATGAATATCTGATTCCCATACCGGAATAATGTCCTGCTTGCTCCCCGTATTGATACTGAAAATCTTTCTTACTGAGACTTCCGTATGCAGTGACAGGGCGTGAGAAATGTAATTTTACCTGAGTGAAAACCTGCTGATATGAGGGTTTGTTCTCTGCAGAAACAGGAAGGGTTCTTAATGATCATCCTAGAAAGAAATTATACTGCGCAGCGCCTGCTGAGGCCTTTGCTCGGTACGCATACGTGCTGCACTTAATACTTGAACCTGAGAGGCGTTAGATTTTTCTCCTTTTCAGAAAATATAAAGAGGAAAAATGCTTTCAAAAGAGACTTTTCCTGAATTACACAGGAAGCTTCGGCAAGGGAGGAGCTCATATGAAAAAAGAAATCACCGATCAGCTGACAAGACTCGGATGCAGAATCAGAGAGAACAAAGAGGGAAAAACATTCACTCGCGACGGGAAAATCATTAAAATATCTTCAGAAATGTACAGTATTTCGGACAGCCTGATGAGCGGGAAGAAATTTTACTTTGACAGATGGAATGACGGATATCCTTCGATGGAACTGACTCCTTCCGGCCCTGATGAAATCATTGAGTATCCCTGTCTGGAAGCTGCTCCATATATCAGCATATTCGCTGATTCTCATTACTCTTATTATCTTTTTCGAGTAGATGACAAAAACATTGAAAATCCGAAAGTTTATTTTATAGATCATGACGGTTATGACGAGGAAGATGCCTATGAGGTTTTCCCGGACACGGTAAGTTTTCTATCAGCTCTGCACACCAAAAAGGAAGCGAATGAGATCATTCAGAATGATGAAGACTTTGACGTGGAGGAAATCGGCATTCTGGTAAATCTCTCTGAATGTGAAAAAACTGAGGTACGTTTTTTGAAAGCTCCAGAATCGGAGATAGAATCACTGAAGGGACTGTCCAATTATCCCAGCATTGAAAACCTGTATCTTTATAAAAACCGCATCAGCGAAATCAGTGAAATCTCCGAAATGAAAAATATGAAAGAACTGAATCTCCATTCGAACCGGATCAAAGACATCTCCGCCCTGTCGGAAATGCAGAAACTCTGGAATCTGAACCTGGCAAAGAACAGAATCAGCAATATCTGTGTATTGAAAAACTGCACCGCAATAAGGCATCTGGATCTTTCCGAAAATGAAATTACTGACATATCGGTTCTTCAGAATCTGATTTCACTGGAATTTCTGAATCTTTCCGGGAATCAGATCAGTGACCTCAGTCCTCTTAAAAATCATCCTTCCCTTCTCTCTGTTCATCTGGAAAAAAATCCTGCCTGGGATATTTCTGTATTTCTCACGATCCCCTCGGTCGAGCATATCTATCTGAATGGCACAGGCGTCAAAGATCTGTCTTCATTAAAGAATCTCCCGAATCTGAAAACTCTGAAGTACTGATGTTTCTGTAAAGCATTTCAGGAATCGGTCGAATCGGTCCTGTAATGAAAATTGAATATAATAAATTCTTCACTCACCTTACGCAGGCGGGGCGTTTGGGCAGGAACGCCTGACAGCGGCTTCAGCACTGCTCAGTCCCGCTGATGCAGCTCATCAGCGCACTATCAAGGCAGTAATGCAGACTCATGCAAATAAATGTATTGCTGAAAAAAGTATATATATTATAAATATGCTATGGGACGGAAATATTTTGTCGAAATAAATATGATATTTGCATCGGCCGTCCTTTTTTTTCTATGGAACTGCTCTTTTCCAAACTTTGGATCTGCAGAAAAAGGAGTATTGAATCTGCAGAATGCGGATCTTGATTCAGGAAAACTGGTAAACCTCGACGGAGAATGGTCTGTCTACTGGAATCAGTTCCTCTCTCCGGATTCGCCCGATTCAGTAAAACCTGACGGTTTCTTGAAGGTTCCCGGTTCGTGGAAAGGCAGAAATACAGAAACATTTAAAAATCTGAACGAGGCAGGCTACTGTACATACAGACTGAAAATCCATCTTGGGAAAAAATATGACTCGGTCTCATTCAGAATCAGAAATTTCAGATCTGCCTATACTATGTATGTAAACGGAAGAAAAACAGCATTCAACGGAAGAGTGTCGAAAACGGCCGATAATGAAATTCCTGATTTTTTTCCCTTAAATGCAGATGTAAAAAATCCTGATAAGACTCTGGATATAATTATACATATTTCAAACTTTTCAATGCCGCATGGAGGTTTTATCAGCAGAATTGAATTTGGAAAGACAGACTCGGCTTCTCATTCAAAATATTTCTCAATAATATTTGAATCTCTGATTGCAATGGGGCTTCTGTCAATCGGCATCTATCACCTTTTTTTGTTTTATCGACGGAATACAGATCTTTCACTGCTTTATTTTTCCGTATTCTGCATAATGTTCACAGGCAGAAGTCTTTATCTGAATGAAAGGATACTGATCTATATTCTTCCGAATCTTTCCTTCGATTTTTACTATAAATTTCTGTGTTTCTGCACTCTTCAGGTAATGGCTCTCTTTCCTCTTTATATGAAAAGCATTTTTCCGGATGAAGTTTCATCTCGAATAAGATATATTTCATATCTTCTGTTTATCTTTTCACTGTGTTCTCCGATTCTCTCAGTTTACAATGTTGCCAATATTTTCACATATCTTTCCGCTTATATGGGAGTAATTTTTTATCTGTTATGGTGCAATATTCAGGCATTCAGAAAAAAACGTCTTGGTTCAGGTGCACTGCTGGCCGGTTTTTCAACTGCTTCTGTCGGTGTTGCCTTTGATTTTATGAGAGAACTGAACATTGTATACACTCCAAACATCATAGGACACTACTCAGGATATATTTTTATGCTTTCTCAGGCACTTTTACTTGCAGAAAGATTCAATCAGGACTATATATCCTTCCGAGAAACTGCAGCACTTCTGATGAAATCAAACTGTGAACTCTCTGCTCTGAAAGAAAATCTGGAAAAGAAGATATCCGAAAGAACACAGGAGCTTGAAAAAGCGAGAGATTCGGCTCTTGCATCCAGCCGCGCAAAATCTGAATTTCTTGCAGTGATGAGTCATGAAATCAGGACGCCGATGAACGGAATTCTCGGAATGATCCAGCTCCTGGAAATGACTGAACTGACTGAAGAGCAGAAAGACTATCTTTCCACTCTCAATTTCAGCACAGAGACTCTTTCAGCAGTCATTCATGACATACTCGATTTTTCAAAAATTGAATCCGGAAAGACTGAAATCACGAAAGAAGACTTTTCACTCCGCGTCCTCATGGATGATTTCATAAAATTCATAAGAACTCAGGCAGAAAAAAATGATCTGTCATTAGAATATCATTACGATGAGAATCTTCCCGAATATCTGAACGGGGATTCTGTCAGACTGAAACAGATTCTGCTGAACCTGAGCAGCAATGCAGTCAAGTTCACTGAAAAAGGCAGAATAATTATTTCTGCTGCAGTGAACCGGATAGAAAACAGGACATGCACAGTGGAGTTCAGCGTAAAGGATACTGGAATAGGAATTCCGAAAGACAAGCAGGACAGACTCTTTCAGATGTTCTCTCAGGCAGACTCCTCCACGACGAGAAAATACGGGGGAACAGGGCTGGGTCTTGCAATCAGCAGAAAACTTGCAGAACTGATGGGCGGGAAGATCTGGGTGGAAAGCAGAGAAAATGAGGGAAGCGAATTCCGTTTTACAGTGTGTCTGGAAATCTCAGAAAACAGAAAGCAGGATTTTCTGAAAAAGGAAAGCACAATCAGGCCTGATCTGAAAATTCTTGCAGCTGAAGACAACAGAACCAACCAGAAAATGATTCTGCATCTGCTGGCAAAACTCGGGTGCAGTCAATGCGAAATTGCCGAAAACGGAAAGATAGTCGTCGACCTGCTGAAATCAGGAAAAACCTATGATCTGATTCTCATGGACATTGAAATGCCCGAACTGGACGGACTGGAAGCAGCGGCTGAAATACGGAAGACATTGAATATAAAGCAACCTATTATCATTGCACTTACTGCCCATGTTCTTGAAGGCACAAGAGAAAAAGTCCTGCGCTCGGGGATGAATGATTATCTCACCAAGCCTATAGATAAAAATGAACTCTCCAAAAAGCTCATTGAATGGAGCAGTCAGAATGTAGTATAAATGAATCCGTCCCCGTCCTGGGCCAGTGTCGCAAGAAGGAAAACAGTGATCAGACCGAGTGCAAAAGGAAGCCAAGGCTCGAATTTTCTGAATCTCTCCAGTTTCTCAGGCCAGTATTCAAAGGAATGGAAAAGAAGAAACGCAAAGAACATATAAAGCATACTTTCCAGATTTTTCACTGAATTCAGCATAAATGCCGGTTCAGACTGAACAAGTCCCAATCCCAGCACAAGCCATCCAAGACCTGCCCCGTTCATTTCAGTCAGAAGAAGATTTTCTCTGTTCGTGAAAATTCCTCTGAAAAGCTCCACCATCTGCTCAGTGGAATTGGAACGGAACATAAGCACACTTACTGCTGCGACAGAAGTCACGAAGGAAGCCCGAATCACAGAAACAAGGATTCCTGCTTTCCCTGCCTT
>DAORDI010000037.1:0-28658 GCA_035345895.1 Leptospiraceae bacterium
ATGTTCCGCTTAGACGGAACGCCATATCCAGACTGATACCCAGATTTTTTTTCATATATACAAATACTATTCCAGGCGATCTGTAAGAAGATGCGGGCATAGGCATCCAGGGGGCAGGAGTCCGAAGTGAGTCGTTTGAAGTTCTGGAAATTCTGTCTGAAGGGAAACTGGATGTTTCATAGGCGGACAGATTCCCTTCAAAAACCGGTCCCGACCACCGAAAAATTGTCTGATTTGCGGGGGTTCTGTAAAGTAAATCAGATCCAAGCGGCAGAATTACAGGACGGTATTGCGGCGTGAGAGAAATTTCGAATGGAAAATGGAACGGAATGGCGGAAAATTTAAGATCCAGAGCAGAATTTTCCGGATTGACCGAAGTGGTCCACAGCTCCCGGAAAGACTGCATCTGCATAACAGGGGTTTCTTTAGGTGTTTCTCCGAAAACGGTCATAGTCTGCAGAAAAAGCAGTAGAACTGGAATATATTTCAGAAAATCCCTCATTGTACAAGCACAATATCCGGAAAGCCCAAATTGTAAAATATTTTATCCATTCCCACTTAAAAATTTGCTTGAACTTTCCAAAAGTTTCTGTCTGATATTCCACTGAGATGCCCATGAATACTACAGTAGAGACATTAGGTCCATGCAAATATGATAACCCGGCAGGGTACGAGTTTTATACAAAGGAAACAAGCATAGTGATGTTTCAGACAGCTTTTCCGAGCAAGGAAGAGTTTTTCAGTCAGCCGGCTTCAGAAAGAGTCTTTCTGGAGCAGTCCGGTCCTATGGAAAAAATCTATTTTAATCCGGCTGAGGTTGTCGCAGGCATAGTAACCTGCGGCGGTCTCTGCCCTGGAATCAATGACGTCATTCGAGCAATTTATATGGAACTTCACTACAGATATTCTGTAAAAAAGGTTCTAGGCTTCAGATACGGATATGAAGGTCTTACTGAAAAATACGGTCACAAGCCTATTGAACTGGTTCCTGAAAACACAGTGAACATACATAAGGAAGGCGGTTCATTTCTTTCTTCATCGAGAGGAAACCAGGATCCCGGAGAGATGACAGATTTTCTGGTAAAAAACGGAGTGAATATTCTTTTCTGCATAGGCGGAGACGGTACTCTGAGAGGAGCTCAGTCCATTCAGAATGAGATCAAAAAAAGAGGTCTGAATATTTCTGTCATTGGAATACCCAAGACCATTGACAATGATATCAATCTTATTCACAGAACGTTCGGTTTTTCAACTGCCTTTGAAAAAGCTGTGGATGCCATCAATTCTGCATATGTTGAATCGAAAGGTGCACCGAACGGAATCGGAATAGTAAAGCTGATGGGAAGACATTCAGGCTTCATTGCAGCGAATTCAGCGCTTGCATCCAAACAGGTGAATTTCGTTCTGATTCCGGAACAGGACTTTGATCTGGAAGGCAAGGGAGGTTTTCTGGAAAAGCTTAGAGAAAGAATAGAAAGACGGAAAAGTGCGGTCATCATTGTTGCAGAGGGAGCGGGTCAGAGGTTTGTGAAGACTGATGAAAAGGATGCCTCCGGAAATCAGAAACTTGGGGACATAGGTGTTTTTATGAAAGATACGATCACAAAGTATTTTAAATCCATCGGCGTTCCAATTAATCTGAAATACATTGATCCAAGCTACATCATCAGAAGTATTCCTGCAAATACTGAAGATTCCGTTTTCTGCGGTTTCCTTGGTCAGAATGCGGTCCATGCTGGAATGGCAGGAAAGACCGGTATGGTAGTCGGTACATGGAACAACGTATTCATCAATATTCCTATCGAAATTGCTGTGAAGGAAAGAAAAGTACTGAAGCCGGAAAGAAGTTTTCTGTGGAGAGCAGTTCTTGCTGCAACAGGACAGCCGAATTCACTGAAGGCGATTTCCTGAGATGAAGAGTGTTCCGGAAGAGACTGAAACCGTACAGTCTTCCCTTCAGGCGTATATTACTCTGCTCCGCGCTTCGGATACCGTTTCTGCCAAAGTAGGGCGGTCCCTTCTGGAACATAAACTGACACTGAGTCAGTTTGGCGTGATGGAGGCTCTTTATCATCTGGGGCCTCTCTGTCAGAAGCAGATAGGTCAGAAGATTCTAAAATCTGCATCCAACCTGACCACTGTCATCAGAAATCTTCAAAGAGACGGTTTCATCAAAAGCACAAGAGAAAATAAGGACAAAAGATATCTTACAATCTGTCTGACTCCGAAAGGGAAAAAACTGATGGAAGAGATTCTTCCAGGGCATTTCACTGAGATAGACAAATGTATGTCTGCACTGAACTGTGATGAAAGAAAACACTTGAATTCCCTGTGCAAGAAACTGGGACTTTCCAATCTGTAAGATTTTATAATGAAATCCGGTGATCTGTTTCCTCTGGGTTCCGTCGCGGATTCTCCTTCAGGCAGGATACTGAGAAGAGAGTTCAGAGATTCGGTTCTGCAGGGAGCTGTCCTTGAGCAGACTTAAAAGCATATGGAAATCTGCTGTCGGACTGGCTTTTTCCGGGATAGATGATTCATTAAATTCGCATAATGCCAGATTCATTCAGATACTGAATACCCTTTCTCTAGTCTTTATTTTATTCACCCTTCCTTACCTTTGGGTTTATCTGGTTTTTGAGGCAGGGGTAAACTATGCTGCCGAACTGGGAGTTCTCTGGCACGTATTCTGCTATTCCGGAGTCATTTTTCTGAACAGCCGCAGGAGGTATTTTCCTGCAAAAATGCTCTTCAGTTTTACAGGCATTCTGCAGCTGGGGATGATGAATGTGTTTGCGGGAAAAGCAACGGGTATTCATCTGTTTTTCTTCGGGACAATGATCGCTCCGTTTTTCATATTCAACAGAAATGAGAAAAAATACATATTCATAACTGTAATTATTATATTGTCTGAATATTTTATTATAAACCATTCAGGAAAAGTGAGCCCTTGGATTGCATTCAGTCCTGAAAATGCGCGAAAGCTGAATATTCTGAACGAAGCTGTTGTGTTTGCAGTGATCATTCTTGAAGGAGTGTATTTTTACAAATCCCTTCTTCTTGCAGAGGAAAAAGCGGAGACAGAGCAGAAAAAATCTGACAGTCTTCTTTTGAATATTCTGCCTGAGGACATTGCATCCGAACTCAAGCGAAACGGAAGGACTGTGCCTCGTCATATTCCGAATGCAGTCATAGTATTCACTGATTTCGCAGGATTTACAGTTCTTTCCGAAAAAATGAGTGCTGAGGATCTGATTCTGGAACTGGATTTCTGCTTTTCCGAGTTTGATGTCATTATAAAAAAATACAATCTGGAAAAACTGAAGACAATAGGAGACGCCTATATGTTTGCCGGCGGTCTTTTGCATTCCGGGACTGATTTTTCCTTTCGATGTGTTTCGGCGTCTCTCGAAATCAGAGATTTTATCTTAAATAGAAAGAGAGAGATGTCTGTCAAGGGGCAGCCTTACTGGGATATTCGGATTGGAATTCATAAAGGACCGGTTGCTGCAGGAGTCATCGGCAGATCCAAGTTTTCATTTGATGTCTGGGGAGATACAGTCAATACTGCCAGCCGTCTTGAGTCATCAGGTGTTCCCGGAAAAGTCAATATATCCGAGTCTGTAAAGACAGACGTTTCAGGACAGTTTAATCTGGAATACAGAGGAGAAATTCACGCAAAAAGCAAAGGTGCACTGCCGATGTATTTTGCAGAACCGGCCAAGAAAAATTCTTTACAGACTGTACAGCAGGGATTACGTTAAAACCATGATTACTTTTCTGATTCCAGTCAGTGCGGTGCCTGCAGATGATGAGAAATTTGCTGAAATCTGCAGAAACAACCCGGAGAGCAGGGTGGAAAGAACATCAAAGGGAGATATTATCATTATGTCACCGACAGGCGGAGAAACAGGCAGATGGAATATGAAACTGGGTTTTTATTTTGAATCCTGGAATCGTCAATGTAAGAAAGGTATTTTCTTCGATTCTTCCACTGCATTTGTACTTCCAAGTTCCGCTATTCGGTCTCCCGACATTGCCTTTGTAGAAACAGATAGATGGAACTCGCTCAGTTCTGAGAATAAATCGGCCTTTCCGCCGCTTTGCCCTGATTTTATTCTGGAACTCAAATCAAAGTCAGATGTATTGTCTGTTCTTCAGTCAAAAATGACCGAATGGATGGAAAACGGATGTCGTCTCGGATGGCTGATTGATATGGAAAATAAAACATATTATATATACAGAAAAAATTCTGCAATAGAAAAAATTCAGGGAGAATCTGCTGTTCTTTATGGAAAAGACGTTCTGCCTGATTTTAAGCTGAGTATGGCGGATATTTATGGATTATAGAACAGTCATTTATAAAGGAATAAAAAATCGGTCTGATTGACTGTATTATTGGTGACAGGGTTGTCTGCTGTCACAGATCTGGATTCGGCCCTTTGCAATTTCTGAACAGACAGTATTTCTCTTCTTTTTCGCCGGACACATTTTTCGTGTATATGAAAAAATTATTGAAAGCCGAAGTCATCTGCAGATCCTGAATCCAGAGGGATAAGATGACAGAGACTCATATTGTGATTGCGGGTGCAGGATTTGCCGGTCTTCAGGCAGTGAAAAAATTCGGAAATGTAAAGGGAATCAAGGTGACTCTGATTGACAGAACGAATCATCATCTTTTTCAGCCTCTTCTCTATCAGGTGGCCAGTTCTGTCTTAAGTCCAGCAGACATTGCCATTCCCATCAGGTCACTTACAACTGATATGAAAAACGTGCAAGTTGTAATGGGAGAGATCATAGACATTAATAAAGAACACAAGAAAGTAAGCCTTGCTCATACTACAATTTCTTATGATTATCTGATCCTGGCAATGGGGGCACGTACAAGTTATTTCGGTCACAGTGAATGGGAAAAATATACAGTCGGTCTTAAAAACTTGAGTGATGCACTGAAGATCCGTTCGAAGATTTTGATCAGTTTCGAAAAAGCGGAATTGGAAGCCAATCCTGAACGTGCGCGGGCACTGATGAGTTACACTGTGATCGGAGGAGGTCCTACCGGTGTGGAGATGGCAGGTGCGATTGCAGAACTTTCCCATCAGATTATCCGGAGTGATTTCCGTTTTATTGATCCCGCACTGAGTGAGATTACCCTGATTGAAGCAGGACCGAGACTTCTTGCGCCGTTTTCTGAGAAATCATCCGAAGTGACAAAACGGGAGCTGGAAAAGAGGGGAGTGAGAGTCATTCTGAATACAAGAGTAATGAAAATTGATGAACACGGAGTTCATCTCCCTGACAGAATTTTAAAATCAAATCTAATTATATGGGCTGCAGGTGTTTCCGCAAACCCTTTCGGTGAAAAACTGAATGTAGAACTGGACAGGAGCGGACGTGTTGTCGTGGACGAATTCTGCTCAGTTCCTGGATTCCCTGAAATTTTTGTCATCGGGGATATGGCTTCATTCATGGATAAGAAACTGGAAAGACCTCTTCCCGGTGTGTCTCCTGTGGCAATGCAGCAGGGAAGATATGTTGCAGATCTGATCCGATCGGAAATCAAAGGAAAAAAAAGAGAAAAGAGATTCGAATACTTTGACAAGGGAAGCATGGCAACCATAGGAAGAAAAGATGCAGTTGCCGAGATGGGAAAGCTGAAAATGTCCGGACTTTTAGGATGGCTCGGCTGGATGTTCATCCATCTCTTCTATCAGGTTGGATTCAAGAACAAAATATCAATCTTGATTACATGGGTTTGGAGTTATATCAGCTTCAAGGCAGGAGCCAGGCTGATTCAGAATTCTGTTGAAGAGGAAGAAGGAAGATAATTCAGTTCTCTGGGCAGGAGAATCACCCTGCCTCAGAATTGTCTAAAATCTTAAAAATAATATCCCAATGTATATAAATAATCATTCTCAATCTGAATGAGTATCCAATATTTCCTTTTCCTGAATATAAAAGAATTGAAAATAAATCAGCATTGAAAATGATTCTTCTATAGAGGACAATATGAATCATCCGGCTGAAAAAGGAATAAAATCAGCGGCAGTGGGAATGCTGGCAAATGCTCTGCTTGCTTTGTGCAAGGGAGCCGCAGGAATATTTGGAAATTCTTATGCTCTTGTGGCTGATGCAATTGAGTCGACATCAGATGTCTTAAGTTCGTTCGTTGTCCTGATCGGACTCAAAATTTCTGCAATCCCTAAAGATGAAAATCATCCTTACGGTCATGGGAAGGCAGAACCGATCGCCGCAGTCATTGTTTCCCTTTCACTGATCGGTGCCTCCATTGTAATTGCAATACAGAGTATACATGGAATAATGACTCCTCATGAACTGCCTGCCCCTTTTACTCTTGCTGTGCTTGCCGGAGTTGTGTTTACAAAGGAATTTCTGTTCAGGAAGGTTCTTCAGGTAGGAGAAGAAGTAGAGAGCACTGCGGTGAAAACCGATGCGTGGCACCACAGAAGCGATGCGATTACATCTGCAGCGGCATTTGTCGGAATTTCCATTGCACTTTTTATGGGGAAGGGATGGGAAAGTGCTGATGACTGGGCAGCCCTGTTTGCAGCATTTATTATAGCATTCAATGCATATAATCTGTTCCGTCCCGCATTCAGTGAAATTATGGACAGCGCACCTTCCAAAGAAATTACTGAACAGATCAGAGCAGTTGCTTTTTCAGTGGAAGGTGTGATAGCTCTTCATAAATGTTATGTCCGAAAAATGGGATTCGATTATTTTGTGGATCTTCACGTTCTTGTGGATGCAGAGATTACTGTCAGAGAAGGACATACCATCGGACATGCGGTAAAGGACGCGATCCGAAAAGCCAATTCCAGAATCACTGATGTTCTGATCCACGTTGAGCCGGCTGACTAATAACACAGGACTCTTTTATTTGTGTACTCCGCCACGCAGAGTGCTCCTGAATTGGAAAGAGTGAGGTTGATTGGATTATACAGTCCAAAAGAAGTGGTTGAGAAAGCGCCAGTCGTAAAAGTCGGCTGTCCCCAAACCCTTGTCGGGACTGTGCTTCCGGAGGGAAAATACAATATTCTGTTATTGGAAAACTCAGCCACATACAGTCCATTCATTGAATCTACTGCAACTCCAAACGGCTGATTCATTGTCGTGGCTGTTGTGCCTGCAGTATTTCCTGAAAAAACAGTCTGCCCGTAAACACGTGCTGCGGTTGTGGAACCGGCAGGGAAATACAGCACTCGATGATTGTTCTGGTCTGCCACATACAGTCCGCCTGCAGAATCCAAAGCTATACCGGTCGGTGTGTTGAATCCTGTCGGGCCGGTAGACCCGCCTGCATTTGCAGTGCTGTTTGTATAATTTACCTGACCTATGACTCTGGAGGGAACAGTTGAGCCCGCAGGATAATACAGAATTCTGTTTCCGGTCTGATCCGATACATAGAGGCCGCCTGTTGAATCAATCAGAATAGATGACAGATTCCCGATTAATGCGCTGGTTGTCCCTCCTCCGCAGCTGGTCATATTTGTTTCACCATAGACAGTTACAGCAGCCGTTGTAGAACCTGAAGGATACACTGTTACCCTTCTGTTTATATTTTCTGCAATGTACAGATTATTGCTGCTGTCTAAGGCAAGCGCAATTGGATCATTGAGTCCAGATGCACTGCATGCCCCACCGCCTGCAGCCCAGCTTCCTCCTGTTCCGTAAACTGCAGATGCAGTCGTGGAGCCGGATGGGTAAAACAATACTCTGTCTCCCATCTGGTCTGCTATATAGGCATTGCTGTTTGAGTCAAATAGAATCGCACCTGCACCGGAAAGTCCTGTCGCGGTGACAGTCGGTGTACTCGTTGTAAAATTTCCATTCTGCCCATAGACTACGGTTGCTGTCGTGCCGCTTGCAATCATAATGCCGATGACTGAGGTTCCTGTTCCGGTCGAGTTTGTCGCAGAGACAGTGTACGATGTGAGATGCTGAGTGACAGCAGGAGTTCCTGAAATTGCACAGGTTGCTGAATTCATTGTCAGTCCTGAGGGGAGGGCAGGGGAGATGGAACAGGAAGTCAGAGTGCCTCCGCTGAAGGATGGTGTGATCGGCGGCAGGGCTGTGCCTTTGATGAGCATAAACTGTGAGTTTGAGAATGTCAGTCCAGGCAGCGCTGCAGATAGAGTAATCACTGCATTATCATTAAATGCTAATGATGATGTTATGCCGGATGCAGTCAGATTGAATGAACTGTTCAGTTTTCCTCCCTCTTTGATAAAACTGGAAATGGCAGCCCCCAGATTGTCGGTCAGCGGATTGGAGCTGAAGGTAATCGGGTTAGTCCCTGAGACTGTGATGGAACTTCCGTTCTTGTCTTTTCCGTTGAAGAGTCCGTCTTCATAGTCGCTGGCAAATGCTGTCATTATTTTTTCTATATCCTTGTCGGATACAGTCTTTCCGTCTTTTACCTGATTGGCCATATAGGACATCCCGGCCATGATGAGGTTCATCTTCACTGCATAAGGGTCGTCTGCACTGCTGAGATCCGCCTGAATGTCAGTGATTTCCGGATAAGAATCACCGTTGATCGAGGCTTTAGGAGAAGCATTTTTGGAAGTGCTGCTGAGGCCTGTATTCAGACCGAAGCGGATGGTAAGTTCCTTGTTGACCTGCTTTACTGCAGCATCATTCTTGGAGGCATCGGTGTTTCCTTTCAGAAGGGCAGAAAGACGGGTCAGCCCGATTTTTCCGAAGGGCATCACATTTGCACTTTTTTTAATGGAAGGAGGTTCTCTCATTGTCATTATCAGAGAGGAATTGGAATCAGTCCAGGCGATGTCTGTATCTGCCTTTTCATCGTACATTTTGGAAGTGCCGGAAGAATTAGGCACAACAAAAACACAGACAGGATATCCTGTTTTAGTGTAGGGGACAGAAAAATCTCCGTTCAGATCAGTGTAACCTGTTCCCAGAATTCTGTCTGCTTTATTGCAGGTTCCGTCGTTTCTCAGTGCAGTGACAAATACGTTTCCATTCTTAATCGGTCCCTTGCTTGCCCTTCCAGTCAGGGTGACTTGGTTTGTCTTATATGCGCTGTAAAGAATATTTGCCGTAAGATCAGAAGATGATTTCTGTGTACACTGCAGTAAAAATAAAATGATAATCAATATATTTATAATATTCAGCATTTGCCTCTCCATGACCAAAATCCTTTTACAGCATTCCCGTGGTCAATGCATTTTTAACTGCAGTCTTTCTGAGTTTAAGACTCAGTGATCTGACAGGCAGTCTATGATTGGTTATTCTGATCTGCAGCAAATTTTTAAAATTTGAGAACTGCTGACGCTTTTGCTTCGTAAAAGAATTCAGACCTGTTATCTTTTTGTAATCGCTCAGCCGCAGGCGTAAGGTGAGTATGTAAATAAAATCTTTACTCAGCGGAAACAGTCTAATGTTTATGAAAAAACTTTTATTGAGCTTACTGTTTATATGTGCTCCGCTGATTGCTTCGGATTTTGATTCTGTCTCAGATATTTCCAGCGGTGACTGTAAGGGAATTGCATCCGGCGACAAGTCCTGGTGCACAACAAATGACTGCAAGGGGATTGCGTCTAAGGACAAGTCCTGGTGCAAGTCCAGCGACTGCAAGGGAATTGCGTCAAAGGACAAATCCTGGTGCAAATCCAATTTCTGCAAGGCCTGGGCATCGGGAGACAAGTCTTGGTGTTCCGGAGGGGACAGCGACTGCAAGGGAATTGCATCGAAAGACAAGTCCTGGTGCAAATCCAGACAGTGCAAGGCAATTGCGAGCGGCGACAAAAGCTGGTGCAATTGAGCATCATTTCGGTGACCGAAGGAAGGAGAAATCTAAAAGCCTTCCTAATCGGCTTGCCATTTTTTTTATTCCTGATTTGCTGGTAGAAGAGACTGGATATGGAACCTGCAGCAAAATTAAAATTCACCGAAGCAGAATACCTGGAAATGGAACGCAAGGCTTCTTTTAAAAGCGAGTTCTTTGCTGGAGAAATTTTTGCGATGGCCGGAGCTGGGCTGAATCATAATACGATTGTATCCAATTGTATACAGATCATAGGAAACAGGCTGAAGGGAAGTCCCTGCAGAGTTTTCCCTTCCGATCTTAGGGTCAAGGTGGATAAATCCGGACTTTATACATATCCTGATCTGAGCATCGTCTGCGGAAAACCTGTTTTGCTGGACGATAAGTTTGATACTCTTTTGAATCCGATCGTGCTGATTGAAGTGCTTTCCAAGTCTACTGAAGACTATGACAAAGGAAGTAAATTTTCTTTCTACCGTCAGATTGAATCTCTGCAGGAATACATTCTTATTTCTTCCGAGTCCCCAAAAATGGAAAAATTCAGGAAACTGGAAACAGGAAACTGGCTGTTCTCAGAATCCCGTGAAGAAACTGTTTTTTCGATTGAATCCATTGACTGTGTTCTAGAACCGAGTGAAGTGTACTCCGGAGTTGATTGGGAAACGGATCCTTCCTGACGCATCTAGGCAAGACTCTGTTCTGCCGGGACTGACCACCTTGCTCACTTTGCTTCTGTTTCCGATATTTCCAGCGGTGACAGAAACTGGTGTAACTGAGAAACTCTTGACTAAAACTGTTCGGTCAATATTTTGCTTTAATGAATGAAAATGCAAATATGAATCTCAGTACAAGAATTGTACAGGTTTCCCTCTTTTTAGTCGGTGCCATTGCACTTTTCGGGGGAACTCTGCAGATGATTCTCGGTCAGCCGAACACAACACCCAGATTAGACAACATACACCGATTTATGGCCGGTGTCTATCTGTCAATGGGAATGATCAGCATTTGGACGGCCTGGACGGTACGGACTCAGAGTACTTTGATTTACCTGATCGCACTCGGTGTTTTTTTGGGAGCTGTCGGAAGACTTGTTTCCATTGCGGCTGTAGGTCTTCCTGAGCCTGCGTCTGTCTGGATAGGATATCTTGTTCCTGAACTGGTATTTCCTTTCATAATATTGGCTGCACAGACAGTCAGAAACCGAAAATGAAAGCAGGAATTTGAATTCCTGCTTCTGCTTTCATCCTTCTGCCAGAACCATTGCAATCTTTTCCTCATCGAGTTCACCGTTCTCCTCTGAAATCTTCTTCAGAATAGGCTGGAACTTTCTGGCCTGTTCTTCAGTGATTTCTATTCCTCTGCTTTCGAGCATATACTGTATTGCGGATTTCCCTGACTGACTGGTGAAACGGATCTTATGACCGTCCTTTCGTCCAATGAATTCCGGTGCAACAGTACCATATGCATTCTGCTGACTTTTGATTGTCTTTGCAACGCCATCCTGATGAATCCCGCTTCTGTGTGAGAAAACCTCGCTTCCTACCAGAGGTGCTTTCGGATGCACAGGGATGCCGCTCATTTCGGAAATCATCTCTGCTGTGTCTGAAATGTAATGATAATTTATACCAGTTTCAATTCCGCAGTTGTGCAGTGCACAGGCCACTTCAAAGAAATTTGTATTTCCTGCTCTTTCCCCCAGGCCTCCCAGGGTGGTTTCCATCTGCACCACGCCTGCAAAAAAACTTTCCACAGTTGTGGCAGTTGCCATTCCCAGATCGTTGTGAGTATGTACCGACAGAACTGCCCTGTCTCTGAATCTCTCGACTCCTGCGGACAGCATTCGTATGAATTCAAAGGGTCTGAATCTTTCCACTGTGTTCGGAAAATTGATGACATCTGCTCCCTGCTGTACTGCTTCTTCAAAAAAGTCCAATGCATATTCCAGATTGTTTCTGCATTCTCCGAAATGTTCTCCTGAGAACTGAACTGTTCCTCTGCTCCCTGCCAGGTTTCTTGCAAAACGTATTGCATTTGATACCTTCTGTATTGCATCTTCTTTGGAAGTCCGTATCACATTTTCTATGATGTTTCTGCTGACAGGAAATACGATGTGAATTCTCGGTCGGGCTGAGTATTTTATCGCGTCCCAGGAAAGAGTAATTTCCTTTTCATTGGCACGGGACAGACTTGCTATTGTGATACTCTCCGGAGCAATTTCAGCCAGTCTCCTGCAGGATGCAAAATCAGTATCGCTGGCACTTGCAAAACCGACTTCAGCTCCCTGAATCCCCAACTCAATAATTCTTCTGAATACTTTTTCTTTTTCCTGCTGATTCCAAGGCTTCGGCAGTGCCTGATTCCCGTCACGCAATGTGACATCCTGAAAAAAAGGTTTTGAATGTTTCATAAATTCCTCCAAATTTCTGCTCTCAAGAAGGGGAGGGTATAAAAAGAAAAAGCCCGCCCCCGATCAGGGAGCAGGCTTTTTCTTATGATGAAATCACACTTCTCCCTGTCTATCCAAGAAGGAGAAGCAGAAGTGAAGAGTGTGACTTGATCATGAATTCACGCTGAAATAACGGATGAATTCTGTCAAGGAATTTTTTCAATGAATTCACTCCCCAAGCACGGCAAGTGACTGTTCTGCTATTTCCAGTTCTTCATTTGTCGGGACAACCAGGACACGTACTGTATTCTGTACAATGCTCAGATCTCTGATTCCAGGTTCTCTTTTGGAGTTTTTTTCATTGTCGAGTCCTAGTCCAAATGCCTGAAGTCCTTCCATTACTTTCATTCTTACATCAGATGAATTCTCGCCCACGCCTGCTGTGAATACGACTGCATCTGTTTTTCCTTCCAGTGCAAATATATAAGCTCCTATATATTTTCTGATTCTGTAGCAGTACATTTCAAATGCAAGTTTGGCGTTCCTGTCTCCATCGTTCATTTTCTGCAGAATGTCTCTCATATCGTTCGAGCCGCAGATTCCTTTCAGACCGCTCTGTTTGTTGAACACATTGTCTATTTCCTTGAAAGAGAGCCCTGCATGATCTGCAAGATAAAAATGCACAGCAGGATCGATGTCGCCCGTTCTTGTGCCCATAATCAGTCCCTCCAAAGGAGTCATTCCCATGGAGGTGTCAACGCTTTTTCCGTTTTTTACAGCACAGATGCTTGCTCCGTTTCCCAGATGTAGGGATATGATATTTAATGAATTTATATCCTTTTTTAAGTATTCTGCTGTCTTTTTTACAATATACTGATGAGAGGTTCCGTGAAATCCGTATCTTCTGATTCTATGTCTGCTGTAGTATTCTGACGGCAGTGCATATCTGAAGGCAAATTCAGGAATGGACTGATGAAATGAAGTGTCAAACACTGCGATGTTCGGAACACCTTTGAAGAATTTTTCAGCGGCATAGATGCCAGAGAGATTTGCCGGATTGTGAAGGGGTGCGAGAGGAATATTTTCTTCTATTGCTTTGATGACCGAGTCAGTGATTCTGGTCGGTCTGGTAAATGTTTCTCCGCCGTGCACAACTCTGTGACCGATTCCGCTGATCTCTGAAGCCTTTTGAATGACTCCGCATTTTGAGTCAGTGAGGAGCCTGTCCATTTCGCTGATCCCTGTCCAGTGGTCAGGAATATTCCTTTCTTCAGTGAAAGCTGTTTCCAGTTTCACTGATTTATAAGTATGCTTAGCTGTTTTCTCACCGATTCGTTCCATAAGACCGGATGCCAGAACTGTTTTTTCAGTCATATCAAAAAGCTGGTACTTGATTGAAGAACTTCCTGTATTGATTACAAGTATATTTTTCATTATCTCAGTCCCCTGCCTGTATTGCTGTAATTGCGACTGTATTGATGATATCAGGAATTGTACATCCCCTGCTCAGATCGTTTACAGGCTTGTTCAGTCCCTGAAGCACAGGTCCAACTGCAACTGCATTTGCAGATCTCTGCACTGCCTTGTATGTATTGTTTCCTGTGTTCAGATCAGGAAAGATGAATACGGTTGCCTGTCCTGCAACAGGGCTGTCCGGCATCTTTGTCTTTGCAACGTCGGGATCTACTGCGGCGTCGTACTGGATTGGGCCTTCGATAAGAAGACTTGGATATTTCTCTCTTGCAATTTTCACTGCTTCACGGACTTTTTCCACATCCTCTCCTTTGCCGGATTCTCCAGTGGAGTAGGAGAGCATTGCCACTCTCGGTTCGATGCCGAACTTGGATGCAGTCTCTGCAGAAGAAATTGCAATCTCTGCCAGTTCCTTTGCGCTCGGGTTCGGATTCACTGCACAGTCTCCGTAGACGAGAACTCTGTCCGGAAGGCACATCAGAAATACACTGGATACAAGAGAACATCCCGGTTTTGTCTTTACGAATTCGAGAGCAGGCCGGATTGTATGCTGTGTTGTGTTGACTGAACCTGAGACCATTCCGTCAGCGTGTCCTTTATAAACCATCATTGTTCCGAAATAACTTGCATCACTCATCACGTCTCTCGCATTGTCCGGCGTGATGCCCTTGTGTTTTCTCAGTTCAAAATACGTATCACAGTATTCCTTGAAAAGAGGGGAGGCTGCAGGATCAATGATTTCAGCACCGCCCACTTTCAGTCCCAGCTTCTTGATTTTATCCCTAATCTGAGCCTCATTGCCCAGGAGGGTAATCTTTGCCACTTCCCTGTGAAGGAGAACCTCGGCTGCCCGGAGAATCCTTTCCTCTGAACCTTCCGGAAGAACAATATGTCTGTGAGAGGATTTTGCCTTCTGGATCAGGTCGTATTCGAACATTTTAGGAGTGACGACTGTGGATCTGTGAATAATGATTTTTTCCTTAAGACGTATTCTTTCTGTGCTGGACTCGAAAAGAGCATGACAGGCGGCAATCTTGATCTTGTCGTTGGGAGAAATTTTGGAATCGATTCTGCTGATTCTGTCCACAGTTCTGAGAGTGTCTTCCTTCGTGAGAAGAACAGGAATATGAGCGTCGATACCGTCCATGATCTTGCGGATGCTCGGATCGGGATAAATGCCTCCTGTAAGTATGATTCCCATGATTCGCGGAAAATTTTTGTTTTCAGAACATACAAAACCGCCGAGGATGATATCTGCCCTGTCTCCCGGAACGATTACAAGTGTTCCCTCCTTCAGATGGCTGAGGAAGTTTTCGAGCCTCATCGCAGCAACAAGAGTATGATGAGCATGTCTGAAAAGGTACTCATGCCCGAAAAGAATTTCTGCATCCAGTTCGCTCCGGATTTCATTCATTGTAAGTGTTCTTAGTATATCGTTTTCAGGAATATAATAAGTGAGAATGGAAGGATCCGTGTCTGCCGAGACCAGTTTTTTAAGTGCAGGGATTTTTTCCTTTTCGGATCTTGTAATAAAAAGGCCGATCACAGTGCATCCGGATGAGGAATAGGATTCCACTGCAAGTTTTGCCGCTGCCGCAGTTTCCTTTTCGTCCTTGTCTGTCGCAGGGCAGACTGCAATTACGGGAGCCCCCAGGTTTTTTGCAATTTCGGAATTGATTTCCAGTTCAAATGCTCTCGAGGCACTCTTGAAGTCAGATCCCTCAATCAGTATAAAGTCAAAATTCTCTTCCAGTTTTCTGAATTTGGAAAGTATGATGTCGATCAGATCGGCCTTTCTGTCTTCGGACATCAGCTTCAGTGCCTCTTCCAGACTTATTCCATATGTATCTTTATAATCCATCTGAAGATTATAATTTTTCATGATAAGTTCAATGTCAGGATCCGATTCAGTGTTGGACACTGAGGGTCTGAAAAATGCCACCTTGGAAACTGTGGATTTTAACAGTTCCATAATCCCGAGAGAAATCAGTGATTTCCCGCTTTTCGGTTCTGCTGAAGTGATGTATAGGCTCTTTGACATAATTCCTTATTTACAGAACCTTCGTTTCTGAACAAGTCTTATCGCAGACAGCCGGAAAAATTGCGGCATTCTCCCGGAAATTCGGGAAATAAAACTGCTTGGATTCAAAACAGGGCTTTCTTATATGATATTTTTAGAAGAGTTTTAAAAACAGGGGAGAATACTATGCCAGATTACAGAAGCAGGACGTCTACGCACGGCAGAACAATGGCCGGAGCCCGTGCTCTCTGGAGAGCCACAGGGATGAAGGAAGAAGATTTTGGAAAACCTATCATAGCGATTGTGAACTCATTCACTCAGTTTGTCCCCGGTCATACGCATCTGCATGAAATCGGACAGAATGTAAAGAAAATTATAGATGCAAACGGCGGTCACGGAGCGGAATTCAACACTATCGCAGTGGACGACGGAATAGCAATGGGGCATGACGGAATGCTCTACAGTCTTCCTTCCCGGGATCTGATTGCAGACTCTGTCGAATATATGATAAATGCTCATACAGTCGATGCGATGATCTGCATTTCCAACTGCGACAAGATCACTCCGGGAATGCTCATGGCTGCAATGCGACTGAACATACCGACGATCTTTGTTTCTGGCGGGCCGATGGAAGCAGGCAAGTACAATTCCAAATCAATCGATCTGATTGATGCGATGATTGCGGGAGCGGATGATTCCGTTTCCGATGCGGATGTTCTGGAAATGGAAAGATCGGCCTGTCCTACCTGCGGCTCCTGTTCCGGAATGTTCACTGCAAACAGCATGAACTGTCTGAATGAGGCTCTTGGCCTTGCTCTTCCCGGAAACGGAACAATTGTAGCCACTCATAAGAACAGATGGACACTTTTTGAAACGGCCGCAAAGAGAATCGTTCAGATGGCAAAGGAATACTATGAAAAAGGAAATGAAAAAGTTCTTCCCCGGTCGATAGCCACAATGGAAGCATTCCAGAATGCAATGGCACTGGACGTCGCAATGGGAGGCTCCACGAATACTGTTCTGCATATACTTGCAATTGCTCACGAGGCGGGTGTTCCATTCACGATGAAACATATTGATGAAATATCCCGGAAAATACCCACTATATCCAAAATTGCACCCGCAAGCGAGTATCATATTGAAGATGCTCACAGAGCCGGCGGGATAATGAGAATTCTGGAGGAGCTGGATCTGAAAAATCTGCTTCATTCGGATGCATATACTGTAAGCGGACTTACATTAAAGGAGCAGATAAAAAAATACAGCATTATTTCCGGTGAAAATCCTGAAGCTGAGGAGTTTTTCAAGGCGGCTCCGGGAGGAATCCGGACAACTGTCGCTTTTTCACAGGACAGGAAGTTCAAGGAACTGGACAAAGACAGGGAAAAGGGCTGTGTCAGAAGCGTGGAAAGTGCATACAGCAAGGATGGGGGACTCTGTGTTCTGTACGGAAATCTTGCATTGGACGGATGCATTGTGAAGACTGCGGGAGTGGACGAAAAAATCTGGGTATTTGAAGGACCTGCAAAAATATTCCAGTCCCAGGATGATGCCTGTGATGCAATTCTGAAGAATAAGATTCAGGCGGGAGATGTTGTCATTATCCGGTATGAGGGTCCCAGAGGAGGGCCGGGAATGCAGGAAATGCTGTATCCTACCTCGTTTCTGAAATCCAAAAAGCTCGGAAAAGTATGTGCACTTATTACTGACGGAAGATTCAGCGGAGGCACGTCAGGACTCAGCATAGGTCACGTTTCTCCCGAAGCTGCAGAGGGCGGAAATATCGGACTCGTGAAAGAGGGGGACAGAATCTTCATTGATATCCCTAACCGTAAGATAGAAATCAAGGTTTCCGATGAAGAACTCGAAAAAAGAAGAAAAGCAATGGAAGCCAAAGGGAAGGATGCCTGGAAGCCCGGCCACAGACCCCGTGTCGTATCGAAAGCTCTCCGAGCATACAGTTCCATGGTGACCAGTGCCGCAAGAGGAGCTATCCGAGAAATCTGACTCTCCTTTCGGCACCTTGTAAAAGAAGATTGAAGGATGCGGAGAAGATTCGTTCTCTGCTTCCTTTTCCTGCCGCATTATATGTCTTAAAAAAATACACAATTGGGTGCCCCTGGGTAATTTTTTTAATTGAATATTTTTTCATTATATCAGATGTTTCCAAAATAGAGAAAGAAGCACTGCATCTTCATATTAAAAGCATATTTTTTTTGAAATTGCTCAAAAAGCCGCTTTTCATATCTGGTTTTTATGAAAATATGTCAAAATCTTCAAGTGCTCTGTTTAAAAAAATCTCACTTTAGGTAATTTTACCTAGAAAAGGAATTGTCAGAAAGAATTCTATAGAAATAATCGTCAAATAATCTCTTTTCAAAAATTGACTAATGGCTGAATCAATGGAAAACAAATGATCAGTCGCTGATTTACCTGTGCCGTTTTGTTCATAGCAGCTTTTTGAAAAGTGCAAGGATATATAAAATATATGGGGGTTTTAGGGTATGGAGGAGAGTATAAATTTTGTCGAGCAGAAGTATGTTCATAAGACTCTGCCGGAGAATAATCATATATACAATATGAGGCGTGCACTGCCTCGCGAAATTTCTATTGATGATTATGAAATTAAAATTCTGCCCGCAATTACTCCTGCTGAAGCAGACTTCCTTTCAAACTATTACGTTGTCCGCGAAACACTTACAGGCAAGGCCTATATCTTAAAAAGTGTACCTCAGAAAATTCCCAAGGAACGGGCGGAGTCCCTCCTGCATAGCGCGGAGGTCAGTTCCGACGATCTGGAATTTCTGAATTCCATGTACAAGCTGAATGAAAAAGAAGGCAAGTATATATTAGTAAATCCGAATATAACTGAGGCTGACGAAGTTCGCATTCTGGAAGCAATTGGAATGAAGACTCTCGAAGAAAGAGCGAAAGAACTTGGAGTGGACAGGTTTTATATTTCCGATTATGAGAAATATGAAATAGCCAAGATACTCGAACCTATTGAAGGCATTCAGAAAAAAGACATTGTTTTCAGCAACCTGTTTGTAGATCAGAAGCACTACTACTTTTTTGAACATCCTCAGGAGCATCTGCCTGGAATGTTCATCACGGAAGCTGGCAGGCAATTCGTTATTGCTGTCTGTCATATTTACGGAAATGTGCCTCTCGATGCAGTCTTTATGCTTACACAGATGGACTGCAGGTTTCTGAACTATGTGGAACTGAATTTCCCGATCAAACTCCGCTCAAAACCTGTAGAAATCAAGACAAACAAGCAGGGGCAATGGTCATATTACAAGGGTACAGTCACTTTTTATCAGAAGAACAAGGAAGTTGCTTCCATTGAATATGAAACCAGTATTGTCAACAAGGCACTGTTCAGCCGTCTGCGGTCAGACAAGGATCAGTACGATCAGCTTCCCCGTTTCCGTCCTCTGCCGGGATTTGAAAACAATATGTCATTGCGTGACGGTACTAACCGTTATCTCTGCAGTATCATAGATGTGTCTCTCAGCGGTTTTTTACTGAAATTTGATTCAGACGACTTCCTGTTCAAAACCAAGCAGCCGGAAGATCTTGAACTGGAATTCTTCATGTTTTTTCCGAAGGTCGGTTTTATTCACGGTCAGTGTAAAATGGTCTGGAGTCTTGCAGATGCCGATGACAAATATATCGCCGGTTTTCATATTGTGAAAATCGATAAATTGGATATGAATAATCTCAAGGAATCCATTAAGTTCTATTTCAAGGTCCGCGAGGACAGGGAGATTGTGTAAATGAGAGGCCTTACTTCTATAAGGCTCGTTGCACTCGATATTGATGGGGTAGCTCTCCATGATACTTTCAGTCCAATTATTTACAATCTTGCAAAGCGTTGGGGAAAAGAATATACTCGAGATCTGGAAAGGAATGTTTTTTCTCAGCCTCGTATGAAAGCAGCTCGTTATATGATAGATTCCTTTGGGCTTGACCTTACAGAAACGGAACTTCTTGATCTTTATTTTCAAGAGAGAAAAAGATATCTTGAAACTGAATCAGGCGGACAAGTTGAGGGACTGGAAGATTTTCTGCATCTTTGTAAAGAGATGAACTTGCCTGTTATATGTTATGGTGGTCTGGATAAAACTCACTTCGATGAAAAAATGGGCAATCTGGCTCATTTTTTCGAAGGTGAGAAATATATTAGCACTGACAGTTTCAGGCCAGGCATAAAAGAGATTGTAACGGAATATTATCGGTTTCATTATTCTGAAGTAATATTTATAGATGATGTAAACAAAGTTGCCGAGGAGGCAAAGAAATTTGATGTTCCTTTTATAGGAATTCCGTCATCATTTGAATATGGTTTTCAGAAATTTGATATGAAACAGACTGGTGTTAAGTTTATTTTGAACTCTATTCGTGATCTTACTGAAGATGTTCTGAGAAATGTGGATGAGGAGAACCGTCTTGGCAGGATATGGAAATGATAAAAGGAGTTCTGATTGATTTTGACGGTGTCATTTCCAGATCTTCCGTACAGAATACAATCATATTTACGCATGAATATATAAATAGGGTTCAACCCATTCCATATAAATTCATAGAAAATTATATCAAGCTTATCCTGTCTTTTCCTGTGGAATCTTCAGTTGCTCTTTTGTTTGATTCTTTAGGATTAAGTTCCTTAATAAAGGATTTTTATACAAAATTTAATGATTTGGATAAGGATTCTTCCCGCATCGTAATTGATGAAGAATTCTATCAGCTGATAAATTTCCTTGAGAAGAACGATCTTGATTATAGGATTCTATCGTTAGCATCTAAGGATCGAATTAAAAGAATCCGAAATATCGACGATTCGAAAATTGCAAATGTTGGCAAATCAAAAGCTGATGCAGGGGCCTTTTCAAATTTCATAAAAGACATGAATTTTTTTGAATGGGTGCAACTGGATGACAGCCCAATCGCGCTCAGAACGGGAAAACTTTCTGGATTGACGACGGTTATGATGCTCAACGATATTTTTACAGCTACTGATTATAGACCGTTTCAGCAGTTTATTGACTACAAAACCAATTCCTTAGCAGGTTTTTTGAAAATACTAAAAAAGCTTTATATTAAGAAAAATAATTTATTATGAGTGAGGATATTTATGATTTCACTGCCAGGGTATACCGTAAAAGAAAAGATTCATTCTGGTGAAAAAAGTATTATTTATCGTGGGATGAAGGCTGATGGGCTGACCCCTATTATAATAAAGATTCTTAACAGTGAATACCCGAGTCCGTCGGAACTTACATCTTTTCGAACAGAGTTTGATGTCCTTCAGAAGGTTCGCGGAAAATTTATTATCAGTGCAGTTGGTGTTGAAAAATATGCGAACAGTCTTGCTATTATCCTGGATGATATTGGCGGTGAGGCAGTATCAAAGCTTTTGAAGGAAGGACTGTTTTCTTCTTTAGAAAGAAAAATCCAAGTTATGCTTCTGGCCGCTGAAGGACTGGAAGAAATCCACGCTAATCAAGCTGTTCACAAAGATATCAAACCACAGAATATGGTAATAAATCTGAAAACTTCTGAATTTAGGTATATAGATTTTGGGAGTGCCAGTTTTATTTCTAGGCAAACCTCCTATGTATCACTGAACAGCTCCCTCGAGGGGACTCTGCCTTACGTTTCACCCGAACAGACAGGCCGAATGAATAGAACTATAGATTATAGGTCTGATTATTATTCACTTGGTGTTACATATTATCAAATCCTAACTGGACTTTTACCCTTTGCTTACTCTGATCCTATGGAGATGATTCATGCCCATATTGCAAAGATGCCCGTTTCTCCTTATGAAAGAAGCGGAGTGCCGCGAATTCTTTCTGATATTGTTATGAAGCTTCTCAGAAAAATGCCTGAAGACAGATACCAAAGCACTGAAGGGATTCTTTCTGATCTCAGAAAGTGCCGTGATTTATTGCTGATGGACGGCGAAGCTGCCTTGAAGAATCTTATATTTAATCTTGGAGAGAATGACCATTCCGGCCGATTTCAAATCCCCGAGAAACTATATGGGCGAAGCAAGGAAATTCTCCATATTATTCGCAATTTCAAGAAGTCTGCGGAAGGTACGGCTGAACTTCTTCTCATCTCCGGCAGATCGGGGATAGGAAAGTCTGCACTTGTGAATGAAATTAATAAACCTATTGTAGAGTATAAAGGGTATTTTGCATCGGGCAAATATGATCAGTATAAAAGAACAATACCATACCGGGCTTTTTCTCAGGTCTTTCAATCATTGATAGGTCAGATTCTTGCAGGCAGCAGCGAATCTGTTAAAGAATGGAAAACTAGGCTTAGCGAAGCGTTGGGTCAGAATGGAAAAATTATTACTGATATGATTCCCGAGTTGGAAAGCCTTATTGGTTTACAGCAGAGTGTTCCCGACCTTCCCCCAGCGGAATCGGAAAACCGTTTTAATCTTGTTTTTCAGAGTTTTATCAAAGCCTTTTGTACAGAAAAAAATCCGATTGCGGTGTTTTTAGATGATGTTCAGTGGGCGGACTTGCCAAGCCTGAAGATGATTCAAAATCTTTTTCTTACTAAAGAGATAAAATACTTCTTTCTGATGCTGTCTTTTCGTGACAATGAAGTGCTTCCTTCTGATCCTTTTTCGATTATGCTCGATGATCTGAAGAAAAGCGGAAGAACCATTGATAGTATTGTCCTTGAAAGTCTTGAGTTTGAAGATGTTCGAACCCTTGTAGAAGATACCCTTGGACAAAAGAACGGTACAGAAGAAATTGCATCAGTCCTTATGGATAAAACAAAGGGAAATCCTTTTTTTGTAAATGAGCTATTTAGAAGCCTTGCAGACAAGGAATTAATACGGTTCCGTTCAGGGAAATGGCAATGGGATATTAAAGAAATTAAATCTATTCGAATTTCCGAAAATGTAATAGATTTGATGATAGAAAAGATTCAAGAACTTCCTTAATCTCAAATTAGGCTCCTTAAGTTAGCTGCGTGTGTAGGAGATTGGTTCAGGATTGATGTTTTTTCTGAGATATCATCTGTTTCCTTAGATGCTCTGAATAAAGACATTACGGAACTGTCTAACGATGGATTTCTTGTTGTGGGAGGTAATATTGTCAAATTCGTTCACGACAAGATAAGGGAAGCAGTGTATACGCTTATTTCGGAAGAAGAAAAATCGTTAAATCATTATAATATAGGGAAAACATACCTTCAGATGACTTCAGATTCTGAGGCTGATGATCTCGTTTTTACCATTGTCAACCAGCTTAATCAAGGAACAAAATACGTCAAGGCAGGCGATGAAAGCCAAAAACTTTTACTATTGAATATAAAGGCAGGGAAAAAATCGCTGGCATCAGCTGCATATGAGGCCGGGTTAGTGTTCTATAAAAGTGCAGAGTTATATCTTTCGCCAGATGTATGGTCGAATGATTATCAGTTTGCCCTTGATTTTTATGTAAACTTGGCGAAGGCCGAATACCTGTCAAAGCAGTACGATGCGGCTGAGAAAACTTTCGATTCAGTGCTCGAGAGGGCTCGCACCATAAATGACAAGACTTCTGTTTATGAAATGAAATCATCAATGTATGTCAGCCAAAACCGTATTCTGGAGACTTTGGCGATATTGAAGCAGGCACTGAAAACTTTGGGTCTAAATCTTCCGAAGAATCCTTCAGAAGTTTCTCCTCTGCCTGAAGTAATAAAATTTAAGATAAAATTTGGCAAAAAGCAAATCAGTGTTCTTGAAAAACTACCACCTATGAAGGATGAATCTGCAATAGCTGCAATGCACCTTTTGAATGCATGTATCGCACCTTCCTTTATTTCACAACCTAATCTGTTTCCAGTTGTTGTACTCAAAATGGTCAATATGTCTTTAATAAAAGGAAATTATTATCTGAGTCCTTTTGCATATACAACATTTGGATTGATTCAGGGTTCAGGTTTGGGAGACTTTAAAGCAGGTTATGATTTCGGAAAACTGGGTTTATCTCTGATTAATATCATCGGAGGCAAGACAAGTATCATTGCCTGTCGAACAAACTTCATTTTCGCCACGATGGTCAGCCATTGGAGAGAACACGCGAAGAGTGGGCGTAGTTTCTTTATTGACTCAATACAGAGCGGTCAAATATCCGGGGATCTTCAATACGCTTCTTATTCAGTGAACCATATAAACTTTCAGAATTTACTGATGAGATCGAATTTGGCAAACGTTTTGAATGACTTTGAGAAATATGATCCAGTGATGCTTAGATTGAATCAGTATGATTCGCATCTGATGTATAAAATGAACGAACAGTGTGCAAAGAACCTGTCTGGATTGAGTGCAGATATCCTGGAACTGAAAGGTGATCGGTTTGACGAAGGAATTGTTCTCGATGAATGGATTAAAGTAAAAAACTCAACTACATTGTACGTATATAATTTATATAAGGCAGTGTTGCAGTATTTTTTTGGAGATATGGAAAAGGCTTTGTCCTATTCATCTGAAGCAAAGCTGCACGAGGGTGGGGTATTCGGTATGATGTTTATACCAGAGCAGGTCTTTTTTGACTCACTAATTGTTTTCCGTCTTCTGAAAGAAAATAAGAGAAATAAAAAATCACTTCAGAAACAAATGAGAAAAAATCTCAAAAGAATGAAGGTCTGGGCAGAGAACTGCAATGCAAACTATGGGCATAAATATTATATCATGCTTGGAAATTTGAAAGAAACAGAAGGGAATGAATTGGATGCAGTAGAACAGTATCATAAGGCTGCGGTTGTTGCGGCAGAAAATGAATATCTGCTGGAAGAAGCGTTGGCTAATGAACTTTTGGCTGACTACTGGAATCGTAAATCTCATTCAGGATACCGTAAATATCACATCACGGAAGCCCATTATGCATATAAGAAATGGGGAGCAATTCCAATAACAGAAAGGTTCGAAAAAGAATTTCCGTTTCTCACTCAAAAAATAACCACAGTGATTGCGGCAGACAGTGAAATCACGTCATCATCAACGACAAAACTTTCATCATCTTCGGACTTTTTAGACCTGAATACAGTGATCAAAGCATCTCAGGCGATTTCGGGTGAGATTCAGCTGGGCAGGCTTTTGGAAAGGATGATGCGTATTCTGTTTGAGAATGCCGGAGCTGAAAGAGGGTTTTTTATCCTGAAAGAAAAGGGAAACTGGTATATTGAAGCAGAAGGAAGTTCAGACAAAGATGAGGTTGATATCTTGAAAGCCAAACCTCTCGAAAAGAATGAAAGTCTGTCGGTAAACATTGTAAATTATGTAATCCGTACAAAAGCTGTAGTGCTTCTCCATGATGCGGGTAAAAAGGGACTGTTTTCCAGCGATGAGTATATTAAAAAGGGGAAAGTGAAATCTGTTCTTTGTTATCCTATCATCAATCAGGGAAATCTGATTGGAATAGTCTATCTGGAAAATAATCTTACTGCCGATGCATTTACTCCTGACCGTGTGGAGATACTGAAAATGCTTGCCTCTCAGATCGCAGTATCCGTGGAGAACTCTGTTCTGTATTCGAATCTGGAAGAGAAGGTGGAGGAGAGGACAAGGGATCTGAACAATGCACTGACTGAGGTGAGTGCTCTGAAAGTGCAGCAGGACGGGGACTATTTTCTGAACACACTTCTGATTGAACCATTGGGTCAGAACAATGCGGTCAGTAAAACTGTTCAGATTGATTTCTTTCTGAAGCAGAAAAAGAAATTCACATTCCGTAAAGGAATTTATGAACTGGGCGGAGACATTAATATTTCCGATAATATAAAGCTGAATAATATACCTTATATAGTTTTCCTGAACGGGGATGCGATGGGCAAGTCGATTCAGGGAGCAGGCGGAGTGCTGGTTCTCGGAACAGTATTCAAGTCGATTCTTCAGAGAACAAATGATATGGAAAGCCTGAGAAATATGTATCCTGAACGCTGGATCAAGAATGCATTCATTGAAATGCACAAGGTGTTTGAAGGTTTTGACGGTGCGATGCTGATGTCCCTTGTGTTCGGTGTAATAGATGAAACTACAGGTACTGTGTATTATATGAACGCAGAGCATCCTGATCCTGTCGTATACCGGGACGGGAAGGCTGAGTTTCTCCCCAATTCAGGCGATCTTTTCAGGAAACTGGGAACACAGGGACAGTCAGGCAAGCAGCTCCAGGTTTCCGTATTCCGTATGCTCCCTCAGGACACTCTGATTCTGGGTTCGGACGGAAGGGATGACATCATCATCGGAAAGGATGCAGTCACAGGCAAGGATGTAATCAACCAGGATGAGCATCTGTTCCTCAGGTCAGTGGAATCAGGTGAAGGATCACTCGAAAGAATTTATGAGGATGTGATGTCTCGCGGTGATCAGTTTGACGATTTTTCAATGTTATCAATACATTTTGACGGAGTCTCAACAGTTCAGGGTTCTTACGAGAAAGGCATTTCCAGTATCCGGGAACTGATCAGTGCAAAAGATTTTAAGACTGCATCTTCTGAATTAGAGTCTCTAATCCAGATATATCCTGAATATACAGAAGTGTTTCTTCTGTCTGCACAGGCTTATATGGGATTGAAGAATTACGGTTCCGCTGTAGATCTTGCCGAGAGAGTCAGACTCAGGGAAAGCAGAAATATGGAGGCATATGAAATACTTCTGGATTCGTACACTGCACTGGGCAGAAATGACCGTGTAAAGGAACTCGTAACTTCTGTGAATAAATTGTTTCCAAATTCAGAAAAATTTCAGAAATTTTCGGAGGGTAAATGAATGTCTTACAGTCATAAAGTAGTAGTCGGAGTGGATGTTGTTGAGCTGGATGAACAGATAGATCTGTACACAGTTCCTGAAGTCAAAAAGTTCTGTAAGTCGCTTCTTGCAAAAGACAATAAGAAAGTGATCATCAGCCTGGAAAAAGTCGGGTTCATCGACTCATCCGGTCTGGGAATGCTTCTGAATCTGAAGCATGAGGCGTCAACAGGCAATGTTGGATTCAAACTGGCGGCACTCAGCCCGGAAGTGTCCAAGACTTTTTCGATGACAAAATTTCATGATAATTTTGAGATTTTCGGAACTGTAAATGAAGCAATCAGAAGCTTTGGCTGAAAGGGAGGAAATATGTCGTTCAATCATACAAGTGAAAATGGAATAGAGAAAATAGAAGTGGAAGAGTCACTGGATCTGTATTCTGTGCCTGCACTGAAAAAATACATAAAGAGTCTATTCGTCAAAGGTGCAAAGAAGGTGCTTGTCACTCTTCAGCAGAAAGTATTTGTAGATTCATCCGGAATAGGGATGATATACAATCTGTGCTATGAGGCAGATTCGTCAGGGATCAGAATAGCATTTCACTGCGAGGAAGAACAGTCTGCCTACATAGTACAGAAATCTAAGATGGATGAAAAGCTTCCTCTGTTTACGGATCTGAAATCTGCGCTGAATCATCTCGAATAATAAATTAATTCTTTTCAGGGATCAGCATCCGAAATATATAGAATTGTTTCCATTCTGTTTTCATGAATTCTTCAGAGAGGACCTTTGAAACTTAAAGCGTCTGAAGAATTCTAGATCCTGAAGAGTCTTCCAATGCTGCTGAATGACTCTGCAGCGACAGGATGCATTGACGGCTTGTACTGAAATAAAATAGATGGGCAGGATGCAGATGAAGATGCTGGAATATGAAATCAGTGAAAGGATTTACGAGGGAGTCAAAAGCAGCATTTACAGAGGAACAAAGGGAGAGCAGAAGGCTGTCATCAAAATTCTGAATGGAGAATATCCTTCAAAAGAAGACATCAGCCGTCTGAAACGGGAAGCTGATATCCTGAAACTCTTCGACTCGCCGTATATCAGCAGGCTCTATTCTGTTGAAAACCATAAGAATTCTCCTGTTCTGATAGAAGAGGATATCGGCGGTCTTTCTCTGAACAGTTACAATGGAGCCTTGTCTCTTGGAAAGTTTCTTGACATAGCAATTCAATGTGTAACTGCACTGAATGAGATTCACAGAAGAAATGTAATCCACAAGGACATCAAACCTCATAATATAGTTTATAATGAGTCCACCGGCAGACTGCAGATCATTGATTTTGGAAGTGCCAGTCTTCTGTCCAGGGAAAATCCCGTACTGATCAATACTGGAGTTTTGGAAGGGACACTCTCATACATCTCTCCTGAACAGACAGGAAGGATGAACAGAAATATTGACTACCGGACTGATTTTTATTCCCTTGGTGTCTCTTTCTATCAGCTTCTTACCGGGTCTGTTCCATTCAGTTCTTCCGATTCAATTGAACTGATCCACTGTCATATAGCAGTTCTGCCGGTTTCACCGACTGACAGAAAAAAAGATATACCATATCCTGTTTCTGACATAGTAATCAAGCTGTTGAGCAAGGCTCCTGAAGAAAGATACCAGAGCTGTACCGGCCTGCTTATGGATCTCGAAAAATGCAGACGGCAGTTTATTGCTTCTGGTAAAATTGAATCCTTCCCCGTCGGTCTTGATGATTTTTCAGGAAAGTTTCAGATTCCTGAAAAACTGTATGGACGTGAATCAGATATAAATGCCCTTCTGCATTCATTTGAGAGAGTTCAGATCAATCAGAAGAGCGAAATGATACTGATTGCCGGTTCGTCCGGTCTCGGAAAATCAGCATTAATTCAGGAGATTTATAAACCGATTACCAAAAGCAAGGGTTACTTTGTTCTTGGAAAATTTGATCAGTTTAAAAAGGACCTTCCATACAATGCTTTTATTCAGGCTTTCACTGAACTGATCAGACAGATCCTGACAGAGTCTGAAGAATCTGTGGAGGACTGGAAAAAGAAAATTCTTTCGGCTCTCGGACAGAATGCAGCGGTTCTTACAGAACTTGTTTCTGAGCTGGAAATCCTGATCGGCATACAGGCAGAGGTTCCTGAACTTCCGAGCATGGAGGCACAGAAC
>DAORDI010000038.1:0-19676 GCA_035345895.1 Leptospiraceae bacterium
TGAATGCTGCAAACTGCACTCTTTCTGGAACTCCGAGCGCTGCAAAAGCTGCTGCGCTATACACAATTACTGCATCCAACGCATACGGCAGTACGAATACAGCAGTGACTATAACAGCACAACTTTACGCACCCAGCAGTCTCAGTTTTCCTTTTTCAGGCGGGACTGTGAATTTTACTACAGGTACTGCTGTCAATGTCTCCGCATCTGTATCCGGTGTTGTTTCCAGCTGCACTGTCAATCCTGCACTCCCTTCCGGACTTTCTCTGAATGCCTCAACCTGTTCTATTACAGGAACACCCAATGCTGTAAAGGCTTCTGCAAACTATACAATTACTGTATCCAATGCAAGCGGGAATATCAGTACAACTGTAACTATCGGAGTGAATCCTCCCCCTCCTTCCAGTCTAGTTTATCCATCGGGCGGAAATCTTTCTTTTGCTGTCGGAACTGCAAAGACAGTGACTCCCACCTTAACGGGAACTGTAACGAATTGTGTATCTAATCCTTCTTTGCCTTCAGGCTTAACTCTCAACTCAGTTACCTGTGCAATTTCTGGAACAGCTGCTGCCGAACAGGGGCCTTCCCCATATACAGTTACTGCGAGCAATTCTGGAGGGAATACAACAGCGAATATTACAATTTCGGTGGCACAGCCTCCATTAAACCTGAGCTATCCTGCCGTTTCCACTCTTGGTTATAATAATGGAGTTCCAATCAGTATCAGTCCTGCTGTAACCGGAAGCAGCATTTCTTATTCCATCAGTCCTTCGCTTCCTGCAGGAATTTCATTAAATGCTTCTACCGGCGTAATTTCCGGAACATACAGTGAGAATAATGGTTCCACTGCTTCTTATACGATTACTGCAGCAAATTCAGGAGGGAGCATAACGACTAACGTCACTTTGACATTCTTCGGAAAACCGCCGTACAAAACAGGACAGACACAATGTTACGATCCGAGCGGTAACGTAATTTCATGTTCAGGAACAGGGCAGGATGGAGAGTATAGGCAAGGAGTGGCTGGTTCAGTGTATTCCCTGCCTACTCAACATCCAACGTATACAGATGACTATATAACAACTGATGCAACGACAGGTCTAGTTTGGAAAACTTGTATGGAAGGTTTAACTGGAGCGAATTGCGATGCTGGAACACCTGTTTTGACGGGACAGAATATGAATTCGCTAGATAAATGTGAAATTTTGAACTCTGCAAATGGAGGAAATGGTTACGCTGGCAGAAATGATTGGAAATATCCTACACCTGTTGAAATGGAAAAATGGGCAGTTCAGTTTTCTACACTGTCAAGTATGTCCGCCTCATTTCCAAATGCTTTCGTAACTATCGGTTCAGCATATTTTCTTGCCGTAAGTCCAAACTACACCGATATACTTTCTCCATACTGTGTTAATTCTAGTGATTCATTTAAGAATTCTGCTGGATGTCCCGGAAGTGCGCATAGATGTGTTTCTGGAACCCAAAGGTTTCAAGTACCTGCCTCTGCAGATAGGGGAGATACTACGGTTATTGATATATCTACAGGGATTCTTTGGCAAAAATGTGCTGTTGGTGCATCGGGTTCTGACTGCAAAACCGGAACACCGACCCTTCTGACTTGGTCAGATGCACTAAATACTTGCAAAAATTTAAATTTACTAGGACGTGTTTGGAGATTGCCTAATATTTTAGAAGCTATGAGTTTTTATCAACTTATTTCATCTGATTATAAATGGGATTTCACCAGTTTCCCATTCGATCAAATATGGCAAGAAGGTACCTGGTCATCGACGACAGTACAAGCTGATCCCTCCAAGGCTTTTATATCAGAAACCATCTCTCGTTCAGTCAAAGTTAAAACTTCTACTCATCGAGTGAGATGCATTTCCAGTTATATAAATTTGTAGAATAAGAAATATATTTTCTGCTACCAGTAGATTGGCAGTTTGTAAGGAAACAGGTATCTTGGCTTATTTTACAAACCTGGTAATCATCAATGCATTATTTGGAGCTGCCGGATTTGTCTGTCCTCCAATATCGCCATTGATGGATCCTGCTGCATACATTGTTCCGTTGTTGTCAAATGCAATTGCATTTCCGTTAGTGGAACTTCCTGCTGACCCCAGTAATTTTGTCCATTGTCTTGTGCCAGAAAGATCATATTTTGTGATGAACAGATCCCTGACTCCTGTTTTTGTCTGTCCATCTAAATTGCCTTCGGTATATCCTGTAATGTAAAGATAATTTCCTGAACCGTCATTTGATAGAACAATAGAATTGGCGACTGTGTTGGCGCCGGCAATGCCTAAGAGTTTTGTCCACTGCTTGGTTCCTGCTGAATTATATTTAATGATATACATATCTATTAAACCTGTTCGAGTAATACCATCCAGGTTGCCATAAGTATACCCTGTGACATAAATATTTCCGCCGGAATCTACAGTCAGAGAGTTTGCTGATGTGGAAAGACCGGCAGTCCCTAGACCTTGACACCATTGGTATGTCATACTGCTGTTGTATTTAATCAGCACACTGGCAGGTGTCGGTGCAACTGTGCCGCATCTCGTGCCTGCGTTGGAATAGCCTGCAATAAAAATATTTCCCGAACTGTCAGTGGTAATTCCCAAACCAGCGAGGCTGCCGCCTACTGCTGAAGTGGCAGACAGAACTCTGGTTGCCGTCCAAGTTCCATTTGTGTCATGTTTTATCAGAGTCATTCCATCATCAGTAAATCCTGAATTTGTCTGTGAATCCAGACTGCTGGCCTGCATTACACCTGAAGTGAAAGAATTGCCCGAGGAATCCACTGTATTTGAAATTCCAGAATTTCTGGCGGCATTTCTGGCAGATGTCCAGCTTTTTGTTCCGGAAGGAGTAAATTTGGATACAAACATCATATCCATATACGCACAGCATCCGGCTGTCGGAATTGTAATCCCGTCTAAAAGACCTGTTGCACCCATATTTGTATTCGTAGCGGTTCCGCTGATATATATATTTCCTGAACTGTCTATTCCGATTCCGCTCGAACTGGAACGTGTTCCGGTTCCGGATGTGCTGAGAATTTTTGTCCACTTTCTTTCACCTGTTATTTTGTAAGCAGTGACATAGGCGGAAGTAAGGCCTGGAGAACTGTTGATTTCTCCATCCAGATTTCCATCTGTTGAACCGGACGCAGCCAGAAAGTATTTTGTCGAGTCGTTTGGATTGTTTGCATCATAATAAAAAAACAGACTTCCATTTTGCACCAAAGTGTTTCCACCGCTAACCCCTGCAATTTTCGTCCATACATTTGCTCCGCTTGCGAGAACTCCCAGCTGAAAAGTAAATGTGACATTTCCGTTTGGTCCGACTGCGGTAATTGTGTAGGAAGTGGAAGGGAATCCTGAGTTTGTCAGTGCCGGAGTTCCTGAAACTTTGCCTGTTGTTGAGTCGAAAGTGATTCCTGATGGAAGGGTGGACGGAGAAAGCGAAATGGAGCTGATCTGACCGGTAAATCCTGGATTCACTTCAAAATAATCTCCAGGAACTGCGGAAGAAAAATCTCTTGAACCAGTATAAGTGGATGAAGGAACTGCAGCAGCTGCACTGGATGGACTGCTGAAAACGGCAAATACTCCTGCAAGATACTGCACGGCAGCCGTCTGAGGTTTACTGGAGTCAAGTCCGGATCTTTTTGTCCGCAGGCATTGATTCATTGATAAAAGAATTAAACAGACAAGAACTGTCAGATTTCTCGAGCACATAAATAATACTACAGATTAGGAAAGAAATTTTTTCAATAAAGAAATAATTTTTTTGCCTGCTCAGTGATAACTTTCACAGTTACACTCTGATAATGGACGCTTTATACTTTAGCAGCATAATTCAGCCTGTCTGCGCTGACAAGAATCAGTCAGCCATATTGCCTAAATGTGAGAGAATATATTGTTATGGATAAATCAGCAGGCCAAAAAACTGATACGGTTCAAAAACTGATGGCTATCCAGCTGCATCGATTGTGCGGTTGGCCATCTGAATTTTTCAGAAAATGCTTTACTTGTATAAGGTGAGTCAGTCGGAGATTTTCCCTGTTTAAATGTACCATACTTGACAGCTTGACATTTTTTGACTGTTTGAGAAATCTGTTTCCTATGTACATTGAGATCAGCCAGGACCAGAGAGGTTTTCTTTTCAGAAAGGGGCAGGTCAGCAGACTGCTTCTGCCAGGACGTTATTTTCTTTTTGATTTTCTGGGAGAGAAGGCGGAAGTCCACTCTCTTTATCAGAAACTGAACAGTTCGGTTCACCTGAATACAATACTCAGTGATTCCAAAATAGCATCTCAGCTGGAAACAGTGGAAGTGAAGGATTACGAAATCTGTCTTTTTTTCAGGGACGGAATTCTGACTGAGGTTCTGCAGGCAGGAAAACATTCGTACTGGAAAACATCTGCGAAACTGGAGTTCAGAATTTATGACAGAAGAACATACGAAATTCCTCCGGAAATAGACAGAAATCTTCTAACGCACCCTCTTCTTGTCGGCTTTGTGACTTGGCAGATAGTGGAAAGTTATGAAGTCGGTTTATATTATGTAAACAGAGAATTCAAAAGAATATTATCTCCAAACTTATATTATTTCTGGCAGAATTCAGGAAGTTATCCTGAGGTTAGAAAATCTGACACTCGAATTCAGGCACTGGATATTTCGGGTCAGGAAATAATGACGGAAGAAAAGGTGACTCTCCGTCTGAACTTTACGAGCCAGTATAAGATCAAGGATCACCTGAAAGTCCACTCGGAAATTCAGAATCTGGGTGTCTCTCTTTACACTGAAGCTCAGCTGGTTCTCAGAGAATTCATCAGTACTAAGAAACTGGATGATGTGCTTCAGAGAAAGGATGATATCGGAAACGAAATCCTGAAAATACTGAAAAGCAAGGAAGATGTTTTTGGTGTACAGTTTATCTCAGCCGGGATACGTGATATCATACTTCCGGGCGAGATGAAGGACATTCTGAATACTGTTCTGATTGCGGAGAAAAAAGCACAGGCAAATCTCATTACAAGAAGAGAAGAAACTGCCTCCACAAGAAGTCTTTTGAACACTGCAAAACTCCTTGATGACAACCCTACTCTTATGAAACTGAAAGAACTGGAGTATCTGGAAAAAATTCTCGAGAAAATCGGTTCAGTCAATCTCAGCACAAGTTCCGGACTTCTTGAGCAGCTGACCGGGCTTTTGGAGAAAAGCAGGCAGGGCTGATCATACAGCCTCTCCACGGAAATTCTTAAAGCAGGTTGCTCCCGCCCATCTTGAAGCGGCTGAGACCTGCTTTCCGGCCTTTCTCTGTAAATTCTCTTACAATCTGTTTTCGCCGAGCAGCTGCGGCAAGGCTCAGTATATTTACTAAATGATTGGATTATCGACTGTCTGATTGGTATTTGACCTGCTTGGGAAACGAATGCCAGAAAATCGGGCAGCCCGGAATTGACTGAAAGATCGGATAGCTGGAAACAGGAATTTGTAAACTGAACCTGCTTTAACAGCGATAAGTCTTGTTTCCCTGCAAAAAAGACCTTTTCTGTTTTTAATTATTGTACATCGGACTCATCCTGTAAAAAATACTTCCTTGCAAACCCATTACTCAAAAGGAAATTGGAAAATCTAGGGGTACACATGAAAAAACTTTTCCTTTTGATTTTCGTCCTGTTTTCAGCAGTAAGCATTCAGGCTGAAGCAAATCCTACATCGTCTGTAAAAAAACTCATCGGTTTTATCCGTTACAAGAAGACAGACAGTGCTCTTGCTATGATTGATACAAAAACCTATTCTAAGAACCTTCTGAAGAACAATTATGACTCTTTGAGTGCCGATCAGCAGAAGGAGTTCGAGGAAGCGGTCAAAGGTTACATTAAGGCAAAATCCTTTCCTCTGGCTCTGAATTATTTTTCCAAAATCGATATCAATTATGAAAAACCTGTCATTTCCGGAAAAGAAGCAAAAGTGCCTTCTTCCATCCTTTACAAAGGTTCAGAAAAGATTCAGTTTTCCTGGGTGCTTCAGGAAAAGAATGGTCAGTATTTGATCACTGATTTTCTGAATGACGGCAAGCTTGCATCCGATACATACAGAACGACTCAGGTGGAACCAGTGTTTAAAAATAAGGGTTTTGACGGACTTATTGAAGCAATCAGGAAGGCGTCCAAGTAAGATGAAAAAATTTGTTTCTCTGCTTTGCAATATTCTGCTTGCCCGCCCTGTCTTAAGTGCAGTCGGGCTTGCAGCTGTCCTGGTTCTTTCCTTTCTTCAGACAAAAAAACTGACTATCAACAGCAATCAGATCGATCTCCTTCCTCCTGAATTTCCTGAGGTCATTCAGACCAAAAAAGTGGTTGAGATGATCGGAGGAAACGGTTTCTACATCATTGCTATGAAGTCCAAAGATTCCAAAGGAATGACAGATCATTTATATAAATCATATGAACTGAAAAAAAAAGGGAAACTGGAAGAAGCCAAAAAGGAAGTTGAGCTCGCGGAAAAAACAAAGCAGGAAAACAAGGAATATTACGACAGACTTGAAGCTGAACTGAAAAAATCAGCAGACGACCTTTATGAGAGGCTTACTGTAGAACCGGATATAAGATATGTATCCTATAGATACAATGTATCCTTTATGCAGGACAGACTTCCGCAATACTTAAGTCCTCATGATCTGAAGGAAGTGTATGCGAGAATCAAAAAGAAAATAGATTTTGAAAAGGAAAAACTCAATCCTTTTTATATGAACCTGACAGGAGAGGAATACAATCCTGAATTTAATGATATTATAGGAAAATACCAGAGACTGGCAAAAAGAGACATTTTTGACGAGTATAATATTTCTGCGGACAAGGGAATGATCCTGGTTCTGGTCAAACCGAAAGGTTCTTTCGTGGATATAGAATATACCAGGAAGCTGGATGCAAGAATCAAGGAGATTGTTGCAGAAATGAACTTTGACAAGAGAGGAGTTTTTGTCGGCTATACAGGGACATACAAACTCAACCTGGATGATTATGACAGTCTTGTAAATGCTCTTAAGCCTGTTTCCATTGCATCTCTTCTGGGAATCATTCTTCTGCTTGTTCTGTTTTTCAGAAATCCTGTTTTTATCATCATACTTACTTTCTCTCTTGTTTCAGGTGTTTTGATTACATTTGGCCTTACCGGATTCCTGATTGGACAGCTGAATACAATCACAAGTATCATGGCTGCAGTTCTGATGGGACTGGGAATTGACTACGGAATACAGTTTCTTTACAGGTTCAGGGAAGAATATACTTTACGTGAGGATTTTCTTTCCTCTGTAAAGGAAACTATTTATCATACAGGAATGGCCTCATTTATTTCTGCACTGACTACCACTTCCGCATTCGTTGTTCTGATGTTTTCCGAATTCAGAGGATTCAGCGAATTTGGATTCATCGCCTGTTATGGAATCATCTGCATAGCGATGTGTATGTATTTTGTCACAGCAATACAGATTGCTCTGCTTCTTAAATTTATTCCCTCTTCAAAGAAAATCTTTATCATTGCAGTCAAAAAAGACGAAGGGTCATCCATTTTCGAAAGGCTTTTTGCCAATCCTGCAAAACTTCTGAAAATAAGCATAGTGATTATCATTATACTTGGAATGTGGGCACCGTTTGTAACATTCAATTACAGCGGAAGAGACCTGCTTCTGGAAAATCAGGAATCACTTCTTCTTTACGATGAAATTGCTGACAGATTTGAGATCAGTTCGGATCCTCAGGTGATTGTTGTAAATACTCTCGAAGAGTCGGAGGCTGTTTACGATTTTTTCAACCCCGTTCCAAAGGAGATGGAGAGCATTGTAGATCAGGTGGTTTCGCTATGGAATCTTGCTCCGTCAAAATCGCAGCAGCTTCAGAATATGCAGCTTCTTTCCAGGATAAAGGAGGAGATCAAGCCTATTCAGCCTTCTATGATCAAGGAAGAACATCAGAAACATATTCCTACAGCCAAAAAATATCTGGAAGTGGAAGAATTTTCCTGGGAGGACGTTCCGAAAGTGTTCTTCAATCAGTTCAAGGAAGTTCCCGAAAGCAAGGAAAAGGGTTATATGCTGTATGTATATCCCAAGATAGCTCTTTGGCACGGAAAGGATCTGATTCATTTTTACAGAACTGTAGGACATTTCGAATATCCTGTTATCAGTAAAAGAACTCTCTCTTCGCTTCTTTTTGCAGGAAGAGAAGATACTGAACTGGAACATGAGGAAATTAAAGACTATCAGCATGAAAAATTTACAGAAGAGGAAGAAAGAGTCATTCTTGAATCAGCCAATTCTATGAGCAAAGCTGAACTCATCAAGGCTGGAATTCTTCCTGAAACAGCTGCATTCATCACTGATCACAGACCGTTTCACAATATAAATGACCTGCGGAAACATAAGAAGAAGGCCGGCACCGTCGGAAGCGTAATCCTTTTTGCAAGACTTGCTCTGATTGTTCAGTCAGAGGCATTTTCTGCGATTTTTATCACTCTTGCTACAGTAACGCTGATTCTTCTTCTGTTTTACAGAAACATTCTTGCAGCACTTATTTCACTTGCTCCGCTTCTGCTCGGCATCGTGACAATGCTTGGAATAATGAGCCTTCTGAATCTGAAGGTAAATTTTATGAATATATTGGTATTTCCAATTATTATCGGGTACGCGATACAGAATGGAATATATATATATTTCAGATATATGGAAGAGAAAAAAATCATTACAGCACTGGCTAAGGTGGGACCGGCTGTCATTGCCTCCACTCTCACTACTCTTGTGGGATGGTCAGTACTTCTGATTGCAGAACACAGAGGACTTCATTCCATCGGAGTTGCTGCAAGCATCGGAATCGGTGTAACGCTGATTGTTGCGCTCACTCTTCTTCCTGCTCTTCTGGAAAAGTTTTTTGCAGAAAAGGAAGATTCTTCCCTTAGAGGTGTCGGAATTAATTTTGATACCAGCCTTCCGAAAATAGACACTGTACCGGATGCAGTGTATACAGAGAAACTTGTGGAATTTCAGGAAAAGGCAGAACAGTTTGAAACACCTAAAGCCGAGGAAAAAGCTGAGATTGCAGAAAACAAAGAAGAAACTGCTGAGACCAAAGACATTGAAGAAAACTCTGATGATGACAAGATTGTTGAAAAGACTGAAACAGACAGGAAGGCTGAAACAAAGAAAAAAGCCGTAACGAAAAAGAAATCAGTTTCAAGGAAAAAGACTGAAACAGCAGCAAAAAAGAAAGGCGGAAAAGGTGAGAAGAAGAGTTCACAGAATAAATAAGGCAGGCGATCTGAATGATCTTAAACTGATTGAAGAGGATCTTCCTGATCCGTCTGAAACAGAAATTACAGTTAAGACAGAAGCTGTCGGTCTGAATTTTGCAGATATATTTGCACTGACTGGACTTTACAGTGCGACTCCGAAGGGAAGTTTCATTCCCGGCTTGGAATATTCCGGCACTGTTATTAAGACAGGGCGGGATGTCAGTCGCTTCAAGGCTGGGGACAAGGTGATGGGAGTGACCAGATTCGGCGCGTATGCAGATCATCTGAATATCGATGAAAAGTATGCTTATCCCATTCCTGCCGGCTGGACGATGGAGGAAGGAGCGGCTTTTATTGCACAGGGACTCACTGCCTACTATGCCCTGATAGAACTTGGCGGATTGAAGAAAGGTCAGACTGTACTGATTCACAGTGCAGCCGGAGGTGTGGGGATACTTGCCAACAGGATTGCCAGAAAATTTGAAGCTTATACAATCGGCTGTGTCGGAAATGAATCCAAGCTGGAAGTTCTGAAGCAGGAAGGATTTATGGATGGTTTTGTGAGGGGAGAAGATTTCAGATACAGACTTGAAAAAACCCTGAACAATCGGGATCTTCATCTTGTGCTTGAGTGCAACGGAGGAAGCATATTTCAGGACAGTTATACGGCCTTGTCTCCAGGAGGACGGATAGTCACTTACGGCTCCGCAAATTTTACTCCGTCAGGAAGTTCTCCCAACTGGTTTGTTACAATATTCAACTACCTCACAAGGCCGATGATTGATCCCCTTCATATGCCCACTGAAAATAAGTCTGTTATGGCATTTAATCTGATTTGGCTCTGGGATAAAATTGAAGAACTTTCTTCAATGCTTGAAAGTCTGCTGAAACTGGATTTGAAGCCTCAGAGGATCGGTCATATTTTTCCTTTCGAAAAAGCAAGAGAGGCACTGGAGCTTTTTAAGTCGGGAACCACCGTCGGAAAAGTTGTATTAAAGGTATAATATATCAGATAATTATACCTTAAAGAATCTGATTTCAGCATCCAGATCCTGCGAGAGATGGAGAAGAGCTGAGGATCTCAGATTGATTTCTTCTGATGCAATTGAATTTTTTTGAGTTTTTTCGATGATATTGTTCATTGATTCTTCAATGTCTTCTATTGCTTTCAGGTGTTCCTGCATTGACTGTTCAATCTGATCTGACAGATTTTCCATATTCTGCATTCCGCTCTGAACATTTTTGTTTATGCTCTGATGTTCCTGAATGATTCTGTATTCTTCCTGAATCAATTTTGCCATTGAACTGATTCCTGACTGTGTATTCAATGCGGTCTTGATTGCCGCTTCCGAATATGCAATCCCGTTTCGAATCTCGATGCTGTTATTTTCGAGGATAGAATCAATTTTTCGAATACTGGATGCAGTCTTTTCTGCCAGGCTGGAAATCTGATCAGCTACCACAGAAAACCCTTTCCCGCTTTCGCCAGCTCGTGCGGCCTCAATGGAAGCGTTCAGTGCAAGAAGATTTACCTGTTTAGATATATTTTTAATTATTTCTGATATACTGGACATGTCTCTGGAGCTTTTCAGTATATTCTGAAGACTTTCGTTCATCTGTTTCATTGATCCGGTGTTTTTTACTGAATCAGCAGCTATCTTTTCGCTGATGACAGTCTGGCTGTTTATATGTCTGCCAAGGTTTTCGACCAGCTGAAAAAAAAGACTCAGCTCCGTTTCAAAATTTTTAAGGTCCGTATTCTGTTTTTTGCTGAATGAATTTACTGCACGAATGCCTGCTCCAATCTCTTCAATTGCCGCCGATATTTCCTCACTGGATACTGACTGACTTTGTATTGAGTCGTTGAAAGAATCTGAACTGGATGAAATTTCTCCGGAAGATTTCAGCAGGGCCTTGACAAGATCCTGATTTTTTCTGAGTACAAGTTTGATTTTCTCAATGACAGAATAAAGAGACTGACTGAACAGAATCAGTTCATCTTTGGTGTTTTCAAATTCATTCAGATTCAGCTCAACCTGCAGATCGCCGTCCTCCATTTTTCTGACGGCCTTCAAAAGGTTTTTTAAGGGCAGAACCAGCATTTTCATATTTGTAAACAGTGCCAGTGAAAAGCTGATCAGTATGGAAAAGAGCGCGGCAAGAAAAAGAAACATTCTCCCCTTCCAGATAAACTCTTCTGCATTCTGTTCATTTTTCCGGTTTAAATTTTCTGCAATGACTACCGTTTTGTCCACAGCTTCTCTGTGTTTTTCATACAGAGGGACAAGTTTTTCTGATAGAATTTTTTCCGATAATATATAATTATTATTCAGTATATTTGGAATAAATTCAGAATCCAGAATCTGGAAAAACTGATCGGCATACTGAAATGAATCTGCAGTCAGTGTCTTTTTGAGTTCAGATTCTTCCAGAACAGTTTTCCAGTATTGATTTCTGTCATAGTAGTCTTTCTTTAATTTTCCGAGTTTGGCAATGATTGCAGGAGCTTCATTTTTCCTCTTCTCGCTGAGAAGCTGATAAGCATAGAGCTGTGATTCTATGATGTACTCCGGCGGAGGCAGAATGTCGGCGATGATGTCTTTTCCTTGAATAATTTCAGAATAGAGATCACCCTTAATCTTCATCCTTTCCAGAATATAAGATGAGTATGCAATGTAAAAAAGGAATCCGGTCATCAGGATACAGAGTGAGAAAATAACTTTAATCAGAACTTTCTGTCTAAATAAATAATCGAACACGGATTACCTTCCGAAAAATTTCATATGAGAATGATCTGCAGAAAAAAATTGTCAATATTTTTTCGTCTCCCGTTGAGATTATGATAAAATATATTGCTCATATTTTGAAAATGAGAATCAGTATTCCAGGAAGGAAGCTTTACAGAAAAGCGAATTAGAAATCTGTATGATTCAGGCAGATTTAATGTACAAACATTTAAATTTAATGCTTATTTTTTAAGGCAAAGAAAAGTTATGATAATCTGCAGAGACAATGAGAAAACACTGCCTCCCAAATCACTTATATTTAGTGCTGTTTTTTATAATATGTCTATTCAACCTTTGACGAGTTTTTGGATTCTTCTGTTTTTAATCTTTTGCGTATCTGCTTTCCTCGTTTTTTATTCTCTTCCATAATCCTGATCAGTTTTTCCACAGAAAGAGGTGAGCGGTGAAACATTTTGCGGATGATTCTTTCCGGCATATCATACCATTTTGCCTTGGATTTGCAGAGCAGTTCGCCGGTCCTGACCAGACGAATTTCTGCTGTAGTGTAAAGTCTTCTTTTTCTAACTGAGGTTATGTAAGCACGGATCTCCAGATCTTCATTCAGAGGTGATGCCTTGAAATAATTAATATTTAATTGATCTGTCATTACAAAATGTCCGATATGAAAACAGAGAACTCCCTGAGCTTCATCCAGAATGGAAGCAAGAACTCCTCCGTGAGCAAACCCTGGAGCTCCTTCAAAAGAGTTTTCAATTTTAGTTATGAACAGAACGTCCCCTGTTTTTTCATCAAAAGGAAATTCCTGGTTCAGGCCTTTAAGGTTGTCGGGTCCGCATCCGTAGCAGTTTTTGTGGTGCCAGTCCTGCGCAATTCGGCTAGGCTCAATTTTCAGTTCAGAATCATCATTCATTGATTCAATGGTTTTAATGCCTGCAATACCTTCAATCTAAATCCATTTCCGCTTTAAAAAGGTTCTTGACACGGAATATTTGCAAAACGAGAATTGAAAGATATGGACAATTTACAGCAGCTGAGTATGGATGCAGTAAAGGCAGTTCTTCAATCCAGTTCGATTGAGGAACTGACAATGAGAGAAATTTATGATTTCTTCCAAAAAGAAGACTCACTGAGCAATTACAAGCCTGAGTCTGTATTTCAGATAGATCCGAGAAACGGAGAGCTCATTGTCTATAATTCTTCCAGAGCCACAAGACCTCATCGGACTGATTCGGAGCCGAAACAGGTTCTTCCTGAAAATGCCTGCCCGATTTGCAGCGGAAAAACAACAGGTATAATGGATATTGCTGAACTGAGTTCAGGATTTACTTTTATAAATAAAAATATGTTTCCGATCTTTTTTCCGTTTGATGATGATCCTCACAACAGAATGGGAAGTGTTTCTTTCGGACTGCATTTTCTCCAGTGGACCTCGTCAGTGCATACGCATGACTGGCACAATATGCCTGTGAAGGACTTAAAGATTGTGATGCAGAGGCTTGCTGCACTGGAAAGAAAACTTCTGCTGGAATCCGGAAGTCTTATGCCTACATCTGAATTTTCATCCGAAGAAAAACCGACATACGGATATGTATCCATCATTAAAAACTACGGAAAAATTGCAGGAGGATCTCTTGCCCACGGTCATCAGCAGATTGTTGCCAGCAATATTATGCCAAAGCAGTTTTACAATAACTGGAATTTCTATGTAAGCCATAAGCTGAACTTTACAAGCTTTCTTCTCAATGAAAATCCTGAGGATCTTCTCGTCAAAGACTACGGTCCGGCAGTGCTTATTGTTCCATATTTTATGAGAAGACCTTACGATATTTTTCTCGTTCTTAAGGATACTGAAAAAATGTTTCTGCATGAGCTGAATGATGAAGAACTGACAGCCGTTACGACTGCCTGGCAGGAGACAGTACGGGTACTTCTTCAGCTCCTTCATAATTTCGGCAAGGAAGAAGCATATAATGTCACTGTAAACAATGGGCCTGGCGCGGGTCTCTATCTCGAATTTCTTCCCTTTACCCAGCTTATCGGAGGATATGAAAAAATCGGACTCTGGGTGTGTCAGGAAAGTCCGTTCAAGGCGGCGGAAACCATCAGAGAATACTTTCACAATCTGACTCCCCGCGCATAAAGAATATGATAAAAAAGCTTATTGTTTTTCTGATATGCATTCTTCCGGTATCTGCGGAAAAGCTGGCTGAATGGGACGGAGTTTCCGCAGAGAAGACAGTGGACGGGAATATATTTCTTTCTATGCAGGAAAAAAAGACAGGAACGGAGCTTTTTAAAGAAGAATACTTCCATGATTTTACCAGCAGTTTTTATACTAACGGTTCAAGAAAATATTTTGTAATTACATATTTTTCCGGCGGAGAAAGCGGGTGCTGCAATGTGCTGAAGTTTTTTTATATGAAATCAGGGCACCTCAAAACACTGTCGCTTGAAAACTCGGTTTATGCTGAACCCTCCATCGTGGATCTGGATGGGGACAAAAAAGAAGAAATCAGGACAGACAGTGAGCTTTTTTACGGGCTGAAACTGACTGGCAGAAAAAATACCTGCACTGTGACTGAGCCTGCTTATCAGGGAATGGGCAAGATTCGTTTTCCGGAATATTCAGTCATCGAAGAATCTTCTCCTGAAAGCAGGATCAAGGAAGTGACATTTCATAAAAAATATTATGAATATCTGAAACCTTATTTCAAGGAAGCGGAAAAATTTCTTTCTGAAAACAGAAAAAAAACAATCAATGATGACGACAATGAGACTGCCGGACTGCTGCAGTATCTTCATTACAAGCAGAGAATCGGTGAAGGCAGAGAGGCAGAAAAAAATATAGAAAATGCCGATCTAAGCATTCAGTATTCCTGTGAAAATGACTTTGGAAAGAAAACTGAGATGAAGGAAAAACTCCACGAATTTATCCGCAAGAACAGAAAATTTCTCAGAATCGGGAAATAGCTTCGAGGAAAATTGGTGCTGAACGGATCTCCGTACTTGCGACGCTCCGCTATTAGAGATTTGAGGAATATATATGACCATTAACACAAAATTTATATATTATATAATTGTTATTTTTTATGCTGCCACAGGCAGTTTTTTATCCCTGCCAGCGGAAACTGTTCCGGAAAAAAATACAGATGACAGCAAACATCCAATCAGACTTCATACAGTTCAGAAAAGAGATGTTTATGGAAGAAAGTATGAAGAACGCTGGGACGGCAGGATTCTGTTCAAGATAGATTCTGAGTATACAGAATATCCCAGTGCCGAATCCCAGCCGGAGATTCATCTCGAAGAAGCATATTCCCTTTTTGAAAAAAAGAAAAATGTGTCCGCACTTCGGATTCTGAAAGGGATGGAGCTCTGTTTCAGAAATCAGACTGAAGATGCAAAGAAAAGGAATATGCCTCTCCTGCATAAGACTGTTGAGCTGAAAAACAGAATTCTCTCTCTTTATGAAGACAGAAAAGAGGAGCTGAACAGTGAATCGGATCCCTATCTCTGCAGAATGCAGGACTATCATATTCTGGAATCAGAAGAATACGGCCTCAGAATGAAAATCCCTCTTCAGCTCAGTCCCAGGACAGGAATGCAGTTCATCAGCAGAGGAAAGTGGCATAATTATAAAATCATGTATTTTACGGCAGAGGATCAGATTCAGAAGGATTTTTCCATGGAAGAATGGCTGAACTTTCTTTCAAAAAAGAAACCCTACCCTCTCAATAAAAGAATTGTGCTATCACTCAATTTTTCCCGTCACAGAAGCGACAGGGTCACGGAAACTTTTCTGAAGAATTTCTGGGAGAATGAACGCGGACTGAATGACCGGCAGAAGTCCATTTTAAAGTATGTTTCAGAGAAACGGGAAAATGCTGTTTACAGCGAGTTTTTCCGAAATGACAACGACGGGAAATTCAGAAAATATTCATTATATCATACATACAGAGTATCTCGAAACGACAGAGGAGTATCCGTGTTCTTAAGCGCACCGGAAGAAAGAGAAGAGACTGTAAGGATTTTTTGGAAAACGGTTTTTGATTCTGTTTCTATGAAGAATTAAATATCCAAAGCCTTGTATCGGCTGGTCACTGAGGTTTCCACTTTCTTTTTTTCTTTTTCTTCTTCAGTCATATTTTCAGATTCAGAGACCCATGCGTTTTTCCAGTCGAAATGCCATTTAAACCATTCATCCCGGGCCTGGCGTTTTGCATTCAGCTCATCCTGAACATCCTCAGTGGTTTTCTCCAGCTTATCGACTTTGCTTGCCAATTTCTGGAAAACAGACTTTATAAACGAATTGTCCATGATGATTTGGAGATCTCTCTCATCCTTTATTACAATTTGACGAAGCAATCGAAAAAATCAATCCTTTCTGCAGTTTTTCTGATTATAAGTTCGACAGATTTACGGTTTTTCCTTTTAAAATAAGTAACTGCTGAGCGGAAGATAATTTATAGAAAAGTGTTTGAAAAACGGGGGTCTTAGGGCTGCAAAACCCCTCGCAAGGGTTGGAAGCGGTTATGCTGAGCAGTTACGAAAATAGTATCCCCAAAACATCGCTGCACTGCACTGTTTGAGTTTTATTCGCCCAAAGATGCAATTCAGCTGGGAAAAAATCAGAAGTTGACAATTCTTTTACAGGTATTAGTATGATTGATATGAATACGCTCGAAACTTATGAGAAGTTGAAAGAGATGCATTTTTCAGAAGAACAGTCCAAGGGACTCGCCAGACTGTTCGGAAAATATTTTGAGTCAGAGCCTGCCAGCAAAAGAGACCTGAGCGAGACTGAACTTCGGCTTCAGAAGGAGATTCGAGAACTGGACCTAAAACTCACTGAAATCCCCGCCTCTTCTAAAAGAGACCTAAGCGAGACTGAACTTCGGCTTCAAAAGGAGATTCGAGAACTGGACCTAAAACTCACTGAAATCCCCGCCTCTTCTAAACGGGATCTAAGCGAGACCGAGCTCCGGCTTCAAAAGGAGATTCGAGAACTGGACCTAAAACTCACTGAAATCCCCGCCTCTTCTAAACGGGATCTGAGTGAGACTGAGCTCCGGCTTCAGAAGGAAATTGAAGGAATCCGTCTGGAAACACAGGATATCCGCTTGGAAATCAAAAACGTAGAAATGAAACTTTCTAAAGAAATTGAAGGAATTCGTCTGGAGATTCAGGATGTCCGTCTCGAAATTAAAGAGCTGGATATTCGTGGAAGAGAAGCGGACGGCCGGATTATTCAGACAATTTCTGATTCCAAAGTGGAGATCCTCAAATGGGTAGCAGGTATGCTCATTGCGAATACAGGGCTGATTGTTGCATTGAGTAAACTGCTGAAATAAGTTGAGCTGAGCCAGAGCGGACGAATTGCCAGTACCCAGAAAGCGAGAGTCATATAGAGTTTCTCAACTATACTGATCTGTCTATTTTTGGAAGAATTCTAAATTTTTATTGACTGTACAAGAGATATAATTTAGTCTAATAGACAGGAGATTCTTATGAAAAAAATCATTCTTGCTGTTTTGTTTGTTTCCCTGTTTGCATCAATTGCTCTTTCTGCATGCCCAGGCAAAGGTAAGCTTGTAGAAGATCAGACTGAGACAACAGGATTCTGATGTTTCTCTCCCAGTCTGTTTCTGACAGACTGGGATTCTGCTTTATATATTAAATATCATACTTATAAGTATTCTGCTTAATCAGTTTTTTTCCCTTAAATCCTTTGGTTTCTAAGAGTTTTGTTTCAGGTGCATAATTGTACACCGCCTGCAGAAACTGTCCATCCTTCAGTGTGCCTTTTGTCAGAACAACATTCTTTCCGTCGGATCTGTAGTCATAACTGACTGCTGAACGCACCCCATTGATGGAAGAAATGCTGGTGTAGGAAATCTGCATAACACCGGAATGAGCAGGCATTTCACCGGATTCCATTTGAGTTTTTATATTTTCAAAAAAAGCCGCCGTATGCATATTTCTGGAAAAGTTTACCTCGGAAAAAAATACCTTTTCAAAAGGATCCTTCCAGGCGGTTTCCTGAAAAAAACTCTGCATAGACTTTTCGTGTTCAAGCATCAGCTGATAGAAAACAGCGTCAATATCCTTAGCGCTTTTCTTTTCGGAAAAGGAAGGAACTGTACATCCTATGAAAATAAGCAGTGTTAGTATTCTTTTAATCATATATTCTCTCCTTTTGTCCCTTAGACAGCAGACTGAGAAAAATTGAAAGAATTTTTTCTATCCCAAACAGATTTTTTTTAACGCTAATCAGATATGGCTTTCAGTCCGATGGATGACTCTTCATATGCAGGTGAGACAGTATTCTGTAGGGAAGCATTGAGCAGTCTTTCCCCTCGAACAGGACGGAGCCCTGATCGAAAGGATTGATTTTTTATTTTTCCATATCAAACTCGGCAACTGGAATATCCCAGTGACCGAGCAGGATTTCGAATCTTCGTTTTTCTTCTTTTTTGAATGTCTGCTGATCCGGAAAAAGCTGAAGCATAAGAGCCTTTTCATCAAACCCGTCATCCGTTGTCTGAATATTCTTCCATACAATTGTGACCTTGAAATCCCATCTGCTGTCTTCCGTAAAATGAATCCGGGGCTTTGTAAAAGAGAGCTTGAGAATTCTTCCTATCTCCATTTCCTTTTTCATTACGGGATAATGGTTTTTCTTGTACAATTCGATGAATTCATCAGCATAACCCCACTTGGCTTTGTAGTAGTACTCCACTGTGTAGGGTTTATCCTTGATTCCTTTCTCCGAAAAAACGGAAGAAGCTGCCAGGAAAATAAGCAGGAAAAATATACGCCGAAACAGATTCATATTATTCGTATTTTGGAAATCTGTCGGGAATACTGTCCCCTGTGAAGTTTCCTACCCATCCGTCAGGGCTGTTGAATACACGGATTGCCTTGAATAAAGGTTTTGGTCCCATATCAAACCAGTGTGTTGTGCCTGCAGGAAGACTGATGAAATCACCCTTGGTGCAGAGCATCATGCAGACCAGTCCTGCTTTGTGGATATAAAACATTCCGGAGCCGTCTACAAAAAAACGAACCTCATCATCACTGTGAGTATGTTCACTTATGAATTTTGCTCTTGCTTCTTTTGCATTTGGTGATTCCGGATGCATTGAAACCACATCAAACGTTTTGTATCCTTTTGCAAGAATCCTGTCAATGGACGTTTTGTATGCAGCTGCTACTTCTTCCGGGGATGCTGTATCAGTCAGAGGTTTTTCCGCTTCCCAGCGTTCATAACCTATGCCAAGACTTGCCATTTTCTCACGAAGTACATCATATCCTTTAAATATCTCTTTTTTGCTCGGATCTGTTTCCGGCATAATTGTCAATGTGCTTTCCATTAACTGCTCCTCTAAATTCTATCCGCTGATTTTGCCTCTGCACAGCCAGGGAGCGTTCTGCTCCGTACTTAGGGCAGGGATCAAAAACCTGCAGTGAATGAATTTCTGACTTTCATTCAGTTCAATCCGGTCAGGACACCTTGCGATTCACAGACTCATTCCGGAATCGAACTGCCTCGGCCTCGTATGTAAAGCCTCGCGGAGAGTCGACTGGAAGTAAAGAGAAAAAATGACTGCCGCTGCTGAGTTAATCC
>DAORDI010000038.1:19776-28499 GCA_035345895.1 Leptospiraceae bacterium
CGGAGAGTCGACTGGAAGTAAAGAGAAAAAATGACTGCCGCTGCTGAGTTAATCCTACCGGAGGTGAGGTTGTGTAAAAGCATACCTCGATACAATTTTCACCGCCGGTCACCTGCTTTTACACAGTCCCAATCCCTATTTAGCTTCTGATTGAAGATAATTTCTTGATTTTTTCAACAACTCAAAATAAGTTTGTATCTTTTTAAGATGCTTAGTATCTGTTCATTTACAATAAAATTCGGGATATTCTGCCGACTAAAAATCAGCTGATGCCTGCCGGATGAAGGGAAAATATGTCTGAGACTGAATATAACGAAGAAGAAAGCGAGACTGGAGACGAAGCTCCTGATTTGAATGAATGGCTTGAGGAAAAACCGTCCATAGCAGGGGCAATTTTCTGGGAGAACAAAAAAGGAGCAGTTTCCTATTCCAAATGGGATGATGATAAAAAAGAAAGTCTGCAGGAAATATTCGCGTCTGTCTGGAACGAAGAAACTGTTTTTGAAGAAGATCCTGTCCCAAATAAGGCAAAACTGAAAAAAGGGGACGAGGTAGTGCAGACTATGGATGAAGACCTTGCCTGGAACATTTTTGCGTCCTATCTTTCTCAAAGTCTTGCGATGGAAATCAAGGAAAAACTGGAATGGTCTCTGGAGGATATGTCTGCACAAGGACTTGCTGAACTTCTGGATGGCAGAAAAATGTTTGTATATGATTCTGAAAAAAACGAGTACAGCATAGATTATAGATTTGGATATGTTGTCTATTGTGATCCTGTAACAGCTCTTCAGTTTTTAAAAGAGAATAAAATCATCAAAACCAAAACGACAGACAGCATCGCTGCTATGATGGAATGGTGCAGAAAACATCTTCAGCATTTTTCGGGAGGAGATGATCTCGAAAACCTTTATGATCAATGGCAGTACAAAGGTTTCCCTCCTCTCATCAGAATGATCGAAGGCACTGTGCAGCTGAGTGATCCGGATTCCGGGAAAATGCATATTACATACGGATGCTGGGGAACCACTGGATTTCTGAAGGCCCTTCTTAGAATCATCAACATACCTGTGGAGCTTGTAATTACTGCAGGTCACGCCATTCCCCGATTTGTTGAAGAAAAGCTGTATCTGTCACATGGAGATGATCTCTATAATCAGCTTGCTTTCGCAGATCCGCCCATACCGATTGATAAGTTTTTGATCGAAGAGGAAAAATTTAAGAAATGGTTCAGCGGGTCAGATGAGGAAAATGATAAGAATATCGGCAGACAGGTGCTCGAACTCGCAATAGAATATCTTCCAACTTGTCTTCTCATAGACTTTGGAGAGGATATGGAAGAAGAAAAAGATCACAGCAATGGAGCTGTTTATCAACATTTCAAAAATACGTATTCAGTCGAAGCTCTCGAAAAAAAGGGACTTTGGAAAAAACTGAACCAAAGAGTATATGGTAAGGATGAGTGAATTTGATGTGGGTCAGTGAGGGGCGCACAACAGTGTGCCCGGAACGAGCGGGGGAAATCACTCCGGAATTCGGAAAACATTGATAGGAAGAGTTTTGCCTTTCAGAGAAAGAGATGTTTTTTCCTTAAATTCATAAAAGTCTCTGCAGGAAAGTGCAGCTTCTTCAGAAATAATCAGTTCATTGGGACTGCACGCTGTCTGCAGTCTTGCGGCAATGTTTACAGTGTCTCCGATCGATGTATTGTCCCGTCTGTTTTTTCCGCCTACATCTCCGCGAATCACTTTTCCTGAATGAATCCCTATCCGTACCTCCACACTGGATTCTGCATCGGCATTCTTCAGATTTGCAAATATCTCCAGCGCACTTTTCAGTGCAGGCTGACTTTCTTCAAAAAAAGCAAATATAGCATCTCCGATGAACTTGTCAATATCACCTCCGTTGTCGTAAATTATGTTCACAATCGGTGCATAGACCCTGTTCAGTTTCTCGATGACTTCCTTAGGCGAATGCTGCTCTGAATACTCAGTAAATGATACTATATCCAAAAAGAGACATGTTATATCCACTTCTTCTTCCGGAATTTTCGGCATGGAAAGACTGGAATTCAAGTCTGCTTTTTTCCAGGTTGTCTGCGGAATATAGTGCCGTATGATCATCTGGAGCATTGCATTCTTTAAATTCTGCGCATTCAGATCTGCATTGATGAGTTCGAGTTCTCTTTTCTGTTTTTCTATCTGACTGTCTTTTATAAACTGTTTTTTCTTTTCCTTTACAATGATCTGAGATATGATGAAGCTGATGGCAATCATAATAGTGCCGTTCAGAAGGTCTGCTATCATCTTGTCTTCCTTCATTTCATAACTGATGAGGAGAAAATAGAAAACACCTCCTGCAATGGAATACAGTGCAGCTCCCCAGAAAAAATGGATGAAAAGCATTGTGGCAAGACCGAGGAGTCCCAGCGCATAAACGGTTATACCGCCGTTCACTCTCAGGTCTATATAAGTGATGATACTGATCCAGACCAGCATCATCAGAGCAAAAATGTGAATCTGGAGTCTGTGTCTCCATCTGATTTCACTGATCTGACTCGGTGTCTGAATGTATGCGATAATGCTCATTATAAAAAAATATATAAAAAAGAAAAGATAGGCCGGGATATAGTACTGGGAGTAAGGGTTTTTATTGCCTATTCCCCGGGAATGGTTGATGAAGTTTAAAACAAGGATGACTGCATTGCAGAAAAAGAATATCATACTGAAAAGTCTGATTCTGAGAAAATTCAAAAAATACGAATAATGATGAAACTGAAGGTTTATCTCTCTTTCCTCTTCTGTTTTTTTCCTCAAAATTGAATACATTTTATTTCCTTTGATCTGTAAAGAGTCCGAAAATACAAATCCGCTTTTTGTGAAAAGTTGTCATCATATTTTAATTAGATAAAATTAAATTTTCCGGATGGATCGGAGACGGCACTCCTTGACAATAGTTATCCTGTCTGTGAATGCAGACCTGCAGTTCAGAAAAGCAGTCTAATCCGAAAAACTGCATCAGTGAAGCCCGTTTTCATTGAAGCATTTTGTATACTCTTTGTCCGATCCCTGAATATGCTTCGTAAGCCAGTCTTTAAGAAATTCCATTGTTCCGACTGAGATACCCAGTTTTCCGCTTTTAAAATCGGACTGGAGCTGAAGAGCAGTATTCACAAAATTTTTGTGTTCTCTCATATGCTCCACAGTTTTAATATATTTGAACTGATGAAAATATTTTTCTTCCGTCTTGAAGTGTTCGTCAGTATAGGAAATCATTTCATCCAGAATCTGACTCATTACATCTTTTGCGTGACCCTCACTCATTGCGTGATGCAGTTTATTGATAAGACCCACAAGTTTCATATGCTGTCTGTCAATTTCGGAAACCCCTACACTCAGACTCTCGTTCCATTCGATAAGCAGTGCCATCTTCCCTCCCTGAATCGCAGACTGAAAATACGACTCAATTCACTGTATGTTCTTCAGACTGAATATTTGCCGACTGAGATGCAACCTTTCTTTTTTTAGATCATTATAAGCTTTATCATCTGATAAGTCAATTGTTTTACTTGCAGGGAAACGTTACTTATGTTTCATTGAATTGAAGATACCGGTCTATTGAGAAAAACGATGTTCACTGCTGACTTTTTACCCGGCGATCAGAAGTCAGCAATCTGGTCGGGAAAAAGTGTCACCTTATGCAAAGAGGATATGCTATCTAGACCCTGGAATTTTCAAAAAGAATTAGGAAAATCTAATGAATCAGTAAAAAGGGATTTTTAAGGGGGGCACTCAGCAGTGTCAAGGTTCGGGAAACCGTCGGCAGGCTCACTTGCAAAAACGCCCCTGCGTAAGATGAGCTAAGAACATATTTTTCAGGAGAATAGAATGGTTTCAGCAGAAGAGCACTATGACAAGCATTTAGGAAAGTTTTATTCCTGGATGATCGGCGAGATCAGTGAAAATATTCAGAATCAGAAAATTATTTTTCAGAAGTTTGGAATTGTTCCGAGAAAGAGCAGCTACGCAGTTGATCTGGGATGCGGTAACGGGATACAGTCTATTGCTCTTGCGGATCTGGGCTTTTCTGTCTGTGCAATAGATTTTAATGATACCCTTCTGAGTGAGTTCAGAAGTTATGCTGATTCAGAAAAAATTCATATATTCAGGGACAGGATCGAAAATATCCTGAAATATGCAGACAAGAAACAAGCCGGGTTTGGAGTGTCAGAAGGGTCACCTTCAAGATCTGCAGAACTGATTGTATGCGGAGGGGATACTGTCTCCCATTTGGATTCTTTTGATGTTCTGGAAAAATTTATTGAAGACTGTGCCTCTTCTTTATGCACCGGCGGAAAATTTTTTCTTTCATTTCGGGACTATTCAGAAGAGCTGAAAGAGAACGCCAGATTCATTTCGGTGAAAAATGACGAGAGCAGGATTCTCACTTGTTTTCTGGAGTATTTCAGAGAATACGTTTCAGTGACAGATATTCTTTATGAAAAAAAAGAGAACCGCTGGGATCAGAAAATCAGTTCATATAGAAAACTTAGAATCAGTGTCGAACAGATGAAGTCCCTTCTTTTAAGGAAAAATTTCAGAATTGAGGCTGTTGAAAAAGGCTGAATGAATATTCTGATAGGTGCAAAAGCGGAGTGACTGTGAAGTGATAAAAAAAGCCCTCTGTAACAGAGAGCCTTTTATTATATAATTATTTACTGTAAAATCAGATCGCGAGATCAGATCGCCAGATCGAGATCAATGTTTACTTCGTCTCTGATCAGATCATCAGGTTTTCCTGGGTATTCGATTTTCCAAAGTTTTCTGTTGATATTGAAATTTGCTTTTGCAGAACCGGTTTTTTTGTCAGCTGCATAAGTGATTTTTGCAGGAAAACTGACTGATTTGGAAATTCCTTTAATGTCAAGATTTCCAGTAACTGTAACAGCACCGTCTGCACCTGGCTCGCTGATGCTTGCGATTTCAAAAGAAGCTTTTGGATGTTTTGCCACTTCAAAGAAATCTTCGCTTTTCAGGTGAGTTTCGAGTTTTGTTTTCATTTCACCTTTCAGATCCAGATCTTCAATGGTAGCCATATCCAGTGTGAACTTTCCACCGACTACTTTGTTCTCATTTACAAGGATGTTTCCTTCGGAAATTTTGATTGTTCCGTTGTGTTTTCCAGTAACTTTAGTTCCGATCCATTTCAGTGCGCTTTTTTTCAGATCCAAAGGAACAGGAGTTCCAGCAGGTTTTGGAGCTTCTGCAGCAGGTTTAGATTCATTTGTTACGGCTTTAGGAGCCTCTGGCGCTTTTTCACAGTTTACAACTAAAACAACAGTTAGAATTGAAAGTAATAATTTATTCATAAAATCCTCCATCTCCATTTTTTAAGAACCCATTTTGCTGTAAAGCCAAAAATAGACAGACTGTTATAATAGGGTTTTGTATGAATGGCCAAAGATCACATATTTAAAACTTGATATTTTTTCAGAGCAAGATGCAAACTGCTCTTCGAAAAATAATTCAGTTTAGAAATTCTCTTATAAATCATAAAAAAATTTGCAGAGACTTGGCTAATCCGGTTCATATAACAGGCGAATTATTTAATGCGGCAACAGTCTTTAATGAGTTTACAGCAAAGTTCAAATATAAAAAAATAGAAAAATGAATCAGCGTTTTTCTTAAATAGCATAAAATCCGAGGCATACAGAAAAGGAAGCAGGAAGGAAAAATTATGGCAGAATCTAAAACAAACTACGACCCAAAGCAGGATCAGGTTGTTATCAGTTTTACTGATGAGCTTAAAAAGCAGATTCCAAATTACTTGAAAAATATTGCTTTATACGGATCACGCGCTCGCGGCAATAATAAAAAACATTCTGACTATGACTTTGTTGTTCTCCTGAATGAAAAAAATGAAGAGACTGCAGAAATTATTTATGATATTGGATAAATATGAACAACTGGCATCCTGCCTCATTCTGAATGAAGAAGAGTGGAATATTCAGCAGAAATTTCCTATTGGGAAAAATATTCTGAAAGACGGAATCTGGATGTTATGAGCGAGAAACCCGAATATGCAAAAATGCATTCATATTATTGTGCCTTTCATGCTATATTCGGCTTACTCTATCTAAAAGATGCTGAGTTTTCCTCCCACAGTCAAACATTAGGCTACTCTAATAAAGAATTTATTCATTCGGAAATATTAGGCGCAATCCAAAATTATATTCAGGAAAATTTTTAAGGAAGAGTTATGACCAGAGCAGTATCAAAAGATAATTCAGAGAAGAAAATCTGGCAGGTGATTTTTGCGTCTTCTGTCGGAACAATGATAGAGTGGTATGATTTTTATATTTTCGGGACACTGGCAAGTTTCATTGCAGCACAGTTCTATCCGAAAGGAAATGAGACTGTCAGTTATCTTGCTGCTCTGGCCACATTTGCTACAGGGTTCATTGTAAGACCGTTCGGTGCAGTGGTATTCGGTCATATAGGTGATAAGTTCGGCAGAAAATATACTTTTTTATTAACGATGCTCATCATGGGAGGTGCCACATTTGTGATCGGCATTCTTCCTGGATACGATGTCATCGGGATGGCTGCTCCTGCAGCTCTTGTATTTCTCCGACTGGTTCAGGGGCTGGCACTTGGAGGAGAGTACGGCGGCGCGGCTACATATATAGCGGAGCATTCTCCTGATGAAAAAAGAGGGTACTATACGAGCTTCATCCAGACCACTGCAACACTTGGACTTTTTGTTTCGATCGGTGTGATTCTTCTGACCCGTATGACACTGAGTGCGGCTGACTTCAATGAATGGGGCTGGAGAATTCCTTTTCTTCTCTCCGCATTTTTAGTATTGATTTCCTATTATATAAGAATCAGACTTCAGGAGTCTCCAGTGTTCCTGGAAATGAAGGCATCCGGAAAAGCATCAGCCAATCCTATCCGTGAGAGTTTCGGGAACTCTGCCAATCTCAAGATGGTTCTGATTGCTCTGTTCGGTGCGACTGCAGGACAGGGAGTTGTCTGGTATACCGGTCAGTTTTATGCACTGAGTTTTCTGGAAAAGACACTGAAGGTGGATTATACGACTGCCTACACTGTGACAGCGGTCGCACTGGCACTGGCAACTCCGTTTTTCATATTCTTCGGGAGTCTTTCGGACAGGATCGGCAGAAAAAAAATCATACTGACAGGATGTCTCCTTGCCGCAATACTGTATATCCCAATTTATTCTGCAATGTCCAGGTTTCAGTCAAACGCTGTGATGCTGACTGTTTTTGTATTTGTGCAGGTATTCCTGGTGACAATGGTGTACGGACCGATCGCTGCATTTCTTGTGGAAATTTTTCCGACAAGGATACGGTACACTTCCATGTCTCTTCCTTACCATATCGGAAACGGAGTATTCGGAGGACTGACACCGTTCATCGCGGCCAGCGTCGCTGCTGCCACAGGAAATATCTATTCCGGACTGTATTATCCGATTACTGTAGCAGCACTTACTTTTTTCATCGGCCTGGTTTTTCTTCCGAAGGATCACGGTTCAGCGCTGGAGTGAAGTGCGGCTTTGTCAGGTCGCATTAATGCAAATTTCGTATTGCTCAGCCTAACGGCTTCGTAGTTACTCTTAACCCATGTTTCACTTGGGGGTAAAGCCTACCGGCGGTTTTTAGGGACTGCGTCCCTTAAAAATCCCTGCTTTTCTTCATTTTTGTATTTTTACTGAGTAACCGCCAAGGACGCACTGCGTCCACTCCAAAGCAAGAAACAGATATTATATGAAGTTGCTGAAGAAGCGACTGCCCCTTCGCCGATTTGGTAGCTGGCTAAAATCCCCTTTTTTCAACTAATGAGATTAATTATTTAAGAATTATTAAAACGTTCAATGGTCCGCAGTGAAATCTGTTTGAACATTGGATATCAATTGTATGCCGAAAGGTTTTAACGAGCTCATTAGAGAAAGCATTTATGGCTTATATTCATATAATGGAGCTGAATCTCTTCCATCGCGGAAATCTATTGGATCATATAAATAGACAGATGAGTTCGATTCTATCTTTATGGGAAAAGTTTCTACTCTATCAAGATTTATATAATATTTTCCTTTGATTTTTTTTGCGAACGTGACCTTTCCTGTTATTCTATGTATATTTCCTGCGGTACCATAAATTCTTCCCCAGGAAATTGAGTTTTGAGATTCATCAAATGTAAAATACGCTCGAACTGTTCCAGCTATTCCATCATCACCACCCACAAAATCTTTAGTAGAACTGCAGGTTGGTTTGCATACTTCGCGTATTTCTTGTATAAACGCTTCCACCTCATTGCATTTTGCATCTTGCACATCGCACAGAAATCCACTGTGAACAAAACCTGTATCATTCACCCAGGTAGTTTTCAACCAAGTGCCTTTGACTGTGCCTATGTTTTCCTGAACATTTGAATCGCCTTCTACGGTAATCACTGAACCCTCAGGTATGACCGTCATTGCCTTACTCTTTGAACTCGGTTCTTCCCTAAGACGAAGCCCTCCGACCGCTGTTATGAAATAACTTTTGCTGTTTTCTGTTGTTTTATACTTATCTGCCTTCTTTTCTTTGGCCTCTGCATCTTTTTTACAAAAAGTAAATGTTAACAGAATAATGAACAGAACAGATTGGATTGAATTGAATTGAATTGAATTGAATTGAATTGAATTGAATTGAATTGAATTGA
>DAORDI010000039.1:0-28376 GCA_035345895.1 Leptospiraceae bacterium
GTTGCAATCGCAGGAGCATTTTCAGGGAGATAATTATTATAATAGGTTCCTGAGAAATCTTTTACTTTTCCAGCATCCTTGCACGCTTTTGCCTTCACCCAGTTGAATGCCATAATATAATCTTTGTCATTTTTGGATGCACCGACTTCCAGCATCTGATAGGCCTGTTCTGTATTGTATGTACTGAAAAAACACCAGTCGTGGGAAGGCCCTTTTCCGCATCTGCTCAGATCGTAACTGAAGGCAGGAGCAATCATCTGCAGTTCAATGCTCATTCTTCCGTCCTTCGGATCAATCTTCACCATTGTAATGCTTCCATTAAATTTTCCTTTTCCCATTTCTTCAATTGCAATGTCTCTCTGAGGGATAGGAATGGAAAAACGTGTCGCAGCCATAGCATATTCAGTATTCTCAGTCAAAAATGGTGATGCGTGATTTCCAGCGGAATTCGGAATTTCAATAATTTCCTTTGTTTCGAAAGAAGTCAGATCAATTCTCGCAATTCTAGGAGTATTATTTCCATTGATGAAAAGCCATCTTCCGTCATGATTTCCGCCTGTAAGAGAAATCTCAGGATGGTGGGCATCGTCCCAAGTAACATATCCCTTGGATGTCAGCAGCATATCCTTTGTTTCTTCATCATATCCGTAGCTGTTTTCTGAATGAAGAGAAAATACGGGAAGTATTTTGAAAAGCCTTGCAGAAGGAATTCCATACACACCAATCTGCCCGTTAAACCCGCCGGACATAAAAGCATAAACCTCATCTTTCTCACCCGGTGCCACATATACTTTCTGAGCAGCATTGGAAGCCAAAACTGCCTGAGAACCACCTTTTTTTCCGCAGCCCATACTCACTAATGCCATCAGAAGCGGAATTAAAACTGTATTCAACTTATTCATAACCATCTCCTCTATTTTTTCCTGCTGTCAATCTGTCTGAAGTATTCCAGAATCGCTCTTGTATCTTCCTGACTTACGTTTTGAAAAGTCATCTGAACCAGATAAGTTTCAAAAAGTTCCTTTGCTGCAGGGTCTTTTGCAATCATTTCCTGAGGATTCAGAATCATATTCATAATCCATTCAGGAGTTCTTCTCTGAGTCACGCCTGCGAGAGGAGGTCCTACTACTTTTTCCTCAAACTTGTGGCATGCAGCGCATTTGCTGTCAAAGATCTGCTTTCCCTTTTCTGCCAATCCGTCATTCAGCGGCCCTATATCCGCTTTACTGACAGGACCGATTCCTTTATTGTCTGAAGATACAGGAGCCGATGCCCCTCCATCCTTGTCTCCTTCCTTCCCGCAGTATGAAACCGAAGCAAGAAGTGCGAGAACCAACAGTATCCTAAAAAAATGTATTTTCATGAGGACTCCCTTTATCCTTTTATATAGAACATTTCCGCAATGCCTGAAATGATTTAAGTCAAGAATTCATATTTTTTTTTCATTTGAAGGAGAATTGCAGATATCAAAACGGAAGAACAGGCAGGCCTGGAACGAAAGTCGCCGTTCTGCAAAAACAGTCTGAATCCCGTTAAAATTCAGATCTGCAGACTGCCGGACAATGCCGATCCTGCTATATCATATCTCCATTTATATCTCTGCAATGATTATATTACATATTTTTTTGGATATATCATTTCAAGAAATTATTTCTTTTCAGAAATATATTTTTCAGAGTAAAAATGATCCATATGAGCAGACCGAGAATAAACAGAAAAGAGGCATATGCGAAATGAGAAATCATTAATGAAGGCATAAATACTGCAGATGCTCTGGTGAGAGCTGCAAGAAGGAAAAGAACCGCCACCCAGAGAAAAACGGACGAATTTTTCTCCAGATCCAGATTCAGTCCTTCATGAGAAAAGACCACTCTTGTCATTATTCCTGCAATAAAAAGAGAAAGACCTGAAATCAGATAAAGATGAACCATATGAACGGAATAAGCGCCTCCCCAGGCATGACCCGCAAGGCCCAACAGAAAGGAATACAGTGAAATCAGTATCAGAAAAGACAGTCTGCCTTTGTACATGGAAAGATCAAAAATCTGAAAATACCTGATAAAAAGAAAAATACAGATCAAAAAACGCAGTGTTCTGAAAAATACAGAATATTCCAGAGAAAACAGGTAAAAAACAGCACTTTCAGATAATGAAAAAAACACAAAAATTAAGGAAAAAATCCTGCCATTCTGAATAGATTCAGCCTTCTGCATCCAGACAGATCTTTTTTCCGGATTTTCTCTGTTCAGAATCATATTGACAATTCTGATTCCTGCTCCGAAAACTGCACAGGGTATCATACCATAAACAATCAACTCTTTGCCGTAATGAAAAAGTGAAATGTCTTCTCTGATTCTGCTGATGCTTAAGAAAACGGAGCCGACAGTTCCCAAAAATAGTCCTGCCGGAATAAAATACAGATATTCGGAGAGTTTTCCCTTGGCTTTGCTGAATCGGATGACCACAAACCCTAAAAGGAGCAAAAAATCCAAATTGAGCAAAAAATAAAAGAGAATCGCATTTTCAAAGAAAAGAGCAAGCACTGAAATCAGAATCTGCAGGGAAAGAAGAAGACCAATCGAATAGAACCCTAAGAAATCTGTTCCAGTAAATCTTGGAATTGCAGTGAAAAGAAACCCCTTCAGGGCAGGCAGGAGAAAAAGCGATGAAATCAGAAGAATATGGTGCTGCACAGGATAAGGATTTTTTAAGGGAGATATCCATCCCCTTTCAGCCGCATAGGCAAGTATCCATAGAGAAACTGCACTGACTGCCCCGATCAGAGAAAAAGGAAAAAAGAACCGGTAAGGCAGACCTTCTTTATATTTTTTTATATCCATAATGAGAAAAACCCCTTTGAAAAATAAAACAGTTAAGCTGGTACAAATTACTTGTAGCTTTTCGAATCAAAAATAGCATTGATTTAAATCAACGCTTTCGGAGAATTTATGAGTTCAAATTTCTGGAGTACTATCCCATCTTCAATCCGAATTGAATTGGAAAGGATTTCTCAGAACAGGAAATTCCAGAAAGGGGAAATTGTTTTTTCAGAGAACGAAGCTTTCAGAGGATTTGCAGTCATCCGCTCAGGAAAATTCAAAATATACAATTTGAATTTAAGCGGAAAAGAAGCAATTCTAAGAGTGCTCGAAGAAGGAGAAATGGCAGCTGCACCTCTTATCTTCTCAGAACATCCTGTCTATCCGGCTACACTGGAATGCCTTGATGCAGGCTCTGTATATTTTTTTGAAGCCGTTCAGTTCAGACAGTTCCTGAAAAATCATTCCGAATTTCAGATGCAGTTCACTGGGCTCATTATGCAGTTTATGCATTATCTGAAAAACAAAACGTCTTCTCATATGCTTCTGAATCTGAAAGAAAGGATGCTGGAATATTTGAAAGAACAGGGAGCAGAACTCAATTTTATCTCACTTCCCATCAATAAGAACCAGCTTGCACTTCTTCTGGATGCAACGCCGGAGTCGATCAGCAGAATGTTCAAGTCTCTCGAAGAAGAGGGAATTTTGGAAGTTAAAGGAAAAAAATACAGGCTGAAACAGTCGGAAATGACTGCATAACAGATTATTTCATTTTTCTGATCATTTGTTTCTTATCGCAGGAATAAATTCCATTTCGTCCCATAATCCATTGGTCCAAAAGATCGACTTCAAGTCTGAGAAATAATTCCTTTACTGAATAAAAAAGGGTCCAATCCTCCTCGCTGGGTTCAGGAGTATCGCCCGGATGATTATGACACAAAATTGTATGATGTGCACCTGTATCCAGAACAGTCTTGAGCAGATCCCTGAAACGGATGCCTACTTCCTTCAGACCTCCCTTGGCAAGAAGATCTATTTCCAAAAGACATCCTGAACTTCCAAGAGAGATGAGGTAGAAACTTTCTCTGACTTCTGAAACGGTTCTCTGGTAAAGTATGTCCTGAAGTTTTCTGAAGTCCACAGTAGGTTCTTTCAAAAGATCCGAAGTATTGACTCTGTACATAAGTTCTCTGACAGCAGCAAGAAGAGCTGTCTTTGCCCGTCCAAGTCCTGTCTTTTTCTGTAAGACAGAACCTGGCGCAAAAATCAGACTCGACAGACTGGAAAACTCGGCCAGAAGTTCTTTTGACAGGGATGCAACATCCTTTCCTCTTGTTCCTGTTCCGAACAGGATAGCCAGTATCTCCCAGTCCTGAAGACGTTCAGGAGAACGAAGGGCTATAGATCTAGGATCGAATGATGATCCTCTTTCTGCACCGGATATCAAGCAGAACGAATCTTGGAAAGATTCGTTTTTGTCTGTGCTGACAGATGCGCAGAAAAGAGGTTCCCGTTTTGTACGAGTTCTCCCTGAAAAGCTTCCATAAGATACTCTTCAAAACTCTTCGCAGAGTTTTTACCGAGAGCTTTCCCAGAACCGGTTCCGGCGAGACCAGCAGTTCTCCTGCGATAGTTTACAGGATATTCCAAGGATTTGATAACCATAGTGAACCTCCATGCTCTTTCTTAGACGACATAATTCCAAAAAAGCGTTCTTTTTTTTGAAAAAAAATCCGAAGCAGATATTTTTCTCTGCTGACAGAACCAAGTCAAAAACTACTAAACATATATTAGTATTACACTAATTTTTGTATAGCATTTTTTTGTTCCGTTCGGTTTTTTTCCTTATCTATCAGTATACGGTTCAGGGAGACAAAATGAACTGACTGATTTGCATTTTTCGATTTTTTTTCAGAAAAAAGCGAATTTTCTGATTTTTTTACTCAAATCTGAGTATTTTTCAATCCGGTACAGACAGAACTATGCTCAGAACGATTTTTTTTATCCTTCTTTTCACCGTAATGATCGGTGCACAGGATTTTCCTGCCTATATTCTGGAAAGAAATCTGTCAGGAAAATCAATGCAGATTTTTTATTCAGAAAAAAAAGGAATCTCAAATCTCCTTTACGGAAGGGGATTTTTTGAATTCGAAAAACTCCCTGTTTTTGTCGGAGCAGGATTTGGTCAGCAGAAAAGAACTGCAGTGGCCGAAGATGTGCTTCAGCTGACTGAAAAAAAAGAAAAACTCGGAAGGGCCGTTTCCGGTTTTTCCGTCCAATCTGCTTCTGTCTATGCAGGAAAGGAATTTCTGAACAGTGAACGGTCTGTTCTGGGCATTCAGTTCAGACTTTTTGCCGAAAAGAAAATTCAATTCGAACAGACCTGGGGAACCGGATTCAAAAGAGATGCGGTTCTTCTGCAGAGCGGGAAAGACCTGATTCTCGGGCTGAATTTTTACCGAACGGAAGACAGCAGCAGAAATTTTACTGAAAAAGGCGGTTCTGTATCAGTCACTCTGAATTTCGATTTCTTTTCCGCATCGGCCGGTGCATTGTTCGGCAGTTCCGACTGGAAGGAAACAGTTTTTCTTTCAGCATCAGTTCATCAGAACGGGAAAGAGACAGCACTCCTTTCCGAACAAAATGTATTTGAACCGATTTCATCGGACAGGCCGGAAAACGAAGAAAGAATTCCTGAAAAAAAGCCTGCTCCCCCTCCGAAGGACAATGAAAAAAAACCTGTCATTCTCACACTGCAGGAACTTCTGGCCAGGAAAATTCCTCTCGGGGAAGCAGCCAGAATAGCAGAGGCATCAAAGGACCCGAAAAAACTGAAAGCTCTTCTTGAAATTCTCCCAAAGGATACAAGAGGGAAGGTTCATTTTCTTCTAAAAGAAAAAAAATCAAAATGAAATACTTAATCATTATAATTATATCATTTACTTCCTCAGCAGGATCAGAAATTAAAATGACTGCAGGAGGCACGTATGAAGTTCTTCAGACAAGATATGCTGATGCGGAAACAAATCAGAAAACAAATATATTCATCGAAGGAAAAAAGGAAAATCTGAGAATGACTGCAGAGAGAAGAAAGGAAAGAAATCTGCTTTCTGCGGAATGGAAGAATGATCTTTTTTATGTTTCAGCCGGACACAGATACAAGCCGATCTACGGATTCTATTTCCTGCGCGACAGGGATTTTTATTCCGCCTTTCAGAATCCTTCTGCAGGGATCATCGAACAGCCCCTGAACAGATCCATTTTCAGCGGCCTTCACAGAAAGGGTTTCGGGACAGGAATATTTTACGGAAAAGATTTTTCAGAAAAGGAGCCAGGAGTCTATATTCACAGCCCGGAGAACATTCTCGGAGCAGCATACAGTTCTGAAAGGAAACTGGGATTTCTTTCTCTGAACCTGAGGGAATGGAAGATTATGAAAAAAAACAATTCTCCCAGACTCACTGTATCTTCTCAGGGAATGGGAAACAGAAAAAAATACTTCGGATATATGAATGCAAGACTCTTTTTTCCTGAACAGTCGCTCGAAACGGAGGCCTCTCTTTACAAGGAGGAAAAAAACAGCCTTTTCGTCACTGCAAACGAAAGCCCTGGAATCAGCGACAATACAAAAGGTCTGTATCTGAAAATATCCAGAAATCATTATGATCGAATTGAATACTATCAGGGATGGCAGACCGGGGAGTATGAAAAGATCCTGGGCGGAAATGCGGCATTTATTTCAGGAAGCTGGGGAGCAGTCTGTGCCGGCGGAAGAATCTACAGAAACTTTGCAGTTTCCAGATATACGGAGACAGGTGCACTCGCAATATCCTATGAATACAGACTGAATTCTTCTGAGTTTATGCTGAGAGCGGAAAAAAGAGAAATCGGCGATCTGCTGGGCGAACTTAAACTGACATACAGACCGGAGAAGGACTGGAAATTTGAAATTTCCTCCCTCGTTCAGAAGGAAGGAAATGTATTCAGATCCATTTTTGAGCAGTGGAGCGACGGAGAGAATATAAACACCATTCTCACAGACAGAACTTTCGCTCTCAAACTCAAGCTGACCGGAACCTTCCTGGTACTGAACCTGAGCGGTTCAAGAAAAAAGGAAGGAAAAGGAGAGGCATATTTTATGAATGTTCAGTTCAAGACTGATTTCTGACTCAGGACAGTTCCTTCACTTCCACAAAGCAGAGATGATTCGCAATATGATAAGCGTGCAGTTTCTCAAATTCGTCCGCAGTAAGTTCATCAAAGAAAGGATGCAGCTGAAACTTTCCCTTGAAGGCTTTGAAAGCATCAGCAGCGGAAAGAAGTCTCTGAAGAGCTTTTTTCTCATCACCCTCCTCCCTTTTTTTAGGCGCGGAGGGATTCATTCCGCCGTGATCCATATATCCTTGAGAAAAAGTCTTCATCTTCAGAATCTGCCCAATGGATTTTCTGATGAGCCAGGGAGCACTTGCCTTGTAACCGTTCATGCAGCTTTCAATACCGTCCGCACAATGATCAAGTATCTGATAATAAGACCATATACCGAGAGTCTTTTTGGGAAGATTTTCAATTCTTTTGAGTTCAGCAATAGCCTCATCAAGACTTTTAAAACGGATTTCTTTCATAGGACTGCTTTGGCAGTACGTGCAGTACAGGAAAGTCTTTTTTATCATTCTGCCTGAAGAAAAATCAGTTCAGATACGAAAGCCTGAATTCAGTAAAATGCTTTTCAGGAACAGGACATTCAGCAGTCTGAACGAAGGAACAGGAAATGTGCAGAACTGAGAACGGAGAATATCTTTTTCCTGAAAACAGACTTACTGCTGAAGTATTTCGGGAAACCGAAAATTTCAGAATCACTGTCATTCATGACAGAAGTTTCCTGGACTTCGGAACAAAATGCAGAAGGTTCGAAGGAATTATTAAATCATTAAAAAATACTGATAAAAAAATTACAATTCAGGGGAATCCCGGTTCCAATTTTATGAGCTCATTTGCGGTGCTTTTCAGGATGCACGGATTCAGAATCCGTTCCCTCTGCTTTTCGAGGTCAGAAACTAAGTCTCTTTCCTTTATTCTTACGGAAAAATTTTCAGATCCCTTTGAACTGTTCAGGGACAGAAGACTTTTCCTGGAAAGAAGAGAAGAAATCTTACTCGATAAAAACTCGATTCTTCTGCCGGAATACGGAATGAACTCTGAATCGGAAAAAGGACTGCATTCATTATGGAAGGAAATTCAGGAAATCGCAGGAGAAGGAACCTTGGTTCTTGATGCAGGATCAGGCCTCACATATCTGAGTGCCCTGAGGCATCTTGAAAATGACAGGCTTTCCCTGTGTGCAGTCAGTCTGGGTGAAAAAAAAGAAAAAATGGAAAAAAGACTGAGTCTTTACTGGAAAGATTTTTTTCCGGATGAAAATGAACCGTATTTTCGTCTTATCAGACCGGTGACAGGCGCTTCCTTCGGATCAGTGAACAGGGAACTGCAGAATTTCATCCAGAATGAATCAAAGAAAGGATTCTATCTGGAGCCTGTCTACTCCGCAAAGACTGTTTATACAATTCTTAAACTGGCGGAACAGGGCTCTCTTTCAGGAAATATCTGGTATCTGCATCAGGGAGGAAGACTGAATCACTGGCGGCTTTTCTGACCTCTGAGTCCTCTGATTTACTGCTTTGCTAAAAACTTAGGAAAAAAACCATTGACATTCAATATTTTCAGAGGCATTTATGGAAATCATAGGATATATCGGAGCGGCACTGACTACTGCAGCATTCCTTCCGCAGGCACTGAGAGTCATTCAGACAAAGCAGACGAGAGACATTTCACGAAATATGTACATCCTTCTCACTGCGGGCATCTGTTTCTGGCTGGTTTACGGGTTTATGAAAAACTCAGTTCCTATTCTTCTCGCAAACTCAGTCACATTAATTTTCAGCGTAATGATTCTTTTTTACAAGCTTAAAGAAGAAAAATAACTTTACCGTATTCGTTTTTTAAAAATAGTAGACCTAAGTTTATGAAAATTAAGGTCACTACGAAAAACGAAGTTCATCTGGTTAAAATAGAAGGTCCAATCAAAGCAGGAAATGAATTTGAACTTGGTGAAAAAATTGAACAGTATATTAAGAAAGGGGTAGTTCCTAAATTTATCATCGATCTGAAGAAAGTTCCTTTCATCAATTCAGCCGGGCTGGGTATTTTTTTAAATATTTACAAACATATAGATGGATTGAACGGCAGGATGGTTTTTGCCAACCTGAGTTCAGACGTGGAAAACCTGATGGAAATTACAAAACTCTCTACAGTATTTGAAATCTTCAGAAATGCCGATGAAGCTATGGAGTCATTTGATTTCTAAAATTTTTCTTTTTCCGGCCGCATTTCTTTTGATCGGCTGTTCTCTGAAAGCACAGTTTACATTTACAGAATCACAGTCGGCGGCTGAAAAGCAGCTGATTGGAGAAGAAAAGGAAATTGAAAAGGACGGCTGGCTTCTAAGTTCCCTAAAAACATCTGCAACAGGACCTGAAGAATGGAAAAGTGTATCTGATCTCGAGTTTTCCGACAGGGAAAAGGCGAAGGAATACATTGAACTGATAAAAACAGTCTACTACACTGCTCCGGAAATCAGAAAGCTGAAACTCCTTCATTTTGCAGGGGAATCACTGTCAGGGAAACTGCAGATCCTGGATTTTACAAAAAAAGATGACTTCAACAAGGAATACCCAGACGAAAAATCCAGAAACAAGGCAAAACAGATCATAGACCTTGTAAATTCTGCCAGAGAAAGACTGATTCAGCTTAAGACAGAAAAACTTTCAGAAGAAGAGAGGAAAAAAGCGGAAGAAACCTTCAGAAAGGAGTTTATCTCAAGCAGTCTTCCTGGAGAATATTTTGAATTAAAAAAATCTGTCTGGGAATTAAAAAATGAATAAAATTCTTTACATTATAAGCCCATGTATGATTGTCTCAATTTGAGACAATATGAATCCGGAAAAAAAGATTGTTCTGATAGATGATGATGTCAATTATATTAACATCTTCGCCAAGCAGGTTAAGAGATTTTTAGACTCAAGCAAAACTGAGCTTCAGACATTTTTAAATCCTGAAAATGCAATCTCTTACATAGAATCCAATTGGCAGTCCATTTCTGTAATCATCACAGATTTTAATATGCCTAAAGTGAACGGCGTAGAACTGATCCAGAAAATCGAAAAAAAAGAAAGGATTTACCAGATCATCATCCTTACCGGCGAACTGAACAGGACAATAACAGAATCATTCGAGCATTTGAATCTTTTTGACATATTGAAAAAAAAGGAACCATTCCCTAAAATCCTGGAAAGCCTGAAACAGGCCCATCTTTTCCATCAGAATAAACTGGATAAACTGAATAAAGTGGAAAGCTACAAAAAGATTTTTTCCAAGGATTCTGATAAGACGGAAGAAAAGAGACTCTCTCTACAGGACATTCTGGGTGATTCCGAAAATATGAAGAACGTAAAAAAGAAAATTGCACTTGTTTCAGATAATTCCACAGCCTGTTTTCTGTTCGGTGAATCAGGCATTGGAAAAGAATTCATTGCAAACGTTATTCATGATATTTCAGGCAGATCAGGCAAATTCATCAGTCTGAACTGCGGAACCGGTACAGGAAAGGAAACAGAACAGAAGCTTTTTGGAATGAAGGACGGGGATCTGAATTCTCTGCTTGAAAAGGCAGACAACGGTACCCTTTTTCTTAATGATATCCATCTCCTAAGCATAGATGCACAGAACAGACTGCTCCGCTTTTTTGATCCTGGTTTTTTTGCAAAACTGAGTATGCGCAGACTGAATATCAGATGGATTTCCTCTGCCCCTTCTTCTATTTATGAACAGATAAAGCAGAGAAAATTCAAAGAAGATCTGTTTTACAGACTGAATATTGCATCGATTGAAGTTCCGTCATTAAGGGAAAGAAAAGATGATATCAGAGTTCTGACAGATCATTTCCTGACCCAGATATCCGCAGCCGAAGGGAAGATTACACAGAAGATCGAAGAAAAGGTATATGAAGTATTTGAAGAATACTACTGGCCGGGAAATCTAAGAGAACTCCAGAATGTTCTGCAAAGAATGATTATTTTTTCCGAAAAGGAATTTCTTTCCATTTCTGATCTGCCTCCTGAAATCCAGAACTACAATAAGATCACCCAGACAGAAAAAAAGAAAACAGGAACTGATCTTAAGGCTGAAATGACAAAGATCAATGAGGATCTTTCAATGAGGGAACTTGAAAAGGAAGCCATACTGAAAGCCTTAAAAAAGGCAGAAAATAACAAGGATCTTGCAGCAAGGATTCTAGGAATTTCCAGGGCTTCCATATATAGAAAACTGAAAGAATACAGGATTAAGAACTGACCAGTCTCTCCCCCCAGTTTCTTACATTGCCCGCTCCCAGACTGACAAAAACATCCCCTTCTTTCAGTCTCTTTCTGATTTCTTCAGTATCCTTCTCCAGTCCTTCCTTCAGAAGAAAAGTCCTGTTCCTGTCCGTTAATTGGTAGATCAGTTCAGTACTGATTCCTTCCTCAGGTTTTTCTCCTGCAGAATAAATAGGAAGAAGAAAAAGCAGATCTGCCATCTGAAGTACCTGAGCAAACTCCTTGTACAGCTCTTTCGTTCTGGTGTATCTGTGGGGCTGAAAAACAACGGCAGTTCTGCCTCCTGCTTTTTTCATCTGACTGAGGGATGAAATGACGCTCTTGATCTCAGTCGGATGATGCCCGTAATCGTCGTACACCGGTACATCGCCTGCATTGCCGAGATATTCCAGCCTTCTTTTAACTCCTCTGTAATTCTTCAGAATGGAAACAGATCTTTTTATTTCGATTCCGCACAGAAATGCGGCAAGCACTGCTGAGAGAGCATTTTTCAGATAATGATCTCCCGGATATGGAACTTCCAGTTCATACTCTGTTCCTTTCAGACGGAAATTCATTCTGCGCCCGTTTATTTTATAGAAGACCGAATTTGGATCTGTTTTTTCTGCTGAAAAACCGAGGATTTTCAGATTACTGCAGTATTTTAGAGCAGAAAGAGTTCCCTCTTCATCCAGATTCAGCACGGCAGTTCCCCCGCCATCCCCGCATATATGCTTTCCAAAACTTCTGAACAGATTATCCAATTCTTTATAATAATCAAGATGATCATTGTCTACATTAGTAACAATGCGCACGTCCGCAGAATGATTCAGAAAGGTCCCGTCCGATTCATCTGATTCATATACGCCGATCAGCCCTTTCCCGAACTGCCCGCCTTTCTTTCCGAGGATTGCAGTTTCACCTCCGACCATTACTGCAGGCTCAAGTCCGCACTCGGAAAAAATCTGAGCGGTCATTGCAGTGGTTGTAGTCTTTCCGTGTGATCCGGCAACTGAAACTGATTTCATGCTTCCAAATACTCTATGGAGAAGTTCAGACCTGTGCATAAGGGGAATACCCAGTTCCTCGCATTTTCTGAAGAACAGATTTTCAGTGCGGCTGATTGCACTTGAAAACACAGCAGCCGCTGGACGGATTTCCTCCAGTTCCTCCGGCGAGGATACTGCTGTCATTCCTCTTTCTTTCAGACTTTCAAATGATTCTCCTGCATTTTTGTCCTGACCGAAAAGGGGCAGACCGATATCGAGAAGTATATGACCGAGAGGAGACATTCCTGATCCTCCGGCTCCCATGATAAAAGTCTTCTTGCGGATATCAGACAGGCTCATCGAAAAAATACCCCGCTGTATCCTGTGCTGCATGAGGCAGGGCTGAAGCATACACTTTCTCAGAAATATCTTTCAGCAGGCCTCTGTTCCTGACTATCTGGAGCAGAATATCCTTCAGCTGCTTTATATCCTCATCCTTCTGTTCGAGCACCCAGATCCCCGAAATTCTCTTCATCAGTGCAGCATTTGCACTCTGATGATTGTCTGAGGCAAAAGGATAAGGGACAAGAATCATTGCTATTCCGTAAACCTGAGCCTCGCTCATCACCCCTGCACCTGACCTTGCAATCAGAAGATCTGCCCATTCATAGTGAATTCTCATATCCTGAGAATAATCGATTAACTCCACATCCGAAACAGTTTTCTTTCTTGTTTCTTCATACAGTCCGGTACCAGTCAGGATTCTGAAATTGAATACCTTGGCTATCTCAGGAAGTTTAATGACTTCAAGAGCCATATTATTGATCTGTCTTGCTCCCTGCGAACCTCCGAGAACAAGCACATTCAGTCTTTCCTTCTGAAGTACCTCATTCTGCTTCTCAGCAGCAGATTTTTCTGGAAGTATTCTTGATCTGAGAGGATTTCCTAGAACCCGATAATTCCTGTTCCTGAGATTCAGATTTTCAGGAGGATAACTGAAAGCAGTCTTTTCCGCAAACCGGAAGAACATTTTCACGAGCCTGCCTGAAACAGCATTCTGCTCGCACAGATAAACGGTTTTTCTGAAAAATACGGAATAGAGAACTGCAGGAATGCAGGAATATCCGCCCATTGCGATCACATGGGTAATTTTCCTTTTCCTGAGAACTGAAATTTCTCTAAGTGCTGAAAAGAGAATGGAAAATGCATTTAATACTGAAGGCTGGGGAGTGCTGTGCCAGAGCACAGGACACGGACTGTCCTTCAGATCGGGATTATCTATATTTCTTTTTAATGAATGTATAAATACATTATCAATTCCAAAATCCTGCTTCTTTCTGCAGATTTCTTCAGCCAGTGCAATACCCGGTGAAATATGCCCCCCGGTTCCTCCTGCTGCTATCAGTATGTTCTTCACGCCGAAAGGTTCTCCTTTCTTGTAATATTTAATAAAATTCCGCATCCGATCATGACAGAAAGCAGAGACGAGCCTCCGTAACTGATGAAAGGAAGACTGATTCCCGTAATCGGGACAATTCCTGTCACAACAAATGTATTCAGAAGAAACTGAAGTGCGATCATTCCCGTAATGCCTGTACCCAGAAGAAGACCGAATCCTTCTTTCATTTTCCTGAGGAGGATGACTGATCTGAAAATCAGGTAAAAAGTCAGAATCGATATGCACAGAAAACCGACAAAGCCGTAGTCCTCCACCAGAGGAGCCAGAATAAAGTCTGTATGTCCGTACGTAAGATGTCTGTGAGAGTAGCCGGTGGTCAGAGGCTGACCGAACCAGGAACCGTCCAGAAAGGAACGGAAGGAGGAAACAAGCTGATGTCCCTCTTCAAACCTGTACTTGTAAGGATCAAGCCATACATCGACTCTTTTTTTTCTGTATCCCACTTTATATACCAGTATGGCTGCCAGAGGGGAAAGAGAAAGGATTGCAGCAAAAATTCTGAGAAGAGGAAACCCGTCCACGAAAAAAAGAACAAGGATGATAAGAAGAATCTCCATTGCAGTTCCGAATGCAGGTTCTGCCACAATCATTCCAAGACAGACACCGACTGCAAAAAGCGGAGGCGCCAGATGCCTGTAACTCATATTCCAGACAGTTTTCCACCTGCAGAGAATATCCGATACATATATGATCATTACGATTTTTACAAACTCGGAAGGCTGAAACTGATAACTGCCTATACGGATCCACCTGTGAAATATCCGGCCGTAATGAGTATCTACAGTCTTTCCTACTCCCGGAATGAATACAAGAGAAAGCAGAAGAAAACTGAACAGAAGGATAATTACAGAAACTTTCTGATAGATTTTATAAGGAATCAGAGAGAATACTGCGAAAAATACGAGAGAAATCACTGCCCAGGCTGACTGTTTTTTCAGGAAAAAGTAAGGATCATTATAATCTCTCTGGCTGGTAACCATGGAAGATGTGAAAAGAATGCAGAGTCCGAGAAGAATCAGAGAAAGTACAGTGTAGACAATATGCATATCCACTGCATTTTTTCCCGGTTCAAAAAGTCTCGAAAGTGCGTCCCTGATTCGTTTCAATTTCTACTGAATCTTGAGAGTGGAGAGGCTGATCAGTGCAAGGATAATTGCAATAATGTAAAACCTGTATACCACCTTGGTTTCCTTCCAGCCCTTCAGCTCAAAATGATGGTGTATCGGTGCCATCAGGAAAATTCTTTTCTGTCTGAGTTTGAACGATCCGACCTGAAGAATGACACTCAGAGACTCCATTACAAAGATTCCTCCCAGTATCGGAAGAAGAAGTTCTTTTTTCAGAAGCACCGAGACCATTCCAATGGAAGCTCCCAGAAACAGCGATCCGGTATCCCCCATAAAAACTTCCGCCGGATGGGCATTGAACCATAAAAAACCCAGCAGAGATCCTACCATCGCAGCGAGAAAAACTGAATATTCGTGTGCACCGGGAAGATAAGGGATATTCAGGTAATTCGCCGCAACTGGTGTTCCAGATACATAGGCGATGACAGCCAGACAGGACGCTGCAATAGCGACTGTGCCTGCAGCCAGACCGTCCAGTCCGTCAGTCAGATTGACTCCATGTGAAGAGCTGATTATGATGAGTGCAGAGAAAGGAACAATAAGTATCCCCAGATTGAAAACAGGACCTTTGATGAAAGGGAAGAATATGTCTGAAATATCAAAATGAATTCCCTTTCCATCCTTCACGATGCCCGAAGTAAAATAAAAATACAGAATGCAGAAAGCACCTGCCAAAATCACTGAAATGAAAAACTTGGTTCTGCTTTTCATGCCGCCCTTGATTTTCAGAATTGCTTTTTCATAATCATCTCTGAAACCCAGCATGGAAAAAAGAAAACTGAACACCGAAAGAAGAAGTACATTTACATTGGAGAGGTTTCCCCAGAGAAGAACTGAAGTGAGAAGAGAAAAGATAATCATCAGCCCGCCCATTGTAGGTGTGCCTGACTTAGTTTCATGAGTTTTCGGTCCGTCAGTTCTGACAGTTTCCTTGAACTTAAGATGATACAGAAAATCAATAATTTTTTTTCCAAAAATAAAGGAAAGAAACATTGCAGTAAGTCCGCTCATTAGAGCTCTGAAAGTAACATAACTGAAAATTCGAAGTATTCCTAAATCGTCTCCGAACCGTTCATACAGAATCTGAAACATTTTACTCCTCGGAAAATGCTTTTTCTATTTCCTCGGAATCGAGAAAATGAAACTTTTCTTTTCCGATAATCTGATAATTTTCGTGGCCTTTGCCTGCAACCAATAAAAGTCCGTTTTCAGGCAGCATTTTTACAGCTTCGCGGATTGCCTCTCTTCTGTCAGAGATTTTTTTCCAATTTTTGAACTCGGAAGGAATCCCTTTTTCTATTTCAGAAATAATAGACATAGGATCTTCCGTCCTCGGATTGTCTGAGGTCAGTATGAGAAAATCGGAATATGCTGCCCCTATTTTTCCCATCATTGGACGTTTTGTCCTGTCCCTGTCTCCTCCGCATCCGAAAACAGTGATCAGCTTTGAATTTGGAATCTCTTTCATACTGGACAGAATGTTTTCCAAAGCATCAGGGGAATGGGCATAGTCTACGATTCCGATTCGTTTTTTCTTTCTGTCTGGAACAATCTGAAATCTTCCTTCCACCGATTTCAGATTGAGGACAGACTGAACGACTGAAGAATCGGAAGAGTCTTTTTCCATTTGAAGGAAAACACAGAGACTGAGAGATACATTGATGAAATTGTACGCTCCAAGAAGACGAGACTCCAAAGATAATTTCTTTTCTCTGAATTTAAAATCGAATGCGGTTCCGTGGAGATCAAGGCCTTTCAGAAATCCCTCAGCTTCCCTGTCCTTGCCGAACTGAATCACTGGATAAGAGATTTTTTTTTCTGCAAAAAGTTTCAGCATATCGGAACTTCCGGCCGAATCGGAACTGATCACTGCAAACTTGTCCTTTTTAGGAGATTTTTCAATCAGTTCAAAAAGATGAAACTTGGACAGAAGATAATCCTGAATGTCCGGATGAAAGTCCATATGGTCAGGAGTCAGATTTGTAAATATTCCTGCATTGAACTCCAGGCCTTCAAGTCTTCCAAGCTTCAGACCGTGAGAACTTGCTTCCATAAATACATATTCAATTCCCTCATTTTCCATCTGCTGCAGAAGCCTGTGCATTGTAGACGGTTCAGGTGTAGTCAGTCCGCAGTCGATGATCTTACCGTTGAATTTTGCAGCGATCGTCCCGATGATGCCGCATCGTTTTCCCGAATGACTGAACAGATCTGCCAGAATATGCGTAATCGAAGTCTTGCCGTTCGTGCCGGTGACCGCCGTAATATTGAGCCTGGACGAAGGACTTCCGCAAAGAAAGGATGCTATCGGCCCATGGAGATTTGCAGGATCATCTGCAGAAAGCAGAATATCCTTCTTTATGGAAATCTGTTTCGCGGTTTTCTCTGAACATAAAATGGCTGATGCACCCCTCTCTCGGGCAAATTTTGCATATGCTTCAGTCTTATCGAAAAACCTGTCGTTCATACAGAAAATATCGCCGGGCAGTATCTTTCTTGTATCTGACTGAATATAAGAAATATCGATATCTCCGTCCCCGGAAATTCCCGAAAACTTCTGAAACAGGACTGAACTTTTCATCACTGCTTCAGCTCTGCTGAATTTCTTTCCTTAGGAAGAGAGAGAGTAATGACTCTGTCATTTGAATAGTTTTTCAGTCTGGTAAAACTCTGTCTGTACATGGATGCAACTCTGTCGGGGGAATAAGAAGCTACTATCTTTGCCTTCATATCATAATTCTGCCTGGTCAGCTGTTCTTTCTTATTGGAAAGATATTTGATCTGTCTGTTCAGATGTGCCTGAACGGCACTCTGCCAGATCAGAAAAAAAATCACTGCAAAGGGCAGGGAGATTTTTAACAGTGCAGAAAACAGTGCACTCAGTATTTTCAAAGAATCATTTCGAGTCACAGATACATAATCGGTAAATTTGCTCTGAAGTCAACGTTAAATCACACAGACTTCCTTGTAAAATTCCATCTGAGGTTTTTTCAGTCTGCACACGCCGTTTTTGATGAGCTGTCTTGAAATTTCCAGAATGTACTCTCTTCTCATCTGCATGCTCGAAATATACTTTTTGTCATCCAGTGCAATATGTGAGTAGAGCCATTCCTTCAGAGATTTCACAAGCTTAATCAGATCCAGATCCTGAAGCTGATTCAGATCCACTGCTCCCAGAAAACTGAGGAAATTCAGATGAAGCTTTTTATGGTCCTCAAACTGAGGAAAGCCGGCCTTCTGCATCAGAAATTCTTCTATTTTAAAATGCTCATCGATATAGAATTTCACTTCAGGGGCAATTTTCCTGACCGATTCAATCTGCTTTTCTCTGGAAAGGCCTACTGAATTTTCCAGATCCAGTATCAGAAAAACAAGCCAGAGATGCTGAACATCAATGATAGGAATGCCTGTCTTCAGCTTGAACCTGTTCCAGTAATCCTGTGCCTTCTCTACAATTTTTTTATAATCCGCTTCCCGGCTTTCGGTCAGTTTTTCCACCCGATCATAAAGAATTTTCTGTTCATCGGTAAAACTGAATTTCCCGGAGAGGATCAGTTCTTCCGAAAAATCGTACAGTCGCGCCTTGTCTTTTGCAAAATAATCAGAATAACTCTTATCTTCTTTTAATATATGAGTTCCCAGCCAGTTTTTCAGGAAACGGACGACCTTCTCCCCTTCTTCCCTGGAAAAAGACTCTCTCGATCGGAATTCTGATATCTGAGATTCAAATGCCTGGTGTTTCTCTTCATGCTGGCGCATTCCAGGAAAACTGAAGTATTCCAGCATTTCCTCCTCTATTCTGAAATGAACATCCGCATACTCATCGAGTTCAACGATGAAATCAGAAAAATTTTCGATTACATCGGACTTGGATGTGCTGACAGTCCTCTCAATTTTCAATACAAGATAAACAAGCCAAAGATGCTGTATGTCAATAAAGGAAATATCCAGATTGAAATTTCCGCCCTTCCAGAATCTTTCTGTTTCCTGGATTGTTATCTGATCCAGATTGATCATTCTGTTTCTTATCATTTTTTCCTCACCAATTCAGTCTGAACTTCAGTCCTCATAAACTGTCTCCAGACCCGTTTCCAGGAACCGGTTCCATTTTTTATAATACTTGACCGGTACTGTCAGTTCCAAAACTGAAAGAATATTGATCAGTTTTTTCAGTTTTTCCTGAGCTCCTGTTTCAAAGTAACACTCCCCAAGGTTCCATAAGTTTCTGATATGCACAGGCTCTCTGCAGCGAATTCGTTCTCCGACTTCTGCCGCCTTGAGAAAATTCCCTTTTTTTCTGTATATGTAGGAAAGCAGAAACAATGCTTCCGTATCCGAAGGGATAAGACCTGTAAAAATGGAGGCCGCCTTTTCTGCACCGGAAAAATTTTTCTTCTGGATCAGGGGTACGATGATTTTTCTCAGGGAATAAGGATTCTGAATCACTCCTTCCTCGTACTGCCTCAGCAGAAGCAGCGGATTTTCATAAAAGCAGGCATCATCCTGAATGTCTTCTTTCTTCCAAATATCTGCCGCAGTCTGCTTTCTGTATTCCAGAGAGAGCAGCGAAAAATCATCCGTCATTTCATAATTATTTTTAATGAATTCTGCTATACTATACACATCACAGTTGCTTTCCTGGCAGATTTTCAGAAAAAGCTCAGGATCTGAATTCATTTCTCCTGTATCAGGAAAAACCAGATCATCTCTTCCGTCCGAACCCAGCAGTATTCGGTCATTCATATGAAACTGATGTGTTCTTACAAAAACCATTTCTTTCGTAAGTTCAGTTCCAAGTTTTCTGTATATGCATTCTGTATCAATAAACTCCGACCTTTCATCCCTGTGAAGGATGATGAACGGATGTTCTGCATTGATATAACACATAAGTCCTGTATCCTCTTCAATTATACAGATGACAGCAGAAACGAGCATCGATCCTTCAAAACTTATGAAAACGGAATGCAGTTCAGTAAAACAGTCTTTCAGCCATTTTTCAGGTGAAATCTCAAGCCCATGACTTCTTTTTATTATCGTATCAAAAACAGCCCCGAGAACAATCGCTCCTCCTGCGCCCTGCATTGACTTTCCCATTGCATCGGCGTTGACGGCTATCGTGTATACTTTTCCGTTCATCTGAATCTGTTCAGTCCTGCAGAAATCCCCGCCGATTTCAGACTTCCACTTTTTAAAATCAAATTTTTTCTTCTGGCTGACAATAATTTCTGCCTTGACCGATTCACTGATTCCCTTCTTTCCGCTGAGAGGACTCAGAAGAAGCGAGGTCAGAAAATAATCTCCATCCTGCTGTTTCTTCAGTTCAGTCACCTGCTCCAGTGTCATTGAAAGTTCCTTTGTTCTCTGCTGAACCTTCTTTTCCAGATTTGCATTGAGCGACATGACTTCGTCATACATATTCCGCAGGTTCATGATGACTTCCTTCAGAAGACTTCCCTGAAGACCGAATTCATCTGAAGATGCATAAGATGCTTCTACGAAAAGATTTCCCTTGCCCAGCTGCTCAAGTGCTGCATTTGTGCTGAAAAGACCTGTCTTCAGTGAATTTGCAACTGCATAAGATACAACAAACATTGAAAATACGGAAAGCATGGAAAGCGCGGATATATGCAGAATAGGATTTTCAAACTGAAAGTCCTTTGTCATACTTGCATATAAAAAATATCCGAAAATAGATATCGGAATCAGCGCAACCGATGCTATTGAAAAAAGGATTCTCCGAAAATATCCCAGGTAAGGAGGTTTAACTGTTTCCGGAAGACTGATCTGAATCAGTTCTTCATTGAGAAGAATATTTCTCATTGTGTTTTCAGTGACGGTCAGATAGACCATATATGAAATAGGGAGAACAAAGATCAGACTGTACGTCTCCACCATAAAAGTCTTGAACGGGAGAAATCCTGCGATCAGCCGAAAAAGAATAAAGCCGGAAATATGTCCTGCAACCCATCTTTCTACAATTGTTCTGCTTTCTGCAAAAGGATATCTCAGAATCTGAAGCTTCAGTCTGCCCGCAGCATCGCTGTCAAGCAGTCCCTGTCTGAAACTGTCTATATCCCTAAAGATTTTTTTGAGCCGAAAATATCTGACAAGAATTCCCCATACAACAGTGTAACCACCGCATAGAAGTCCGGTCAGAAACACTGTCGATGTATGCTGCTTTTCCACGCCTCCGAGAAAAGCAATAAAATATACAAAGCTCGGAATCGGGATCAGACTGGTGAAAAGCTCCAGTTTCCAAGTCAGTTCCCAGAATGTCTTTTTCTGTTTCAGCATAATCAGAATTGAAAATAATAAAACTGAGGAGAAGTAATTACTGTATAAATCATCAGCAGCATAAGATAAAAACCTGCCAGAAACTCCTTCCTGTACGACTCAAATCGGATTACCTCCTTGATCCTGTCCAGATATCTGATCTCTTCAAAAAGCTCTATGAAGAAAAGCATCAGGACAGCAGAGACAATCTTTGAATTGAGGAGATCTGAATGAAAGGCTCCAGATTCAAATGTACCGATTTTACGATAAAAGACAAGTCCTGTAGAGATTGAATCTGCCCTGAAAAAGACAGCTCCTGCCAGAAAGACCGTAAATGCGTATACTGTATGAAAAGGCTTAGGAATTCTTTCAAACACCGAAGACCAGCCTTTTTCATTAAAGTATTTTTCGAGACAGAGTACTGTTCCGTTGATCCCGCCCCAGAATATGAATGTCCAGTTCGCTCCGTGCCAAAAGCCGCCTACAAGCATCGTAATGAAAAGATTCAGATAGCCTCTGAACCGGCCTACCCTGCTTCCTCCCAGACTGATGAATACATAATCACGAAGCCATAATGAAAGAGAGATATGCCATCTTCTCCAAAGCTCCGTAATCGAAGACGCAAAAAATGGTCTGTCGAAATTCAGCGGTATATTGAATCCGAGGATTCTTCCTATTCCGATAGCAATATCGGAGTAACCGGCAAAATCACAGTAAATCTGCACTGCAAAAAGAAAGGCTGCAAGAAAACAGGATGCTGAATCATACAGTTCCGGATTTTGAAAAACGGGAGAAATGGCAGTTCCAATTGGATCAGCAACAATTGTCTTCTTGAAAAAACCCCAGGCCATTAGCGTCGCACCGGCTGAAAAGTCGGCTGAACTGAAGGTCTTTTTTCCGGTAAACTGATGCATCAGATCTTCTGCTCTCATAATCGGTCCTGCAACAAGCTGAGGAAAGAAAAGCAGGAACAGAGAAAACCGGAAGAAACTGTTTTCAGCCGCAATCTTGTTTCTGTACACATCCACGGCATAAGCCACTGCCTGAAATGTATAAAAAGAAATTCCCAGAGGAAGCACTAGGCCGAGCATTTTTGAATCAGATCCGGCTGACCCTGAAATATGCAGAAAATCATTCCAGGCCCCCAGGAAAAAATCAGTGTATTTAAAGAATATCAGAATTCCCAGATTCACTGCCAGACAGTACAACAGATACATTTTTTTCCTGAAGATTCCTGAAGATTCCTGAATTTTTAATGATGAATGCCAGGTAGCCGCAAAAGATATGAAAATAAGCGGAACGAATACTGTCTTCAGAGATCCGTAAAAGAAAAGTGAAAACCAGAAAAGAACGATCCTCTGTCTTTTTTCATTGACTGCAAAAAACAGGGGGAGCAGAACCGCAAGAAATATAAAAAAGTCAAGAGAATTAAAAAGCATCTGTATCCTCTCCCAGAATCTGACGGAGCTTCAGAAGAAGGACAGCAGACATCCAGCTGTTTCCTGCCTTCGTATAATGACCGTCCCCTATGATATAAAAGGGCCTGACATTGAACCTTTCCTCCCCGTCCATCATATACACTGCATAATCATTCATATCAATGAAATCGACTTTTTCCTCTTCCAGAAACTTTCTTACAGCTCTCGAATAAGTATAGAGTCTGTGAAGTTTTCCCTGCTGAGAGCAGTACGCAGTTTCTATGTCGATCGGCGACACTACAAAAACCAGTTTTATATTTTTTTCCTGGGCAAGTTTAATGATTTCTCTTGTGGATGTATATACAGTCTCAGGAATTGGATGAGGTCTGTCTTCATCGAGACATTCCTTTTCTCCGAACACGGGAGGGGAATTGGGATCTTTCCTTTCCCCCCTCTTAAACTCGGACAGAAACCCGTTTACAGTTTCCTGAAGACTCATCATTTTTCTTTTCTCAGAAAATATCTCATTGAGAAAATTCTTCATACGGACCAGAGGATAGATGAACATTTCGTTCAGACGAAAGACGATCTGTTCCTGCGTAATCCTCAGTCCAAGAAAAAGATAGCTGTGCTTTGCCAAAAGGAACTGAGTCTCAAAAAAAAGCCTTGCCTTGCGGCTGTTCAGTTTGGAATAAAAAATTTCTTCGTCAATGTCGTCGCCATTGCTCGGAAAATAAAAAAGGATCTTAGGATTAAGTGAAGGCAGATGTTTCTTCAATTTTCTCAGAATGGCACTTGGTCCGTAAGCATCCACTGCCAGGTTGACTGACTGGTAGACATTTCCATCTCTGTCCTGAAACCCGTTAAACTGACGGCAGAAAGTATCCTCGTCGCTTACTCCGAAGCCCATTGCCACGGAATCCCCGATGCAGAGAATCTGCGGTCTTGAATTGTCAATCGGATCAGTGCCACGAAAACCCTTCTCATTTGTACTGAAACGGATATCAAATGTCCCCAGAAAATGGGAAATTCGGACATCCTGATTCGGTTCCAGATCCACCAGATAGTCAGGATCAAGTTTGTGCACCTGTTTCTGCACCCTGTAGAATTCCAGTGCGTCCGGCTTGAAAAGCCTAAGAAAGATTTCCAGGGAAACAGCTGCTCCTATGATAAAAAAAAGGATTCTGAAAAACCTATTCATACTGTCCTTTCAGTCTGAATCTGGAAGACAGTTCCGCAGCTTTTTCTTTCCACTCTAAATTCTTCATACAGAGATAAACGCTTCTGTAAATCAGTTTTATTTCCGGCGGTTCAGCAGCACCTGAAAAAAAACTGACCAGTTTCTTTTTCTGAGAATCACTGTTTTTTCTGCACTCAAAAAGCTGCTGAATATAATCAGAAGACTCCTTGGAAAGACTCTGCTGAAGCTCTTTTTTCAGTTTTTCTGCTTTTGGGTAATCCTCGACAAAGAGCGTCAGATCAAAAAGCTTTAAATTAAGTTCGGTATCGTTCTGAAATGTATTCTTTGCCGCCTCCAGATGACGAATGGCAGGAACGATGGACTTGTAGGACTCAGAAAGAATGAACCCCATCCGTCTGTTTGCAAAACCGTATTCAGGATTGGAGTCGAGTGCCCTTGAATACTCATACACAGCCTCTGCAAACAGGCCTCTCTTTTCAAGCTCATAAGCCCTTTCAGAAATCCCCTTTTCAGGAGAACAGTAAGTGAATACTATCGGCATTAAAACAGAAAACAGTAAAAAAAACTGGAATCTTTGTCTTTTTTTGCCTAAAAATGACCCAATAGGATGAAAAGTAAAAATACTCGCTTTGCAAAAAAAATGATACATTAATAGTTACAGTTTTTCCGACTTTAAAAGTAATCAAGAACTTTTGGTGTGAACGGCTTTGGCAAACGCAAGTGCAAACTTATTGGATGGTTTTCAGGAATATCTGACAACAGAAAAGGGACTGAGTGAAAACTCTGTCTATTCCTACAGATATGATCTGAACAAATTTCAGAATTTTCTTTCAAGACAGCAGATTGATCTTCTGGAAGTCCAGGCAAAGGATATCAACAGATTCCTGGCAGAAGAAAAAAACAGGAAAATATCCTCGAAAACCCTGGCAAGAGAAGTGGTTGCCATCCGTCAGTTTTTTAAGTATCTGAAGGATGAAAAGCAGGTAGAACTGAATCCGTCAGAAAAGATCGGAACTCCTGAAGTGATGCGGGAAATTCCGGATCATCTCACTGTTGCAGAAATAGATGAACTTTTCAATTTGATCCGTGAAGACAATATTTATGAACTGAGAGACAAGTGTATTTTTGAACTTCTTTACTCTTCCGGACTGAGAATTTCAGAAGCCTGCAATCTTAAACTGGAAGATCTCGACAGGGAAGGAATGACTCTCACTATCGCAGGAAAGGGAAGCAAGGAACGTCTCGTCCCCTTCGGAGAAAAAGCGCTTGCCATAATAAATGCCTATCTCGAAAAAAGCAGGCCTTTCATCCTCAAGGCCAGAAGCTGTGATTACCTTTTCATTTCCAAAAAAGGCTCTTATATCAACAGAAAATCTGTCTGGAGACTCTTGAATATTTATATTAAAAGAACAGGCATAAAAAAGAAAGTCACTCCTCATACACTCCGGCACTCGTTTGCAACTCATCTTCTGGAAAATCATGCAGATTTAAGATCAGTTCAGGAACTGCTCGGACATATTGACATATCCACAACCCAGATATACACACAGATGGCCAACAGGACTCTGAAGGAAGTACACAAAAAATTTCATCCGAGAGGCTGACAGAAATGCTTTCGGCCTCAATCAAAATTGTAAATGAAATTGCAAATCTGATCAAGGAGGAAAACCTCAGAGGAAAGGACAGGATACCTACTTCAGAATTCTTTATTAAAAGATGCGCATCGACCTTCAATAAAACTTCCGATGAAATCAGATATTATCTGGAACAGCTGAGAGAAACGCATTATATTTTCATTTTTAATATTGTAAGTGCCGACCCTACTCTTTTCGTTCAGGCAGTGGACGGATATGTGTTTTCCGAAATCAGCGTACTGAATGAACTGAAACACTATACCGAATCCAGACTTACTCAGGTATATGAAAGCACTTTCTATAAAAAGAAAACGGGCTTTCAGATTCTGCGGGAGCTTTATCCCAGGGCAAAGGAATACAATAATACAAATCTGGGAAGAGCATTGAACGAATCCCATATGGTTGAAGAGTACATCAAGCAGGTCAGCTCGAATGCATTTGAGTTTACTGAATCCTGGAAGAAGGAAAAACTTTACAAACTCTACCGCGAGGAAGAAGATGCGGCGTATGCGGATTCAAAGACCGGGTATGATGCAGGATCAATGAGAAATGACTATAAAAATCTCAAAGAACCGAATTCAAAATGGGCAAAGGCTGTCAGACAGTTCTCTGTAAAGTTTCTGATCAGAATTCATTTCCGCAAATACGAATTTGATGTAGTAAAAAAACTGATACTTTCAGGGAAAATATATGATATAGAAGATATGATCTATATCAGAAACTCAATACTTGAGCTGGAAAAATTTCTGGACAAGGATCCTATTCTGAATTATCATCTGGAGAAAATGACTGATCTTCGAAGAATCTGTCAGGCAAAAATCAATGTTTCCAGAAAAAGCGTCTTCGGAAAAAACTGATTTATATTTCCTTTTTAAGATTCAAAAAAAGCAGATGACACCTGATATTTTTTTTCGATAATAGAAATATGAACTATAAGATCGAAGAAATCAGAGTGTCCGGCGGAACAGCCAACCTTATTAATTTTCAGACCAATGATCAGAATTCACTGACCCGTGCAAATATGAAAGAGCTCGGCGACATCCTTGATGAAATCAAAAAGAATGATCAGATAAAAGCGGTCGTTTTCAGCTCAGAGAATCCTAAATTTTTCTGCAACGGACTTGATGCTGAAACCCTTCTGAACACCAGCAGAGAAGAACTGCCCGAGGCTGTGGGGGGGATAGTGCTTCTCTTCGGAAGAATTCTGCAGTTTGACAAACCTATTATCACCGAAGTGACAGGCCATGCAATGGGAGGCGGAGCAGTCATTACTACAGCTGGAGACTATAAATATATGCTGAACAGCGGATGCAGAATCGGATTTACTGAGGTAATGGTCGGACTCCCTCTTCCCGGAATGTTCGTGACACGTGTAATGGAACTTGTTCCTCCCGGTAAAGTCAGAGAAGTGTGTCTGGAAGCTTCCACATACAAGGGAAAAGAAGCAAAAGAAGTCGGTCTGATTGACGAAACAGCCGACGACAGGGAAGGACTCAGAAAACTGACAATGAAAAAACTGGAAACACTGCTGAGACTGCCTATGAGCGGAGTCAGATATACGAAGCAGAATATCAACAGGAAATCCCTTTTTGAATTTGAAGCACATATGAAAAACTCACTCGACTGGATGCATATTTCGGTAGTCAGCGAAAATCTTCTGGAAGCAATGAGAGCACTGAAAGAAAAAAGGCGTCCAAATCTGAAATGAAACTGACTCTGCAGATACTGGGAGTTGTGTATCCCCTTCTCTGGGTTTTAAAGCCTCAGGAAGTCACAGGCCCGGGAGAATTTGCAGAAAGATTTCTTTTCGGCATTATCGCTTTCATTATTTCTTTTTCAATCGAATCAAAGTCAGAATCAGTCCGAAAACTCAGTGTGCCTTTCGGTCTGATTTTTCTTTTTTCCGTCACGTACCACAGCATATACAGATGTTATACAAGTTCATACAGTCTTGACTACACCGCCTCAGCCTATCTGGTCTTTTTCATTACAATTTCGAGCATCACTGATGCAAAGATTCTGTTCTTCTATGCATTTTTTTCCGTTGCTGGAAACCTGATCGCATCCTCACTGATTCTTCCCAAAACCGGATTCTATCAGTTTTTTTTTCCTACTCTTCTTGCCTTTGCCGGCGGCACAGTCCTGATGAACAGGAAAATTTCGGACAAGAATTTTCTCCTTCTCAGCGAAGAATTTATACAAAAGAACCTGGATCGCGAAGATGCGGGAATATTTCTCACTGACTCAGAAGAAAAAATTCAGTTCATTAATCAGAATGCAAAGAACATTATTAAATCTGGATTCAGGGATGACTTTATTCTCGGCAGTAGAATCATTCTTCCTGTTCCTCCGGAAGCCAGAAAACTCGGAATCCCATTCCGTTTCATGATTGAAGGAGATATTCATTTTGAAGCCAGATATGTAAAGGCAGAATGGAAAGGACATCCCTGTTTTCTGGTTATACTCAAGGACGTAACTGAAGAAGAAAGAAGAAATCGCGAAAAAGAAAAACAGAGAATCATCAATGAAAATGTTCTGAAACATACAGGCGAAGGAATCATTTTTCTGAACACTGAAGGTTTCCTGGAATACATCAACCCTGAAGGCTGCGGACTTCTCGGAATGGAAAGAGAAGAACTGGTCGGAGAGTTTTTCCTCGCAAAAGTTCATCATACGGATCTTGCAGGCAATACTTACGAAGAGGAAAATTTTCCTCCAAATGTCACATACACTGAAGGCAAGCCTTTCCATATCAGCTTTGACATTTTCTGGAGAAAGGACGGGAGTCATTTTTATACCGATTACACCTCAACTCCTGTCTTTATCAACGAAAAGCTGGAAGGTGCAATACTTGTGTTCAGAGATGTCACCGAAAGAAAGGAAAAGGAGGATGCAGAAAAGAAATATACTGATGATATTATGCATCTTTCGCTCACCTCAAACAGATTCCTTGAGATTTATACTGAACCTGAACTGTATCGGTTCATTGCAGACGAAGCAGGAGAGATTGCAAAATCAGCAGTCATTGTAAATGTCTTCGATGAGGAA
>DAORDI010000040.1:0-28029 GCA_035345895.1 Leptospiraceae bacterium
GTGTGTCAGGAAGCAGATTGAAGGTATTGGAAGTCGGCGTCCCGTGATAAAACAGGACTTTCTTGTTTCCTACGGTGTACTCCAGGCTTTTCTTGTATCCTTTAAGATACTCAATTTCGCTTTCAGAAAGTGATTCCCTGGTTGCGTTGACAGAATCAATAATAAAGGAAACAGTTCTGTATTCAAGAAGGGCCTGAGGATTGTACATAAACTCGTCATGATTCCCTTCTATGCATGGACAATTTATCGATTGAAGCAGCTGGATTACGCCCTTTGGATCGGGACCCAGAGTTGCTACGTCACCGAGACAGATAATCTGATCTACGGCGCGACTTTTAATATCTTCAATTGTCTTTTCTACTGCATATGAATTACCATGAAGGTCTGAAATCATGGCAAATTTCATAAAGCCACCTCTCTGTCGTTAATCTGATTATCGCTGTTAAAAGTTACAGTACCTCAATAAAATACAACTGAATAAATCTTTTTTTTCATTTATTTTTTCTGAAGATTCAGTGATGTCCTGAGATTTTCAGCCCTCTGACTTTAGAAATTACCTTTGACAGGAGACACTTGATTGGAAAAAGTCTTCATTGCAGTGTTTTTTCTGTGACAAATTCCTGATGGAAAATTTTCCTAAAAAGTATGATAAGTCAAAAATTCAGACCTGATGTCCTCATCAGCTTGATGCATGCAGAACTATCCCGAAAATTTATTGAATGCATATTGTATTCAGCAGTTCTTTCTTTTTTTACTTTCTGCAGTCCTGTTTACAGATTCAGTTATAAGCTTCCGGATAGGAAATATTCTGTACTGAAACTGAGGTTCGAGCTTGATGAAAACAGGACATTTCCTATTCGGTTTGATTTGAAGCTGTCTTCTGATTTTCCAGAAACAAAATACTCTTATCAGTGGGAGAAATACTTTCTTTATAAGTATCCTGATCCTCCTTTAATTTCAGAAAAAATTGATTACAGTCTGCATTCTCAGACGAGTCATCTGGATACAGTGCTTCATATTCTTTCCGGGCAGTATTACGGTTCACTTTCATCTGAAGGAAAATTTTTTGTTATGATCGGTTATTTTACCGAAAACCGACATTCAGGTGATATTCTCCATTATGAAAAGAAGGAATGTGAGACCGTTTCTGTATCTGCAGATCCCGCCCAGATTCAGACTCCGTTTGAAACTCACCGCTGTCCGCCTCTCGGTTTTACCGAGGGAGAGATTCAGATTCTTTCATTGCATCGACTGGAAGGCAGTCAGACAGAAAAATTCAGCGTGTCTTTGCAGAGAAGATAAAATGAAATACTCAGTAAAAGTATTCTTGATATCATTAATGAGTATGCATTTGATGTGCCTGAACTTTAATCCCATTTACAGAATGAACAATTCATCTGAATCAGTCAAGGTCAGTGAGGGATATGGAGTCCTGACCGTAAGGTTTCGGCCGGAAACAGAAACTTCGGATGTTTCAGGCAGAATGATTTTCAGTGTTTCGAAAAAATTTCCAGTCAGGAGATACCAGTGGACTGCAGACGGAATTGGTCCTGTGATTATTCCATACAGACACCTGATTGCGCCTCTTGTACTTGATAATATTGAATACAGTTATACTGCACCTGCTTATGAATCGGAATTTTCAATCCCTATGTCTCCCGGAAAATACTATGCTTCTTTTTATGCAAGCTCCGGCAGGATGGCGCTTTTCGGCTATTACTCTGATGACAGAGATTTTTTTGCAATTCTGAATACCTTGCAGCCTTACAATGAAAAGAACTGCGGATCACATTTTAATAAATATTTTTCGGAGGCTGAAATGGAAAGAAACCAGTATGGTGTGAATGAATCTCTCAGATGTCCCAGACTGACCATTATTAAAGATCAGGAAACTGTCCTTGTTTTTACGTCAAAATTTTCCGACCTCTCTAAAAGAGGATTGTATTCAGGAAAATTCGAAATTCAGTATCAGGATATCCGTTCGAAACCGGAATAATCCTTTTTTCTGATCTTTGTATGACGAATAAGGCTTTAAAAAACAGTTCAAATTAACCTTTACATCATTGGCACCGGTGAAATTTCTGAATTATGCATACAAATCCGGAAATTCAGACAGGCAATGTGTATATTGAAACCTACGGGTGTCAGATGAATGAATATGACAGCGGCCTGGTTTCGCATTTAATGAAAAAGTCCAGTTATTCTCTTTCGGACAGGCCTGAGTCTTCGGATGTCATTTTTCTGAATACCTGTGCCGTCCGCGAAAATGCCCATGCAAAGATTTATTCGAGACTTCAGAGTCTGGGTTATCTGAAAAAAAGAAATCCAAAACTCGTGATTGGAGTGCTTGGATGCATGGCTCAGAATTTGGGGGATGACCTTTTTCATGAAGAACTTCCTCTTGACCTTGTCGTCGGACCGGATAATTACAGACAGCTCCCTGAACTGATTGAAAAAATCAGAAGCGGAGAAGGAAAGCAGAATCTGACAAGACTTTCCAAGATAGAAACCTATGACGAAATTGAACCTAGAGTGATCGACGGGATTTCTGCATTTGTCACGATAATGAGAGGATGCAATAATTTCTGTACTTTCTGTGTTGTTCCCTACACAAGAGGAAGAGAAAGAAGCAGATCATTTGAATCGATTACGGATGAAGTGAAAAATCTTCAGTCTCTCGGAGTAAGACAGGTGACTCTCCTTGGACAGAATGTAAACTCCTACAAATTTGAAGGGACTGATTTTGCAGGTCTTGTAGAAAAAATACTGAAGGAAACATCGATAGAGAGAATCCGTTTTACTTCTCCTCATCCTAAGGATTTTCCTCCGCATCTTCTTTCACTGATGGCGGGTGAAAAAAGATTCTGTTCCCAGATACATCTTCCTCTTCAGGCGGGAAACACTGAGGTTCTCGAAAGAATGAAAAGAGACTACAGCAAGGAAGAGTTTCTTTCACTGGCAGAAGAGATCAGAAAAAAAGTTCCTGACGTCGGTCTGACTACTGACATCATTACGGGTTTTCCAGGAGAGACAGACGTACAGTTTGAGGATACGCTCGACGTTGTAAGACGGGTGAAGTTTGATATGGCCTTCATGTTCAAGTATTCAGAAAGAGAAGGAACAATGGCCCAGAAAAAGTTTCCCGATGATGTGCCTGAGGAAGTAAAGTCTGAAAGACTGACAAGGCTTGTTGAACTGCAGACATCGATTTCTGCAGAAAACAACAGGGAGAAGCAGGGCAGGGTGTACGAAGTGCTGGTAGAGGGCAGATCACGTAAATCGGAGAGAGAACTTTCAGGCAGAACTGAGTCAGGAAGAATGACAGTATTTCCAATCGCAGAAAATATGAATTCATCTGAGATGATCGGAAAGTTCGTAAATGTGGAAATCCTTTCTTCCACAAGCGCCACTCTGAAAGGAAAGCCTGTTTGAGTGAAACAAAGAAACAGGATCTGCGCACTGTCCGACTGAGTTCAAAGGCGGATCTTCCACCGGGATTCAGAGTGCATACCGATGTCAGAAGATGGAATCCTTGGAAAAGGATTCCTGTACTGAACAGATATGTGCTTCTCGAAATTGTAGGTCCTTTTCTCACTGCACTTTTCTTTTTTACATTCATATATATGGCAATGGCCATTCAGAAGATGATAGGGCTGTTCGTCGGGAAAGGAGTCGATTTTTTCCGACTTCTGGATTATTTCGGATATCTTCTCGGAAACACACTTCCTGCAACGATTCCAATGGCATGTCTGATGGGCGGGATCATGGCTGCAGGAAGGCTTTCGAGCGATTCTGAAGTCACTGCAATGAGATCTGCAGGAATCAGCTTCTCAAAGATATATTCAAATTTCCTAATATTCGGTTTTCTTGCAACTCTCACTGTAGGGTACATGAATTTTTATCTGGGTCCTGAAAATGCAAGGAAAATGAATGAGTTCAACAACTGGATTTTGACTTACAATCCAATGCTTGCAGTGACTCCTGGGCAGTTCAGCGGAAGTCAGGTCAAGGACAATTTTGAGGAAAAAGCAAAGACTATGTACACAGAGGGACTGAATCGGGATACAGGAGAGATGAAAAATATCCAGATTCGTGAGTGGGAAATTTTTCCGGGCGGAAGCGACTATCTTGTTCACAACGGTGTGATGATTACTATGGGCGGTTCCCGAATTACACAGATCATTTCTGCCAGGAAGGGCTTTACTGTAGAGAAGATCAATTCAAAGGGAGAGTATGAAAAGGGTATCCGTCTGAAGGAAGGATTTGCAATCGAGTGGAATGAAAAAAAAGACGGGTTTACAATTACAAATTTTATGGACGGAGAAATGGACTACAATGTTCCGTCTGACAAGGAAAAGAAAGTGCTCGGATTCAATATCAAGCCGGAAACATTTTCCTTTCCTGAACTCATTAAAATCAAGAAGAGCATTGAAACGGAAGGAATAGAGGAAATTCCCGGCCTGGAAATTCTGAAAGAGAACAATATCAAAATCAAGGGAGTGAAAGACTTCAAGGATTTCATTACGAGAATGGAACTTGAACTTGTTCAGGGATTTGCGGACAAATCCATCCCTGCAGATGAACTGAACAACAGGTTTGCCATTGTGACTCAGCTGAAAAGTCTTCTCAAGGACACTCACCGGGTTCTTGCCGCGTTCGGAGTGGAAATTCACAAGAGGATCGCTTCTCCTGTTTCCTGCATGATTTTTTTCTTTCTTTCATTCCCTCTTGGACTCGTAGTGAAACGTTCCGGAAAAGGAATGAGTTTCACTGTTGCCATTGTTGTACTGTTTACATATTATGCTGTGATGATCATCTGCAGCGGTTTCTCTCTGAAAAACCAGCTCCCTTATTTTGTCGGTCCCTGGATTGCAAATGTTCTCGCTCTCTCTGCAGGATTCTACTTTATGCTTACAAGAACGGACATTCATCCCGGGAACACTGCAGCCGGAAAGTTATATAAAAAAATCAGAAACAGAATTAGGGAAAAAATATCTCCTTATCATGCTAAAATAATGAAAAAGATGGAACCGTTCTTCGGGAGAGCTGCTGTGATCCGATCAAAGGCAGAACCGGTTATGGAAAGACTGAAATCGGCACTGAAGAAAGTTAAAATTAAGCGCACAAAAAAAGAGGAGAAATCATGATTGCAGTAATTGGAACAGGAATCACAGGGCTTTCGAGTGCCTGGATTCTCTCAAGGTATTTTCCCGTTACACTGTTTGAAAAGCACAGTGTTCTCGGAATGGCGGCATTCGGAACAAGGTTCCAGGCAGGGAATACCGATCTGGAATTTGACATTCCTTTCAGAACAGTAAAAAAAGACTACTATCCTCTGATTTTTGACATATACAGATCAGCAGGCATCAGAACAAGAAAGGTGGACTACTCTTTTCGAGTGGAATCAGACAAAGAAACTGTTTTCGGGTTCCGTGCCAGAAGCTTTATTGGAAGCACACTCGGACTTCCTACAATTGATTCATTTCGAAACAGAAAAGGGATCCGAATTTTCAAGGATCTGATTCGCTTTTATACAAACTCCAGAAAGGATTTCCAGCAGGAGAAAGAGCCTGTTTCCATACTGAATTTTCTGAAAAAAAATTCCTATTCATCTGAATTCATTTATGAATTTCTTCTTCCCACATTTGCACTCGTGAATACTTGCAGAACTGAGACTGTAGGAAATTATCCTGCTGAAACCATTATAGGGTATCACAGTCGCGGATACGGATATACTCCCCAGGAGACTGCAGAATTCGGCACGCCTGACATTGTAAAAAGGCTTTCTAATTCAGTAAAAAATGTCAGATTGGGTACAGAAATCCGTTGCATCCGTCTGGACGGCGGTCGTCCTGTCGTAGAGACCGACGCAGGCTCTGAAAAATTTGATCATGTCATTGTAACTACTCAGGCAAATCAGGCGGAAAAAGTTCTGGATAAGTCACTTTCCGTTGAGAAAAATATTTTATCCAAATTCAAGTATGAGTCCAGTGATGTGATACTTCACCGTGACCGATCCTATTTTTCCAAAAAAGACGTCTCACTTCTGTTCAGAATACAGAAGGGAACGGACAAGCCTGAAGTGACTCTGGATCTTTCCAGAATCATTCCTGAATGCAGCGGGACTGAAATTTACCAGACCTGGAACCCGCACACAGTACCTGATCAATCCTTTATTCTGAAGACAGCGAGGTTTGAAAGGCCCACTGTGGATCTGGATACAGTGAAGGCTGTAGCTGATCTGGAAAAGATTCAGAATGATAAGGGGAGGAGAATATGGTTCGGCGGTTCTTATTCCATGTTCGGAATCCCCCTCCTTGAGGCTGGAGCCAGAGCAGCTCTTTCTGTCTCTTCAAAGATCTCTGGAAAATCAGAGGAAGAAATCAAAAAAGACTGGAATTGACATCTGTACGTCCATTAAAACTGAGTTTTTCCGCCGGATCAGTCTAATCAGTATGACTGCAGTGTATATGCATAAACTGAAAAGGCTGGGAATCCTTATTGCTGCTGCATTTATTCTATTCAGCTTTCCGATCAGTTCTCAGATGATTGACTATGATGAACTTCTCAGGATGGAAGAAAAATGGGATATCGATGCAATGGGCAGAAGGAAGTCAGAGCCTGAGTTTTCTCCTTTGAATCGAATATCCCGTATCCCGCCGTATCTCACTCCATTTCAGGCAGATGTTCAGGAATTTCAGATACACCCCGGTATGGATAATACGGTGAAGGGAAGATTCGGTACAGAAATTTTCATTCCGGCCGATTCATTCACTCTGCCTTATATTTACAGACAAAGCGATCTTGTCATTTTTTCACTCACAGAGATTCTGAATGATCTGGATCTGCTTTCTTCAGGACTTGATCTGCTTCAGAGAACTTCAGACAGACCTGAATTCATTGAATCTTCAGGTGCTGTTTCTGTATCTGCTTCTTATTACAGAAGAATACTGAAACTGAAAAAGGGAGCACGGATCAGAATCAGGCTGCCCCTGTATGCAAATCATGAAAAAAAAATGACAGTATACAAGTTTATAGAAGGAAGAGGGTGGGTGGAAAAAGGAAATGATGAAATCATTGAAACTGAGGAAAAAAAATTCAGATTGTTTTCCGGAGCGGATGAACTGACTCACTGGGTATTCGGAACTCCCGAGCAGAATACCTTCTGCATCGAAGGAAATATTATTTCGGAAAATCCTCCATACTCGGCTGTCCTGATCGGATCCGATTTTAAGACTTCTCATTCCATCAAGGAAAAAAAAGCAGAATTCAGAATGCAGATTCCATTGCAGAAGAAATTCAGAATACTCATAATGGATGAATTCGGCAATCTGGGAATTTCCAGGGAAATGAGCATTCAGAAGGAAAAGCCGGAATCAGGATGCAGGAGAGCTGAAGAGATTTCGGTTGTCACAGGAAGCAGGGAAATTAGAAAAGACAGGAAGAAATTATTGGAATATCTGGGCTGGAAGGATATTTTTCAGAAAGAGACAGGAGAGTGAAATGAATTTATTTGATGTCAGCGGAAAGACTGTGCTCATAACAGGGGCCAGCAGGGGAATCGGAAAATCCATGGCTCTTGCATTCAGAGATGCAGGGGCAGTCGTTTACGGAACGGGAAGCAGAGAAGAGACTGTAGAATGGATGAAGGGAGAAAAAATATACGGAAGAGCGGCTGATATCAGCAAGGCAGGCACAATTCTTCCCGTCATTGAAGAAATCAAAAAAAGCCATGGAAGACTCGACTGTCTGATCAATAATGCAGGAATTGCATCGAATACGCCTGCATCTGCAATGAAGGACGATGAAATGTATAAAATCATTGATACCAACTTTACGGGAATGTTCCGTGCATGCCAGGCATACTACAAGACACATAAGCTGATCGGAGGAAACATCATCAATATTTCATCCGTTCTCGGACTGGTGGGCTACTCTCTTGCCTCAGTCTACTCAGGCACCAAAGGCGCTGCGATTCAGCTGACAAGAGCGCTTGCTGCAGAATGGATCAACAATAATTTCAGGCTGAATGCAATCTGCCCGGGATTCATTGATACCGATATGAACAAGATGATCAAGGACAAGCAGAATGTATTTGAAAAGGTGTCTCAGGGAATCCCTATGAAAAGACTGGGGAGTCCGGAGGACATTTCCGGAGCCGCCATTTTTCTTGCCTCAGGAGCATCTTCATATATGACTGGTCAGGTAATTACTGTGGACGGGGGACTGACGACTGTAATGTCGTAGGACTGATAAAAAAACAGAAGAGGCCTTCTGCGGCCTCGTATTTTATTATAATGAAAAAGTGATTATCTTTTTTTCAGACTGCTGATCATTTCTTTCCACTGCGGTGCAGAGTAATGACCTGGTGCAGATGAAACTGCCTTTTCGAGATATTGAAGAGCTTTTGCATTTTCTGCCGGTTCCATTTCCGCATAGACAGTTGCAATCATTCCATAATACGTCGCTTTGTCAGTCGAGGTTTCGGAGACTTGAACTGCATTTTCAAGATACTTTACTGCATCCTCATAGTTGGGAACAGGAAGATTTCTGCAGGCAAATGAAATTCGGCTTAAGTAAGAAGCCTTATTTGCAGGAGACGAGGATGTATCCACAGCTTTCTGCATATAACTGATTCCTGTGTTCAGATCCTTCTCATTCATTTCACCGTAAGAATTCATGTACATTTCAGCAATAGTCGAATAATAATACGACTTTGTTTCTGCATCCTGAACCGAATTCAGGGCAAGAGTGTAATATTTCAGGCTCTTTTCTCTGTTCCTGCTGTAATAAATTCCTGCAGCGGCTGCATAGTAGTTTGCCCTTTCTGCTGACGATTCAGAAATTTCAGCAGCCATTACATTGTATTTTTCCACTTCTGAATATGCAGGAATTTCCTTGTATTGGTAAACTGCAGCAAGAAGTGAATAGTACTGCGCCTTGCTTGCTCTGTCATTCGTAAGTTCAATCGCCTTCAGATAGCTCTTTTTGGCTGTTGCAGTATCTGCGGGCCGCATGACTGTATAAATCGAACCGAGAATGGAATAGTATCTTGCTTTTTTTTCATTGTCTGAAGTCAGAGAAATAGCCCTGGCAGCATACGACACTGCCTTGGAATAGAGCTCAGGTTTATAAGTATACTGATAACTTACAGCTGCCTGAGAATAAAGCTCCGCCTTATCCTCAGGATCAGAAGCAGATTCTGCAGACTTAAGCACCGCTTTGATCTGTTTTTCGTAATCGTACACATATCCCTGACCGTCAGTATTCAGCTTTGCAGAAGATTCCTTCACAATGTTCAGATTCTTTCCGGATTTTTTCTTCCTTTTCTTTTTGGAAGATTTTCCTTTCTTGGTTTTTTTCTTATGAGATTTGAATTTTGAATGATGCTTTGAAGAAGAATTATGCTTTACATTTTTTTTCTTTCTGGATTTTGCATCAGCATCGCTGAACAGGAAAAGGAAAACAAGTAAAAATGCGATTATTTTTCTCAGCATAATGATTCCTTAATGATGATGGTGTCCCGGTGCATGAACATGTCCATGATCCAGCTCAGTTTTTGTTGCATCTCTGATCCCCAGAACTTTTACATCAAAGTTCAGGACTGATCCGGCAAGGGGATGGTTCCCGTCCAGAACAGCAGATTTGTCACCTACTGAAAGAACTGTAAAAATGACTACACCTTCCGGCTGTTCTGCCTGAAACTGCATCCCTGGAACCACTGTGACTCCCGATTCAAACATATCCAGCGCAACTTCCTGAACGAGTTCGTCTCTGTAAAGACCGTAACCTTCTTCCGGCTTGACCGAAACCTGTACAGCCTCACCTTCTTTTTTGCCTTCCAGTGCCTTTTCCAGACCTGAAATAATATTTCCTGCTCCGAAAAGAAACATCAGCGGTTCTGAACCGACAGACGAATCAATGACTTCTCCGTCCTCATCCTTCAGAGTATAATCTATCGTAACAACTTTGTTCTGTGTAATCAACATACGTTCAGAATTATTTTACTCGAATTTTACACAAGTGAAATTAAGATGTTTTTTCGAGGAAGGGGATTTCCTGCTCAATATTTTTCGAATCGGAATTCCGAGTACATGGATTTCAATTCCTTGAAGGAATAGGCCATCCTGCTTTCAGGGAGGGCTCCGATAATGTTTCTTCCGTATCCTTTCGTCAGGATTCTGGGATCGAGAATGGATACTATTCCCTTGTCGGTTTTTGAACGTATCAGTCTTCCGAATCCCTGCTTCATCGAAAGAACTGCATACGGAAGCTGAAAGTCAAAGAATGGATTTCCGTTTTTCTTTCTGATTCCTTCTATCATTGCTTCAGTTACAGGATCTCCCGGAGGCTGAAAGGGTATCCTGCAGAGGATTACTGAACGCAGTCTGTCTCCCTTCACATCCACTCCCTGCCAGAAACTCGAAACTCCGAAAAGAACAGAATTTTCCGTTTCCAGGAATGCGTTTTTTGCTTTTTCCGCGCCAAGCTTCAGCTGTGAGAATACAGGATAGGGAAGATCCGGTTCAATTTTTTCGAGTACTTTCTTGAGAGAAGAATTTGCAGTAAAGAGTACAAATGCCCCGCCCGACGTCAGATCCAGCAGATAAGGAATGAGTTTTGCCAGATCATCATGATAACCTTCATTGTCTTCACCTGGATCTCTGAGCGTCTTCGGAAGATAGATGATGCAGTTTTTTTTGTAAGGAAAAGGAGACGGGTACGAAACTTTCATCGGTTCCTCTATACCCAGCTGCCGTTCAAAATAACTGAAATCTGAACTGCCTGAACTGATTGTTGCAGATGTAAAAATGACACTGTTCAGTTCAGAAAAAAGTTTTTCCTTCAGCTGAGTCTCATATTCCAGAGGCTGCATATAGATTTCATAAAAACTGTTTTTTGCGCCTTCTCTCGGAACATCCAGCCAGAATACGGTATTTCTGCTTTTAAATTCAGTGAATGAATGCAGAATCTTAGCGTTCCCGTCCAGGGCAGTGATGAGAGAATTCAGTTCAAGCAGGATCTCCTTGTCTTCCTGGGATTCGGAATCCTCCTTCAGTCTGCCCGACGTCTTGTCCAGTACCGACGCAACCTGCAGAAGGGATTTTTCCAGATCGACACTGTCTGCTTCCGGAGGTGCCGTCATTCTTTTTGCCGAAAACAGAAGTGGCACACTCGACTGAAGAAATGAAAAATAGTCCTCTGATTCCTTTCTGGATTTTTTCACCAGATCAGAAAGCTTTTCGTTGAACAGAGCCGGGTATTTTTCCTTCAGACCGGGTTTCTTTTCCGTTCCCGATACTCTGGACAGGATATTCTGTATTTCTTCGTATCCCGTTTTCTGCATCATTGATCTTCCCAGTATGTCTCCGAAACTGTGTGCCTCGTCTATGACCAGGTATCTGAATTCGGGAAGAAGTTTTCCTTCTCCGGTAATATGCGCTGCAAGAAGATGATGATTTACAATCAGTATATGAGAAGTTTTCCATTTTTCCTTTTCGAGGAAATAGTAGGATGCGGAAAAATTGGGACAGTGTCTTCCCATGCAGCTTTCAGGATCCCTCGTGATTTTATTCCAGAACTCAGGAAGTGCAAACCCCTTGTATTCCGATTTGATTCCTGACACGGTCTCTCTTTCCCAGGCATAAAAGTCTTTCAGGTGAGGGTTCATTTCAGGGGGAAAATCTCCTCTTGAAATTACATTGTTCATCTTTCTCTTGCATACATAATTGGATGCTCCGAGAGCCTGCATTGCCCTGAGATTTTTTCCCAGTACGGATTTTACGATAGGTATATCCTTCTGAAGAAGCTGGTTCTGGAGTGCTATTGTTTCAGTGGAAATGACCACAGTGCAGTCATTTTCGAGGGCGATTTCAGCCGCAGGGAAAAGATAGGCAAGACTCTTTCCCGTCCCAGTGCCTGCCTCTGCAATCAGAAATCTGTTTTCTCTGAATGCCTTGGCAGCATTCAGAGAAAGATCTTCCTGCTCCTTTCTTCTTTCAAAATCAGGAATGAATTCCTTTATTTTTTCAGAATGAAAGAAGCTTTTCAGATCGGACATCGTACAGAAACTTTCTGCTTACTGTTTTGCCGGTTTTGCGCCCGGTTTGAATTCCAGGATCTGCTTCAGTGAATATTCAGACATACGGTATACAGTAGGTTCATTATTTTTTACTGCATAATAATGATTCCCCTTTGTATCCTTTCCCAGAACATTCAGAACAACTGAACCGGATTCAGCGCCTTTTTTGAAGCTGAAGCGGATTTCCACTGAATCTTTTTTGTCGAGTTCAGGAATCTTTTTTTCATCGGAAATGACTTCATCCGCGCTCAGGGAAGAAAGCCGCGAGAGAAGAGAGCTGATTTCCTCTGAAGAAATCGGTCCTGTCGCAGGTTTTACTGCAGTCCAGTCTTTTTCTGCTTTCTGAACTTCGAAATCTCTTTTCAGAGCACTTGAGTCTTTTAATGAAACCGTAATGATATCAGAAGAAGTGAGTCCGGAGGGAGATATTTTTTTATCAAAAAAGAAATCGTCTGCTCCTCTTCCTGCAGCAGCCTTCAGATTGTCTTCCACTAGATAGATTTCATCTCCGCCGTTCCATTTTATATGAGTGAAACTTCCGCCTCCTCCTGCAGTCCCGACCGTAATTTTTCCCAGAGACCCTGCCTTGTCAAAAAGTTCTGCCTCAATTGCTTCACCGCCGGTCACTCCAAATTCGGCTCCCTTTTCCTTGGAAGAAGTTATAACTGTGAATTTTTTTGCACCGAGGAGTGATTTTAAAAGAGTTTCTGTCTTTTCTGAATCGGCACGGAATTTTTTCCCTGACTTGACCTTGAGTTCCCAGTTCATTCCGTCTCTGCTGATTTCCTTTTCATAGTCAGGAAAATCGGGCTTGGCCAGCCTGATTTTCTGAACGTCTTTTTCCGAAATCTTGAAGAAATTTTCTGCCCTGTCGTATGTCCTCGAAAACAGACTGAAGGGGTCCTTAGTGAAAAAAAGCAGCAGGATGAGAATCAGATTGGCTGCCGTAAGACTGAATGCCTTGTGTTCCGAAATCCATTTCAGTTTCATGCTTTCTCTCCCTTGTTTCTTTTCTTGATTCTCCAGAATGCGTAAATTCCCGCAAGCAGCGGAATCAGGAGAATATTTATAAAACTGTATACAAACTGGGAAAACTTGGAAACAGGCTTGATATTCTGTATGTAGCTGCTTCTGCTTCGTGCAGCCAGAAGATCAGTGTCTCCTGAAAGTATGTCCACCAGATTCAGAAAGAAAGGAATATTCGTTTTTACAAATGTTTCCTGAGTCTGATTTTTCAGAAGAATATCGGAAATCAGATACGGAGTTCCGATGACCACTATCTGAGATTTCTTTCCCTGATCTGTTTTTTCCCTGAACAGAGCACTGTTTGCACCTGCAGGAATATTTTCCCTTTTAAATGCAGATCTTAAGACTCCCTCGATATGCAGGCCAAGAGGAATATTGCTTCCGTTCGGCTTGATCTGCATTTTGGCAGCCTGGTTTTCGCCTACGGTCAGATAGTCTGCACGTCTGTCTGCATCCCTCGTTGACTGGATTATGACGTTGTACGCCGCGTCAGGCTGTTTTTCCTTTTTGATGTCTATCCCGGAAACCCAGGGCAGAAGAACTGCGCTGGAGTTTTTCGTAAATCCGTTTTTCTCCGAAAGCCCTCCCTTTTCCATTGCGGCTATCGGCCAGAGGGGATAGTGTTCAAAGTTGAGTGTACCCGATTCCATATCAATCATTGTATCAGTGACCTGTGAACTTTCCGGTTCGAGAATCATTTCCGATCTGACTTCAAAGCCGTAGTTTTCAGTGAAAGCCCTAAGCTTGGCTGCCTCAGGATGAGCCGATGCCAGCCCTTGCTGTCCGCCTCCCATCATCATTGCCTGCCTTCTTCCCTGAATCTGAAACTCCATTGTCTTTGCAAGAATAAGAAGATTTCCTCCTCTCATCAGAAACTGGTCAATATTGTATTTCCCTTCTTCAGTGAGTTCAGGAGCCCCAGCCCAGAGAAGAGTCGTAAATTCTTCAGGAACCGCTCCTTTGTTGATTTCGACTGATCCAGGAAGTCCGCTGTCCGGTGCCAGTGCCTGATGGATGACTGCACTGAAAGTATCCTTGTCCGGACGCAGGCCGCCCTGATTCGGATCCGGCCATGAAAGTGTTCCGTTTGCGGAAATGATTCCCAGACTGGAAGAATTTCCTTTTCTTGTCATCTTTTTCAGAAGACGCAGAACCTCGAACTCAATTGCCTCCGCCTGATAGGCTACAGGAACAGTCTCTGACTTGGATCCGAGAGTGAGCTTGAAGCCGAAATAGGCGCTCTTTACTTCGGCTGCTCCTCTTTCCCTTTTCTGAAGCTCCAGAGGACGTATTCCTGCCTCTGAGGCCTTTTTCTTTGCAGATTCATTTGAATCAGGATCATAAAAGCGAAGCTCCACTTTCTTCCTGTTTACGCTGGCTATCTCCTTCAGGATCTCCTTTGCCAGGTTCAGTCTTGCCTGGTGTGCTCCGGGGACATCATTAGAATAGAATGCATCTATATACAGTTTTTCAGGAAGATTGGATATAATCTTTTCAGTGCTTTCCGTCAGATCAAACCTCTTTTCTCTGGAAAGATCCTTTCTGCAGTTCCAGTCTGAAAGGAAAAGATTCAGCAGAACAAAAAGGATGACTGACTGGATGAGAATGTACTTTGAACTTTTTTCAAGTCTGTCGAAAAAGGAAATCATCTTTTCCCCCTTATGATGGCTACATTCAGACCGAGCATCAGAATGATGAAACTTGCAAAGAATATAACGTCACGCGGATCAAATACTCCCATTCTGAAGGATTCAAAATGCATTGAGAGAGACAGGAATGCAAAGAATCCTCCTGCTGTGTTTCCGAAAAACTGCAGGATGGGCTGGTATCCGAGCAGGTAACTTACAAGACAGGCAAGAAGCGTGGAGATGAATGCAGTGATCTGATCCCTGGTCAGTGAGGAGATCACAAGACCCATGCTTATATAGGCTCCGCCCAGAAGAAAGGTTCCCAGGTAGCCTGCAAACACCTGACCGTAGTCGAGTCCTCCCAGAATTCGAACTGTGATCGGAACAAGCACTGTGCCGAGAAGAGTCACGATGAGAAAACTCCAGGCAGAGAGAAATTTCCCAATGACCAGTTCATAGTCTCTGATCGGAAGAGTCAGAAGTGTTTCCAGTGTTCCCGATTTTTCTTCATCCGACCAGAGTCTCATTGTGACTGCAGGGATGAAGATATTGAACAGGATCGGAACCCAGAGAAAATAATTTTCCATACTGGATATTTTCAGATCCCAGAATGAGTTTCCGCCCAGTCCGTAAAAAAACAGGAAGGAAATCAGGAGCAGAAAAAATGAGCTGAATACATATCCGATAGGAGTATTCATATATGTACTGTATTCTTTTTTAAATATGACCTGTATGCTTTTGTTCATTTCAGCCTCTTGTCAGTTCTTCGAAGATGGATTCCAGTGATTTTCTGTAAGGACGAAGTTCTCTTACGGAAAACTGTGAGTTTGCAAGCACTTTGAAGACATTTTCCGGTCTGTTTTCTGTAATCGTAATGAGATACGGGGTATACCCGTCTTCCGATTTTTCATTCAGTGTTTCTATTTCAGTAAACTCGGGAGCCTTGAAAATGGATCTGATTTCAGATTCCTTTGCCTTTGCTGCAAAATAGACTTTGAAACCGGACTGCAGATTTTTCACAGTTGAATTGGCGACAATGTTTCCTCTGCTGATGATGATGACTTCATCGCATATGTCTTCCACTTCCTGAAGAATATGAGTGGAAAGAATCACCGTCTTTTCCTTTCCGAGATTTCTGATCACGTTCCGTATATGTGCAATCTGATTCGGGTCAAGCCCTGAAGTGGGCTCATCCAGAATGATGATTTCAGGATCATGAATAAGAGTTCCGGCAAGTGCCACTCTCTGACGGAATCCTTTGGAAAGAAAACCGATCGGCATACTGATATGTGTTGCCAGCTCGCAGATCTCAGTCATCTCAGCAATTCGTTCCTGCTTTTTATCTGCAGGGACGTTCCTGGCATCGGACATATATTCCAGATACTCGGAAACCAGCATATCCGGATACAAGGGTGCCGATTCAGGCAGATATCCGAGTTTGGATTTGAAGTTCAGGAGTTCTTCTCCCTTTAATGACCTGTCCTTGTACGATATGAATCCCGTAGTGGGTTCCAGGTATCCGGTGAGAAGTCTCATTGTTGTGGTCTTGCCTGCTCCATTCGGCCCGAGCAGTCCGGTGATTACTCCGGGTTTTACGGTGAACGAAATATTGTTCACCGCAGTTTTGTCCGCAAACTTGCGGCTCAGACTTTCGACTTTCAGCATTCTCAATCTCCAGTTCGAAGAGGAATTTCTATTTGGTTGTCCGAAATGACAGTTTCAGGTTTTGGTCTGCCTGAAGAGACAGTCGGACAGTCCCTCATCCAAGATTTTGCGGGAAACTGTCAGGTCAAGTTATTTTAGCTTGAACTGAAAGCCTTAATGGTTAAGTTGAGCATTTATGAAATATGTCCAGCTGAATGATTATTCCCTCGGAAAAAGCTCTCTGAAACTTGCAGAGAAAGATCCTGCTCTCCTCAAGGAAGGTGAAGTCAGGCTGAAAGTGCACGCATCCACAATCAATCCTTCGGATCTTATGTTCCTGAAAGGAATGTACGGAATTAAAAAGAAGCTTCCTGTCGCAGCAGGATTTGAAGGAAGCGGAACAGTTTCTGAATCCAAGGCGTCTCTGTCAGTCGGCACAAGGGTCGCATTTGTAAGTGCAAACAATGACGGAGCCTGGACTGAATCAGCAGTTGTGCCGGAATCGAACTGCCTTCCTCTTCTCGATTCGATGGATATGGATGATGCATCTATGTTGTTTGTAAACCCGCTCACATCCTATTCCATGGTGGAGAGAGGAATCAGTTTCGGTGCAAAGGCTTTTGTGCAGACTGCTGCAGCCAGCGCGCTCGGAAAGATGATTCAGCGTCTCTGCAGAAAAAAGAATATTCCTCTCATCAATATCATCAGAAGAAAAGAGCAGGAGGACGAACTCCGTTCCCTGGGAGAAGAATATGTGCTCAATTCTTCCGATCCTAAATTCGAGAGGGAATTTTTTAAACTGTCCAAAAAACTGGAGGCAGTTTATCTGTTTGAGGCAGTAGGAGGGAAACTCGCGACTTCCGTATTTGAACTGATGCCTTACGGTTCGAGACTGCTTTCCTACGGTGCACTTTCTGAAGAGCCGATGTCGATAAATCCGGGAATCTGCATCTTTCAGAACAAGTCTGTGGAAGGCTACTGGCTTTCTTCCTGGATGTACAATACAAAAAGAGAGGATATACTGAAATTCTCTGAAGAAATACAGAAACTGTATCCTGAAATTTACAAGACTAAAATTGCAAGGAAATTTCCAATTTCAGAATTTCAGGAAGGACTGGATTACTATGAAAAGAATATGAGTGCCGGCAAGGTTCTTTTTGTTCCTTAGTCTATTTCAAAAATGGAAAGTGATTTGTAGTTCTGCCTGCCTGCAGCCTCAATGACTGCAATCACTTCCGTTCTGATATCTTTTTTTATATTGAATATAATGTGGTTAGTCATCTCCCTGCAGATAAAAAGTCCTCTTCCGTGAGAGTCTGTCAGTCCTTCTGGAAAACCTTTGGTCGGATCTACATGAATATGCCTGTCCAGTCTTTTGATGATTTCTTCCTTTCGGAGTGACCCGAAGAAATCTCTAGTGACAACGATGAATCTTCCTTTGTGCATTCCATAGCCCAGCTCAAAAAAATCGCTTTCGTTCAGACGGACATTTTCCACTGCAATCAGAATGTCCTTTGACGGGAGTTCATACTGGTATTTAGGATTTCCCTTGCTGTCCTTCGGTGCCCTGATCATTGCATTTGAAGTCAGTTCTTCCAGAATCTGATGAATCGACCCGGGTGCACCGAACTCACCCATAAATTTCCCTACCTTTTCGCAGAGTCTGTTTCTGTCCTCATCAGATCTGACTGTTCTGTAGATCAGGCAGTTCTCCTGCACGGGACGGAAAGGAGAATCCTTTTCCGAGTCGATGATCTGAAGCCCGGGAAAATATTTTTCCGGTCCGAATATGTCCTTGTACAGAAGTTTGTCCACCATGACTGTGATATAGTTCAGATCCAGAGAGGAATATTTCGGAATGATGTTCCAGATGCCCCTGTTCTTTGCAAAATGGATATAGTCGTTAATGTCATACGCTGTAATTAATGCATATTGCGTATCCGTAATTTTTGACTTGGCATATTCAATCAGATCCAGACCGCTTTTTCCAGGCATCCTGATGTCGGTGATGATCAGATCAAAATGCTCCTTTTCCAGGAACTCTGCAGCATGATCGAAGTTTTCTGCAGACGAGCAGGTATATTTTTTTGAAAGCAGGTCCGCAATTGCCGTCCGGATGGAATTATTGTCGTCCACAACCAGTATTTTCTTTCTTTCATTCATGGATGCATCTCCATCGGAAGTTTGATCTTGAACTTGGTTTTTTTATTGTAGGACATTACGCTGATCGAACCCTTGTGCTCCTTGATGATGGAATGACAGACGGAAAGCCCGAGACCTGTTCCGCTGTTGTCCTTCTTGCTGGTGAAAAAAGGATCGAATACCTTGTTGATGATTTCATCCGGGATTCCTCCTCCGCTGTCCTCTATGCTGATCTGGCAGAAGCTCCCTTTTGCCTTCATTTCAATGGAGATGACACCTTCCTTGAAGTCGATTGCCTTGAGAGAGTTTTTGAAAAGATTGATGAAGACTCTTTCCATTTTCATCGGATCAAAATAAAATACATAGTCTTTTTCTTTAATGAATTCCCATCTCACTTTCCTGCACAGTGAAGGATTGAGTCTTTCCACAGTTTCCTTTGCCTTGAGTATTGTATCGAAGATGTCTGAAGAGATCATCTTCCTTTTTTCCGGTCTTGCAAAACTCAGAATTTCAGATACAATCTGAGAGGCCTTCTGAAGATCGGACTGCATCAGTTCGTATTTTGACTGAAGTTCCAGTCTTTCCTGTATGTCCAGGTTTTCAATGTCTTCAATTCTGTTCTGCAGACTCTGCAGTGTAAGACTGATTCCTGTCAGAGGATTGTTAAGTTCATGAGCCACTCCTGAAACCATGACGCCGAGAGATGCCAGGTTTCTCATCCTCAGATTTTCCTCTTCCTTTTCTCTGTACTTTGTAATGTCCTGAATCTGTTCAATGAAAAGCTGTTCATCCGACTGGATCGGGAAAAACTGAAGGTTCAGATTCTGGTTTCCGAATTTCTGTGAATACAGGATCTGAGTGTTCAGACCCTTTTCAGGAATCTGATTCAGATTTTCCAGCTTTTCAAAGCTTGTCTCGTATTTCTGCAGAGGACAGTAAGGACAGATATAATTTCTTTTATAAATTGCGGAGTAGCATTTCTGTCCGATCAGATCCTCCTTTGAATTTTTCAGAAACTTCAAAGCAGACTGGTTTGCATACCGTACTCTGAATCCTGAATCAATTAGATAGACCGGATTCTCAAGAGAATTTAGGATGTTCTGAAATATTTGGTCCAGATTTGTCTCCTGTCAGTCTAAATTTTTTTTTTCGCTTGCAAAAGCAAGGGTTTTCCGAGAATATCGTGACCATGAGTTATCCTGTGTGCCAGCTCTGCGGTCTGGAAATCACATCTTCAGAGGAGTCGCTCGGATACAGCGATTTTATTGAAAATAAAGAAGACGAATTTTATTCCTTTTCTCCTTCCAGCTTTCATAAAGTCTGCTTCAATACCTGGGAAAGAAAGGGAAAATTTCTGGAAAGATTTGATCAGTATATCAAAGAGACAAAAGAACTTCCAGCCCTTAAAGTTGAGGAATCCGATGAAGAAATTCAGAAGGAACTGGAAAAAAAGCAGAAACCTGCATGATTCCGGTGTCCAAACTGACAAATGCAGATGATTTTTCAAAATATATCAGAAATCCATCTGCTGTTCTGATTGATGTGAGGAGTCCTTCTGAATTTGCAGAAGACCATATCCCCGGCGCAATCAACCTGCCTGTTCTGAATGATGCAGAAAGGGCAGAAGTCGGGACAATATACAAAAACAATCCTTTTCATGCCAAACAGAAAGGTGCAAGACTTATTTCCAGGAATATCTCCATTCTGCTGGAAACCGTCGAAAATCTTTCTCTGAATTTTTCATTGAGAGATGCAGAGTTTCTTGTGTACTGCTGGAGGGGCGGAATGCGGTCGAGATCTCTGTTTACTGTAATGGATCTGATCGGATACAGGACTAGGATTCTCGACGGAGGATACAAAGCATACAGAAAGAAGGTGATGGAGTATTTCAATTCGGGTCTGAACCAGGAGTTTATTATTCTTCACGGACCGAGCGGGAGCGGAAAATCTGAACTGATCCGTCTTCTGAAATCGGAGGGTCATCCGGCTGTAGACCTGGAGGAAATTGCAAATCACAGAGGCTCTGCACTGGGTTTCCTCGGGGAACAGCCTTCTCAGAAATTTTTTGAATCAGAACTTTTTTCCGAGCTTTACAGATGGAAGAAAAGTCCTTTCATAATGATGGAAGGCGAAAGCAGAAAAATCGGCAGACTGCATCTGCCTGATTTCTTTTACAAAAAAATGCTTCATTCCAGGAAACTCTGGGTGGAACTGCCTCCGGAGATCAGGGCAGAAAGACTTGCAGAGCAGTATAATGCTCCTGCAGAAATTCTTCTGGAAAATCTGAAAAGGATCAGGAAGTATCTTCATTCAGACGCATTTCGGAAAATTGAAGAACTCATAATGGAAGGTAACCGAAAGAAGGCAGCCGAAATCCTGCTGTCAGAACATTATGACAGATTTTACAGGGTTCATTTTAATCCCGGAAAAAGGGAAGATTTTTTCTGCAGATTTTATTCTGACAGTTTTGAATCTCTTCTCGAAGAAATAACAGGGTTTACTGAAAAGTATTCTGCGGAGAAAAAACTGTCTTTTTCCGCTGTCTGACGATATATCATTTGTCTGGACAAGTGCTCAATCTGTCTTCCGGAAAATGTCTTGTTTACAGCATAAGGCCGGAAACGGATTGAATAGATCTTGCAGGCGCCCAGTACCCCTCAAGAAACTTTTTTACTGAAACGGAAAGAGAGTGTCTAATAAATCAGCTGGCTCAAAAATTTCGAGCAGGCAGAGAAGGGCGGTAGGAATGGAAAAATATCTGTCAGCATTGGGAAGAGTCATCTGTGTTTTTGCAGCATTGTCTGTAAATGAGGGTGTCCTCAGTGATTCGGAGAAACCTGCAGAAAAAAAGACTGCAGACAGTTTTGCAGAAAAATTCAATTCAGATGATTTTCCGGGAATATTTGAAATGTTCAGTCCTTCTCTTCAGAAATCACTGACACTGAGCAAGACGGAAGAATTCCTGAAAGGCGTCAAGCTTGGTTCAGGCAGGATGAAAAAGAAACAGTTTCAGGGGTATTCCAAGAATGCATTTGCCTCCTATCTGGCAGTATGTGAATACTCAAAGTTCACACTGGAACTTGTACTGGACAAGGATTCCAGAATCTCAGGATATTATATCCGGACAGTCCCTGCAGCAGAGACAGATTTTCCAAAAATAGAAAGAAACATTTCCAGGATTCAGTTTCCTGCCGAAGGAGTCTGGTCGACGACCTGGGGTGGGGATACAAAAGAATTAAATTATCATGTAGAAAAAAAATTCCAGAAGAATGCATTTGATTTTGTCATCAGGGACGAAAGAAACAGCTCTTATAAAAACGACGGAAAAAAGAATGAAGACTATTATGCATTCGGGAAAGAACTTTTTGCACCTGCAGACGGAATTGCAGTGTATGTAAAGGACGGTTTTCCTGACAATAAACCGGGAGAAAAAACAGACAAGCCGAATGAGGTCATAATCCGGACAGAGAATGGAGAATATGTTGTCCTTCTCCACTTTAAAAAGAATTCAATAGCAGTGAAGCAGGGGGAAAAGATTAAGAGGGGCCAGCTTCTCGGTCTGGTCGGGAATTCCGGTTTTTCTTCCGAGCCTCATATTCATTTTCATATGATGAACGGTTTTCCGGGCACTGCAGCTGCAGGAATCAAATGTTTTTTTGACAGGATTTCCGTGAACGGAAAAAGCAGAAAAGACTATTCACCGATCAAAGGAGACAGGATCAGCCGTGACTGATGAATTGCCTGCGGGAAATCCTGTCTTTACGATTATCATTAAAGAAAACTGTTTTTCATTTTGATCAGTTTTTCTGCTTTATAAAGGCGGGCATAATTTCTGTTTCACTGACCGGATTCAGGCCTGTCTCAGTTCTGTTCATTTCCGATTTCTTCAGTTCTTCCATAACGATTTTTCCTTTGTTCTCCTTCCATGTACAGGTAAATTTATAGGTCTCAGTCTCTCCGGAATCTTTCTTGGAAATCCTTTCGCATTTTCCGTCCTTTTTCAGATCAATTGCATAGTCCGGGCTGAGTTCATAGATTCCTGCGGTTTTTCCGTCAGAAACTTTATAATAAGGCGCACCGCTCCATTTTTCAGTAATGACATCCTTTCCCTCCTGATTTTCAGTGAAAGAAAAGACTGTGACTGAGACAGTTTTAAAAAGAAACCGTGTATCTGATTTTTTTTCATAGGAACATCTGCTTGGAAGTTTTTCCCCGCATATGTACTGATTGTACTGGCATTTGCCGTTTCCTGAGATGATCAGCTCAAACGCATTGAATTCATCCTTGTAAGTGCCTTCAATTCTGACTGGGCGCCCTTTTTCCGCAGATAAAGAAACAAAGACGAAAATGGAGAAAAGGAATACTTTTTTCATTCGAATACCTCTCTTTGAATTAGACTTCCTGCAGTCTGAACATTTCGTCTGAGAAGCTTAAAATTGCCCCTTCTGTAATTTGTTGAGGTCTCTTTTTTTATGGACACTGGAAGACGTTGAAAAACACTGACATTTAAGCCGAAGTGGCGGAATTGGTAGACGCACTGGTTTCAGGTACCAGCGGAGCGATCCATGGGGGTTCGAGTCCCTTCTTCGGCAGTTTCCTTTTATGCAGCTCCAGCAGAAAATCTCAAAAATCATCGAAAAAAATCCTTCCATTTCTGGAAGACTGATGTGCAGGCAGCTGACTCATATCGCAGACGCAGAATTTGCCTGGCTTCTGCATACATTGAATGACAGTGAAAATCTCGAAAAAAATTTCTGCATCATTGCCACCGGCGGTTACGGTCGGATGGAGCTCGCACCGGGTTCCGACATTGACATACTTTATCTCTATGAAGATCTTTCAGACAGTCAGCTCAATGTCATTGTCTCTCATTTTAATAATTATTTTTACAATGAAAGAAAGGAAGTAGGCTATGCATGCAGAACGCTTCAGGAGTCGAAAGAATATCTTGACAATATGCATTCCTTCAATTCCATTCTGGATTCCAGGCTTCTTCTTGGTTCGGTGAGTCTTTTTGAAAGATTCAGAACGGAGGTTCTGGAGAATCTGCCTCAGGATCTGATGGAAGAATTCAGAAAGGACAAAATCAGTTCACTGGCATCTGTATACAACGGGAGCCTGACTCTCCACATTTCTGAACCGAATATTAAGAATGGACCGCTTGGACTCCGCGACATCCAGAGCATCTACTGGCTGGAAAAGGCAAAAAGGAAAATTCCAAGTCTTTCAGGGCTTGCCGTTCTTCCTGCATTCAGGCGGGGAGAAGTACAGCATCTGGAACAGGCATATGATTTTTACCTGAGACTCCGCAATTTTATGCACAGCCTGGAAGGAAGAAAAGCAGATGTTCTTTCCATTCCGATGCAGCCTGCAGTTGCCTCTGTCATGGGTTTCGGGCCTTCCGGAGAAGTAGCATCCATTGACAGTCTGATGAAGACTCTCTACTCTCATGAATCGGAAGTATACTCATTTGTATCTCTGTACCTGGATTACTGTTTTTCAGGAGAAAAAAGGACATATTCATTCCGAAGGAAAAACATTCTTCTGGACAGGCTGGACAATACACTGTATCCTGAAAAGTACAGACAGATGTTTACTGATCATGATTCGCTGTATTCCGACATACTGAATATATTTCTTATATCCCAGGAAGAGGAACTGGAAATCTCTCCGACTCTTCTGAACGAGATACGCTTTGCTTCCAATTTCATTGAAGACAATTTTATCCGTTCAAAATCATCCGTGAATCTTTTTCTTTCCATCCTGAAAAGCCGGAAAAGAATAGGACTCACTCTGACTCTGATGCACAGAGCGGACATATTGGGCAAGTTCATTCCTGAATTCGGAGCCTGCACTAATTTTTCATTATTTTCCTACCATCATCATTATTCAGTCGATGAACATACACTTCTCATTCTGAGGGAGCTTGACCGCCTTCTGGAAGGGACTTTTGAGCACAGGAACATTCAGTCAGTTTTCGAGGAGTGCAGCAGCATTCATATTCTTGCACTGACTATTCTGCTTCATGATGTTGGAAAGGTAAAACTCGGGGATCATTCTCAGTACGGTGCAGAGCTTTCAAGAGCAGTCGGAGAAAGACTCGGACTTTCTGAGGAAGAGATTCTGCTTCTGGTGTTTCTTGTGGAAGAGCATATTCTGATGTCCGAGCTTTCCACCAAGAGAGACATTACTGACCCAGCCCTCATAAGAGAGTTTGCGGCAAGAACAGGAAATATGGACAGGCTTCGGCTTCTGTTTGTGCTTACCATCATTGACACTAAATCAGTAGGAAGAGCAGTTCTCACAAACTGGAAACTGGCAATACTGACTTCTCTTTATCAGAAGACTGCTGATTTCCTTCAGAACGGAAACGCGGATGAACTCGGTTCGGATGAAGAAGGACTTGAAAATGTTCTTCTGGAAAAAGAAAATATTGATCCTGAACTTGTCAGACACATTACCAAGTTTGCGTCTGCCTTTGAACCGGAAGCATATATCAGATATTATACACCCAGAAGAATTTATCATCATTTCCGAAATGAAATCCACTGGAGAATGGAAGGCAAAAAGGATCTCATTCTGGAAACAGAAAAAGAACCAGCCTATGTGACGATGACCGCCTATTACCCTGATCATAAAAAGGATTTTCTCTGCAGTCTGGCCGGAACAATTTCAGCACACGCCCTGAATCTGATCGGTCTCAGGTCCTTTCATTCCGACAGAGGTTTTACTATCCTGTCCGCCCAGATTACTGACAGTACAGGAGGAAATTCCATACGGGAAGAACAGCTTGATTCACTGAAGGAAAATCTGAAAAGAGTTTACCTAGGCGAAATTACAGTAGAAGAAATTCTTTCCTATCCAAGAGAATGGATGAGTTTTAATACAATTCCTGAAAGTATGTTCGAAAAAAAGGCAGAGTTTGACAATGATCTGCATCCTGAATACACTGTTCTGGAAGTGCAGCTTCCAGATTCTCTCGGACTTTTATACAGAATTTTGAAGACAATTTCTGAAACAGACTTCCAGCTGTATTTTGTGAGAATTTCTACCAGTGCCGATTATGCGTACGATTCTTTTTATTTGAAAAATTCGAGGGGAAAAAAAATCTATGATTTAAAGCTTCTCGATTCCATTAGGGGGAAAATTCTGCGTGTCGGCGAAAAAGAAATCGAAATCAAAGCAGTCCTCTGAAACTGAACACAGAGAAAATAAAGACCAGCTTTCCTGGTGGAAAGAAGCAGTCATATACCAGATTTATCCTAGAAGTTTTTATGATACAAACGGTGACGGGATTGGAGACATTCAGGGAATCATTGAAAAACTCGATTATCTGACAGATTTGGGAGTGGATGCAGTCTGGATATCTCCAGTGTATCCCTCACCAATGTTTGACTTCGGTTATGATATCTCAGACTATGAAGGCATTGACCCTGTATTCGGCGATCTGGAGACATTCAGAAAACTGCTGAAAGAAGCGCACAGTCGCGGAATAAAGATCATTATGGATCTGGTCATCAATCACACATCTCATCTGCATCCCTGGTTTTTGGAATCCAGAAGCTCAAAAGAGAGCAGAAAAAGAGACTGGTACATCTGGAAGGACAAGGTTGAAGGAAAAGAACCCAATAACTGGATGGCCGCATTCGGAGGAAAAGCCTGGGAATGGGATGAAAAGACAGAACAGTACTACTACCATGCATTTACAGTGGAACAGCCTGATCTGAACTGGAGAAATCCTGAGGTTAAGAATGCGGTGTTTAAAATGATTCGATTCTGGCTCGATATGGGCGTGGACGGTTTTCGACTGGATGTTGTGAACTATTATATCAAGGATGAAGAGCTCAGAAACAATCCTAGGCATTTCTTTAACGGTTTCCGGGAATATGAACGTCAGGATCATATTTTTGACAGGAACCGACCGGAAACTCATGATATACTGAAAGAATTCCGGAAACTGCTGGATTCCTATCCAGGAGACAGGATGTCTGTGGGAGAAGTGTTTTACCAGCCTCCCGGCGATCCTGAAGCATCTGCCAGCTACTGCGGCGAAGACGATCAGCTTCATATGGCATTTAATTTTTCCTTTCTGTATCAGAAATGGAGTGCAGGAAGATTTGCAAAAGCCATTCAGACTTGGGAGGACGTTCTTTCCCGTAAACACGGATGGCCGAATTATACACTGTCCAATCATGATCAGAAAAGACATATTTCCAGATATGCTTCCGGAAAGGAAACTTCTGCCAGAGCGAAAATCTGCGCCTGTATGCTTCTGACACTTCGCGGAACTCCTTTTTTGTATTACGGTGAAGAGATAGGAATGAAGTCGGAATCGGTACCCTTTAAGTATGTTCAGGACCCTCTGGGCAAAAGGTACTGGCCGCTTTTTCCAGGAAGGGATGTGTCCAGACTTCCTATGTGCTGGGACAATACAAGGAATGCCGGATTCAGCAAGGGTTCGCCTTGGCTTCCCATTTATTCTGAAGCAGAGACTGTCAACGTAAAGACAATGAGTTCAGATTCAGGAAGTCTGCTTTGGGTCTACAAAAATCTGATTGCCATTCGTAAAAAGGAGAAGGCATTGAGAAGAGGGACTCAGAAAGTTCTTTTTCTTCATCAGGACAGGATTTTGGCGTATATCAGAGAGTACGAGAATGAAAAAATCCTTGTGCTTCTGAATTTTACTTCATCGGACAGAAAAATGGCACTGAGTGAGGAGTATATGCTTTTCAGTTCTTCCGGAAAAGTTCTTTTTTCTACACACAGACCAAAAGACAGCTCCTATGTCGCTGACGGTATACTCAGTATGAGTCCACTGGAAGCAACTGTGATAAAGTACGGCTGAGATGCAGGAAATAGAAATCATCAAAGAATTCAATTTTGATGCGGCACATTTTCTGCCGAAGGTCCCGGAAGGACATAAATGCAGAAGAATGCACGGTCATACATTCTATTTCAAGATTCATCTGAAAGGCAAGATCAACTCGGAAACAGGCTGGCTGATGGATTTCGGCGAAATTAAAAAAATTGTAAGACCTCTGATTGATAATTATCTGGATCATTACTGTCTGAATGATATAGAGGGTCTGGATAATCCTACTAGCGAAAACATTGCTATATGGATCTGGAACAGGCTGAAACCTTCTCTTCCTCTTCTTCATCAGATTACAGTCAGGGAAACCTGCACATCTGAATGCATTTATCGGGGAAATTGAATACAAAAGCAGACAGATCCTAATGAGTGACTCACGTTACGCAAATACTATATGCTGTCTAAACGCTGTAATTTTCAGAAAACATTAGAAAAATCTAACAATTTAACAGCATCTGAACTCTTCCATACTTACGGAGCTTTTCTAGGGCAGCTTTGCGGTTTAGACAGTGTATTTCCCGTTTTGGTTTGGCAGTTCAAAAAAGAATCCTCTGCAATAAAAAATGTTGACTTTTCAGTCATTATACTCATTTTCAAAAGTCTTTGCGTATTTTACAGGTTTTCATAACAACAGA
>DAORDI010000041.1:0-28024 GCA_035345895.1 Leptospiraceae bacterium
TTTCTGAAAATTACAGGATCTAGATAGCATATCGTATTTGCGTAACGTGAGTTATAAAATAAAAGGTAAAACTCTTTTTTATGAAATGAATGAGGATACACAATGTGAGATATTTACAAAAAAAAATAACTATTCAAAAGGTGAATGTAAAATCATTTCATTGAAAGATCATATAATGTATTATAAAGAACTGAAATGCACTGGTCTAGAAAATAAAACATTTTACAAGAATGTACGCAAAAAAGGAACCGTCCGCAAAATCGACGGGATAGAAATCTATACGATAGGAAATCGGAAGGGAAATCTTACTGATGATGCTTTTATTCGATCTGCTCCGACTACAAGTGCAAAACCTCATTCCTGTAAGTTTGAGCAGTATGGAATGGATAAAGTCAAAAATGTTCTCCCTAAAAAACATCAGCTTACAGCGATCGGCAGGACAACGAAAAAAGTCAAAGTACAGAATTGGGAAAACTGCTGGTACTACGTGAATGCCAAAACCGGCTGGTACTCTTCCTGCCCGAGAGGCTGGGTCTTTGCAGAATTTATCGGGCTGACTGCAGAATAAACCTGTTCAGAAATATTGGAGCACATTGATTTAGCTGTTCGATTTTGAAGAGGTAATTTCTTCCTTTGAAATGATCAGTGACTTCAAAGCTGCAGCGATACAATTTTCATCGCAGGGCACGAAGCCTGCAAAGGCGGTTGTGGAAATTAAGGTTCAATAAACTCACTGCACCGCTAAGAAAGTACTGCTTGACTGCAGAATCAGCTGAAAATCATGATGTACAAGTGCTGATTAGAAAAGCTTTCATTCTATGCGCCGTCTTTGTTTTGAACTGCGGTACAAACACGAATACACCGGTGATTCCTTTTATTTTTTTTGCGCCTCCCGGAATCCCTCAAATTGCAGGAATTATTCCTACAACGGAGATTCCAATCCCGGCAAGTCTGATCATTGACGGTTTAGGAGACAAAGCTCCCGTCAAACCGGAGTTTGTTCTGAAATACTACGTTACAAATACAGAGCAGAATTTTGTGGGATATAATTTAAGCATCACATCCGCAGTGCCTACTCTGGCAGATACGATGGCAGGGGCCGCAGTTTACACTGAGTCCGGAATTCTTCCTTCATTTCCCCACCTGGCAACAGAGGCAAATACAGCAAAATCCAAAATTGTCAAAAGAAAAATTGCCAACAGGATACCGCCTCCAGGAATGTATCCGTTTCAGCACTGTGAGGTATTTACGTTCACAATGAGGGCGTATTTGAACAATGGATTTACATCCCAGCCTTCAGCTTCCGTTGCTGCCTGCGCAAGTCCTTATCCCTATAAATGTCCTATCGGTTCAAGCTGCAATCCGACAGCCTGTTCACTCTCAACTTGCACCGCGGATGTGAAAGTGACCTGTCCTGTAGGAACTTATTGCAATCCTTGTCTGATTTCCGGTCAGGAAGGAAACGGATGTGAGTGCCCTGCAGGCACTTCTCCGCCCGGCTGCAACCCTTGAAACGGTCCTCCGGCACCCTTTATGTCGTGGGAACTCCCATCGGCAATCTGGAGGACATTACATACAGGGCAGTCAAAACGCTTCAAGAGTGCAGTCTGATTCTTGCAGAAAACGGGACGAACTCCAAAAAACTGGCTCTCAGTCTGAAAATTGAAACCCCGATAAAGCAGCTTTATGCTTCCACTAAAGAGGAGGATTTGGACTGGCTTTGGAAAATATTTGAAGAAGGGAAGGATGTATCGTATATCTCTGATGCAGGAACTCCCGGAGTGTCTGATCCCGGAGCGAATCTAGTCAGGTACTGCAGAAAAAGAGACATTCCCGTTTCTCCGATTCCTGGGCCCAGTTCATTGACTGCACTGCTTTCCGTTTCCGGCTGGCAGACAAATCCTGCATATTTCTTGGGCTTTTTGCCGGATAAAAATTCTCAGAAAAAAAACCTTCTGCAAAAATTTGTATCAGAGGAATGTCTGATTGTTGTATTTGAATCCGTCCATAGAATACAGAATCTGCTTGAACTTCTTCGTGAAGTTTATCCTGGAGCAGAAATTCTAGTGGGTCGTGAGCTGACAAAGTCTTATGAGGAAATTATATTGATATCACCGGAAGAACCTATTCCGAAGGTTACAGCAAAGGGCGAATTCGCTGTGATAGTGAATAACCGACTCAAAAAAATAGCTAAAGAGAGAAAGGCTACGACCGATATATAAGATTAAGAGAGGTAGAACATAATGCTTATAAACAAGATCAAAAGCTTGGGCCAGAGTTTAGAAGCCAAGAAAGCGTCTGCTGTGAAGTCTACCGCCTCTTTTATCAGCAATGACAATATTGCTATCTCAGAAGCGGCCAAAAAAAAATCAGTAGAAATGCAGTTTCAGGCAGATGTGGATTCCATTACGCAGAAAGCACTGATCGTTAGAACAGATGAGCTTAGAGCAAATAAAATCAAGGATGTAAAATCCAAACTTCTAAGCGGATATTATGACAATCCTTCAAATGATATTCTGAAAAGAACTGCAGACAGTCTGTTAGATTCTTTCCTAAGTTTAAACTGACTGGAACTTTCCTTTTAAGACATGCCCGTACTTCCTGATTGGATAAATTTTAACTTTCCTGCCAAGATACATTTGGAAGTTGACTGTGCACACAAGTGCGGGCAGTTTATTAAACACGTAGGCTCAAGAGTGCTCATTGTTGCCACTCAAAAAGAACTTCAAAACAGCATTGATCTCAGCAGTGTAAAAAAAAGCATCGAGCAGCAGACTGAGGGAGTTATTCTTTACGATAATATTCCCGGTGTTGCTACCTATAAAGAACTGGATACAGCAGCTCATTTTGCCAGACAGGCACAGGTAAACTGTATTGTAGGTTACGGTGGCAGCGAATCCATCAATGCAGCAAAGGCACTCTCCGTATTGGCAAGCAACGACTTCTTTGCGGAAGAAATGATGACAGGCAAAAAGCCCTTAAAGAACAAACCTCTTCCTTTAGTCATTATCCCTATTATGCCTCTGATGGGTCTGGAATGCAATCCTTTCTGTTTTATTCAGGAGGATGGTACATCTGTCAGAAAATACTTCTCTCACCAAAGTCTTTTTCCTGAACTGATTATTTCTGATCCAAAAATCGGGTTTCATATGAGCAGTTCTGAACTTGGAAAAGCAGGCACTGCAATTATGTCTGCTGCAATGGATTCTATTTTTTCCAAGTATTCCAATGAAATTACAAATGCTTCTGCTCTTCGTGCTATTGAGCTTGTCGCAAAGAATCTTATCCCTGCGATCCGTGATCCTAAAAACCTTGCTCCTAAAAGTGCATTGTACGCTGCAAGTCTGTTAGCGGGAATATCAAGTTCCATCAATTCACTTGGGATCAATTTTGCACTTGCACTGTCTGCAACCAGTCTTACTAAGCTTGACATCCTTCAGGCAATGTCTATTTTCCTTCCTCACGTAATGGAATACAACCTGACTTCGTCCGCAGGAAAGTATGTGATGATTGCACGTGCTCTTGATGAGGACACAAACAATATTTCCATCATTGAAGCTGCGATCCGTGCAGTGGAAGGTGTCAGGAAGATTTATTTTGAACTGAAGATTCCTCAGAAACTTGCAGAATATGAAGTAAAGAAAATTGAGCTTCCAAGCATCGCGGCAATGGCGGTGCAGTTTCCGTTTTTAGACAGTCTTCTGAAGGAACTCCCAAAGAATGAAGTGGAAACAATTCTTGTCGCGGCTTATAATTAATACTGCCTATTATTAAAAAATCATTATCTTATGAATATCCAGATTTTCGGCACAAAAAAATGCAGTGATACAAAAAAGGCAGAGCGTTTTTTCAAGGAAAGGAACATTAAATTCCAGTCTATTGATCTGAACGTGAAGGGTTTTGCAAAAGGCGAGCTTCAGAGAATCACAAAGAAACTGAAAGCAGATGATCTTCTGGACAAAGAAGGAAAACCTTTTCAGAACAGCCAATACAAATATATGCAGGTGGACGCTTTTGAGCTGATTCTGGAAAAACCGGAATTCACAAAAACTCCAGTTGTATCCAACGGTCCGGAATCAACTGTCGGATACTGTCCAGAAGTCTGGGAAAAATGGATTAAGAAATAATTACAATTTCAATATGCCATTCGGCTTATATAGATATTGTACTCATTTCCGCTCGCCTGCTCTGACCATCCCACGTAAAGATTTCCATTGAAGCTTGCCATTGTCCCGGGTGCAGGGCTTTTTGAAGTATTTAAAGTGAGACCTCTGTCAGTTACCGGATTTGAATCGGCAAAGAACCAGCCGGGAGAAGAGTCATTTCCCTTGTAGGCACTCAGTCTAAGCTGAATTGCATTTGCACTGGCCTCCTGCCAAAGAAGGTATATCCTGTTATTATGGATTTCTGCAGTCAGCCCGAATGCACTGTATGTCGGTGAGGCATAATTTAAAGGAACACCACCGTCAACGGAAGTCCAGGAAGGTGAGGAGTCATTTCCGTTAAATACCTTTCCTCTGATCCTGCGATTGCTTCCTGAAATGTCTTCCATCCAAAATGCGTACAGTTTATTTTTATTCACAGCCAATGCTGTCTGAAATGGGGTAATATCCGCATTTGCAGACACTCCTGAATTATTCTGTATACCGCCTCCGTCCACAAATGTCCATGATGAAGATCCGCTGTATTTTTTAACTCTGACATCCAGACCGGATGTTCCCGCATTTTTCTCGATCCAGGCAGCATACAAGGATCCGTTAAATGAGGCAAGAACCGGTTTATAACCTGGACCGTCAGTGGAGGTAGGTGTTTTCGAGTTTAAAAAACCGCCGTCAATAAAACTCCATGAGGTTCCGTTGAATTCTTTGATTCTTACTGTTCTGACACCGACCGAAATCTCTTCACCAAAAATGCAGTACAGTCTGCTGCTGTGACTCAATAGAATCGGTCTGTCTGATGCGGAAGGAGAGGCAGTGCTTGTCAGGGTGGCATTTCCGTCAGAGGAAGTCCAGGCAGATCCGTTATATGATTTTACCCGAATCTCAGTTCCCTCTTTCCAGGCAAGATACAGAGTGCTTCCTACAGAAGCCATTGACGGACTGTCTGAAGATTTAGCTGAATCGTAATTCAGATTTGTTCCAACACTGGAGACTGATTTGTTTTTATCAATGGACTTAACATAAACAAGTGCATTGTTTCCAATGTTTGCATCTGCTTTTTCTGTCCAGGCTATATAAAGTCTGTCAGAGAAAGAAAACAGTCGAGTGGATACAGTATATCCTAAAGGAGATATTAAGTCATTATTCAGACTGGAGTCTTTGAGAAAATGATCTGTGCCGCTGTCCGTAGTGAATGAAGTGCTGTAATCTGATCCAAGATTTCTTCCGGATTTGTCCTTTACCTGTGAAGATATTTTCAGCTGGTAGTCTGAACTTACGGAAAGAATGGAGGACACTGAAACAGTGAGTGTCTTATCAGAGATGCCCAGATCTGCAGAAATCTGTTTTCCATCCTTGTCTATGACTTTTACCGTGCTTTCAGTGACGCTCGATGAATCCGGTTCAGCAGAAAACAGAATGGTTATATCAGGGATAAGGCTTGCCTTTGATGATGTACCAGGCACTGTAACTGTCTTTATCTGGAAAGCTTCAGACAGAAGAAATCCATAGAATGCAAAAAAACTGAAACCACCGGCAGAGATATCAAATGCAGATTTCTTCGATTTCAGACAATTTGAAAGAAACACAAGACAAATCAGTGAAATTGTTTTTTTCATATTCATATTAGACGGATCTTTATAGGCAGCTTCCAAGACTGCGGTCTTGGGTTAATAAATTTTTACTGTTTTCTTAAAAACTTATATCCAAGGTTTTGCTTCAGCAATTTCAATCAGACAATAATTTGTTTCTATTCATACTCGCACCAGTCAGAACCAGGTCCCATCAGTGCGATTTCTGTATTTTTGCTGAACTGAAAAGAGAGATTTTTTTCTGTCCCTTCTGCAGTCAGAATGAAGCTGTCTCCAGCCAGAAATGTTTCTTCGGATACATTGACCCTGCCGCTGATGACAGTGATAATCCTGAACAGAGGTCTGTCTGAAACTCCAGGCAGAAATACATTATCATTAGATTTTAATATCTCAAAGAAAAACTTGTCGTTTCGGTTGAGTATTTTCCTTTCTCCGAATTTCCAGTCCGCTTTATGGCCTTTTAAAAATTCAGAAAGATCCGATTTTTGAAAATTCAGAACATCGAGTGATTTTTGAATATGCAGAGGTCTTGGTTTTCCGTCGTCCCCGATACGGCCGTAGTCATATACGCGGTACGTGGAATCAGAAGACTGCTGCACTTCAAGGATAAGATTTCCTTTTCCAATCGCATGGATTGTGCCGGGAGTAATCATAAATGCATTCCCTTTCTCTGCATTGAATGTCTGAAGAGGCTTTTCTGCTTCATTCCTTTCAATCATCAGCCGATATGAATCTCTGTTCAGAGACTCGGAGAATCCGCAGACTATTTCTGATTTTGGATCAGACTGAAGGATATACCATGCTTCTTTTTTTCCTGAACTTTCCGGATCTTTTTCTTCTGCATATCTGTCGTCAGGATGAACCTGAACTGAGAGTCTGTCCTGTGCATCAATAATTTTTACGAGCAGCGGGAATTCTCTGAAGGGAATTTTAGATTTTCCTAATATTCCTTCCGGATCATTCCGGTATGCTTCACGAAGAGTTTTTCCTTTCAGTATGCCGTTTTGAATGACTGACAGATCCTTTCCATAATCGGAAACTTCCCAGGATTCTCCTATTTTTCCTCCGGGAATATTTCTTTGGAAAAAAGATTCCAATTTTCTTCCACCCCAGATTTTTTCTTTGTAAATCGGCTGAAGTCTGAGTATTTCCTGCATAAGTCTAGGGGAAAATGGGGTTTTATTCAGATCAAGTGAATTTTAAATCAAACTGATTCTGCCTTCAGTTCTTTTTTCAGTTCATTCCCATATTTTCGAAGCGCTTCTATGACCGGAAGGCATTTTTTTCCTCTGGCAGTCAGGCAGTATTCAGTTTTGGGAGGAACGACCGGATACACTTTCCTGTCTACAAACCCGTTTTCTTCCAGTTCACGAAGCTGACTGGTCAGCATTTTATGAGTGATGTTTGGAAGATCATTTTTCAGTTCGCTGTACCTAAGAGTTTTTTCTCTCAGTCTCCATAGAATCGGCATTTTCCATTTACCGCCGATCATATCCAGTGCAAACTCCACCGGGTTTATGTATGTCTTACCCTTGAATGAAAATTCCGGCATAAATGCTTTCCTCTATGATAGTATAATCCTTTTTGCATTATATAAATTAACAAGTATTATTTATCACTCTCTGTGCATCAGATTAAAATGACATAAACAATCTGTCCCGCCAAAACCGGTTTAAATTGCTGAAACTTTCTGGACAGTTCAGTAAAAAGCTGTGCCGATTTATGTCTGAAAGCAGAGCATTCTGAAGCAGGGGATTTTCAGATTCAAAAAAAGATCTCTGCTTCTTCAAAAATTTATGTCTAATCATTGATGATCAAGCTGCTTTTCAGTATTTTCCTATCTGTTTCCGTTTCCGCTCAGTCCTATATGCTTGGCGAAAAACTGGAATATAAAATTATCTGGGGTTTTATGGATGTGGGCACTTCTGTGATGAGTGTGCTCCCGGAACCTGTAGAGTACAACGGCGTGATGTGCCATGTATTTAAAAGTATGGCAAAGTCTCACGGATTTATGGATTCCATGTACCATGTGGATGATAAAATCGTGAGTTATTTTGATCCTGTCACCGGCAGAACAATGAGTGCTGCAAAGAGAATTCACGAAGGCAAATTTCACAGAGAGTACCACGCGGATTTTGATCATAAGCTTCATGCTGTGAGCTGGTGGTCAAAACATTTCAAGGGCAAGCAGCCGGACGGGGAAAATCAGAGATTCAGATCCGGACTGAAAAAAGAAATTCCCAGTTTTATTCTGGATGCGCTCTCAGCAATTTATTATACCAGAAATCATTCAGAGGAACCGGTTCCAGGAAAGGAATTTACACTGCCGGTGTACGATGATCTGGAAGTGACCACTCTTCAGATTACTGTTTTGAGAGAAGAAGAAATTGAGCTTACAGTAAACGGTGTACAGAAAAAATACCAGGCATTTGTGGCGAAGCCCTTTATTCCCACCTCAGGTATTTTTAAATCTGAAGGAGAGATTCTGATTTGGATCTCAAAAGACAAGAGAAGAATTCCTTTGAAAATTCAGTCCAAGGTCAATATAGGAAATGTGACTGTGGAGCTGGATAAAACAGAAAATCTAATAGAGGAAGAACCTCTGGAAACCGGGAAATAAAATTCAGTTACAAAATCTCATCCAGGGAGATTTCTTTTGAGGTATATGGAATTTTTACACAGATATTGGATTCTAATATTGTATGTATGCTGTATTTTCCCTTATCCAGCTTTTCAAAGATATGAAGCTTTTTGTTTTTGATGTCAATAATCCAGTATAGAGGAATATCTGGACCGGCATAAATAGAAGCCTTATCCAGATCATCTTCCATCGAGCTTTAAGCAGCTTCAATCACCAGATCAGCAGTTTCCGGATGTCTTTCTCCGAAGTCGTCGTATGTTCCTTTGATGACTGAAATATCCGGTTCCGGTTCTGAGTCATTTATCGAGATTGGTTTTTCCTGTCTGACGATAAAACTGTCAGGAAGATTTCTAGACAGGTTATTGGCCAGCTTGGTTACTGTTCTGGAATGGATCGGTGATATCGTCATTTTATGAACAACTACTCCGTAAATCAGCTCTGTATTTCTGGGAATCAGGCCAAGTTCTCCCATCAGATGGTATGTACGAAGATCATACCTGAAAATTCTTTCTGCTCTGAATTGTAAGGAATCTGCCGTCATAGGCAAATACTGACAAACTCAGATGCAAAGTCAATTCCAATTCTTTTGTCTGCAAAGAACTTTCAAATTTCAGTTTTATTTCTTGTCAGATTTCAGCAATGATTCAGATTCTTCCAAGACCGAAATGCGCTTCCTGTTTTTCATACTGATACTTTTTTCTACTGCACTGAATGCAAAGAATCCTAAAACGATGCACGGAGTTTTTCCTGCTCAGGATTACAGACAGTTCTGGTTTCTTTATGAATCAGAGAAAAGGCCGGGGCAGAATCAATGGTTTTTCCGTCCGTTCTACAGCCATTACAAGGAAGAGCAGAGTGCTCATCAGTTTAACACTTCTCTCTATCCTTTGTACTACAGAGAAAAGACAAATCACTGGAGCAAGTGGACGTTTATGTTTCTTTTCGGACAGGATACGACTGTTCATCCGGATACTGGCGAGGATGATGATCTGGCTCTTTCTCCTTTGTTTCAGTGGGGAAGAGGGGAAACGGATCGAGACAGATACTTTGCAGTGTTTCCGTTCTTCGGAAATATCAATTCCAAACTCGGCTGGCAGAAGATACATTATGCAATGTTTCCGATTTATACTAGCTGGGAGCATAAAGATTTCAAGGCGCATTCCTTCCTCTGGCCGCTGACGATGTACGGAACTTCCGATGTACGGCAGGAATACAGGGTATTTCCTTTTTTTACCAAAAAAACACACATTGGAAAGTTTGAGCATTATAATGTATTCTGGCCTTTCGTTTCCTGGGGAAGGGACAGTCTGGACAAAAGAGAACCTACTTCCTATATTTTCCTCTGGCTTCTCTATGCTCATAAAAATTCCTATTATGGAAATATGAAAAGTTTCGGGATTATGCCTGTACTCGGGTCAATGGCTCTTTTCAGCTGGGGACATGACCGACGCAGCTCCGAGACCAACGTCAATCTGCTCTTTTTCCTGATCCAGTATGGTTCTTCCGAAGACAAAGACTATAGGAAGCATATATTTTTTCCGTTTTACGGTTATTCCAGATTTGCTTCCAAGGAATTTCGGTTCATCACTCCCCTTTTCATTAAGCTCAATACCGATTCTTATCTGGTGGAATCAGAGTCCTGGTATTTCCTGCCTGTTTTTCATTACAACAGAGAATACTTTCGAAAAGAGGAAAGAACAGACACTTATTACAAGGTCTGGCCTTTCTGGAAATGGCATAAGGATACGGAAGGAAATCTCAGCACAAATCTGCTTTCTCTTTTCCCGTTTCGTTCGGAAAGTATGGAGAGACTTTGGGAGCCTGTCTGGTCTGTATTTGAATACAAAAATCAGATCAACGGAGAAAAAAGGGTTTCTCTTCTGATGAGACTGTATTCTCAGCGATGGTCCGAAGAAGAGTTTCATTTTTATGTTCCTCTGGTTATGGATTACAGCAATACAAAGGACAGTTTTTCCATGAAGTTTTTATATGGCTTATTGGGTTATGAAAAAAAAGACTCCTCATCCACATATCAGTTCCTCTGGTTTTTAAAAATATGAAATTCCTGATAAAAATATTCTCTGAAACAGTATACGGTGCGGGATATACGCTGATCCTTCTATTCCAGACGTTTCTTCAGCTTCGCGCCATTTTTTTCAAGCGTAATGAAATTATACACCAAATGTATATTGCCGGAATCAGCAGTCTGTTTGTTGTTTCCATCGTGGCTGTATTTACAGGAATGATTATGGGTCTGAATGCCGGACTCGGTCTGAAAGACTTCGGTGCGGAAGGACAGATTGGTTATCTTCTGACGATTACGCTGACTAGAGAGATGTCTCCGTTCATGACTGCTCTCATTCTGTCTGCATCTGTCGGTTCTGCAATTGCTGCTGAAATTGGAACAATGAAAGTTTCCGAGGAAATTGATGCTCTCGAAGTGATGTCGATTGATCCTGTCCGATATCTTGTAATGCCCAGAATACTCGGTTTTTCTCTGATGGTTCCTGTGCTCTGTGTCTATTCTACAATGCTTGGAGTGCTGGGGGGTGCAGTCGTAGGACATTTTCAGCTGGGTGTGGACTTTAAGATCTATTTCAGAGATGTATTTGAAAGAGTTTCTTCACCTCAGGGACTGAAGGATCTTTATGTCGGTCTTTTCAAAGGATTTGTATTCGGGATCATTGTTTCGAGCATCGCCTGTTCTCACGGTCTTAGAACATCCAACGGTGCAATTGGAGTGGGACGTGCAACTCGGGAATCAGTCGTAACTTCATTTCTTGTAGTGATTTTCTTCGGTTATGTGCTGACTGCACTTTTCTACAGGTGATAGGACTCATCATATTCTCCTGCGCTCATCGCAGACTGCAGAACTCGGAGAGATATTCCGGATGAATTCTTTGTCTTAAGTTCACTGGAAAATTTTTCCATTGTATTCAAGTGCATATCTGTCCCGTTTTATCAGTCTGCAGTCTCCTTACCGACCATTTTTGTCGTCACTGAAAATGGGGGATGGCGAACTCCTAGAGTTCAAGGAACAGGCAGTGAAACGGACGGTGATCGGCAGTTTTACGATAAAAGAAGTATCTGAATCGCTAGGGATATGTTATTATGTTCTGAGAGACTGGAGAAACGAAAGGAGAGAACTTGAAAAATCTTGAAAAACTGATTCAGCTGTCCGATCTTCCTGAATTTCTTCTGGAAGAGACACCGGAGGATATATGGATACCTGCATCAGAAAAAGGATTCTTCATCAGAAGAAACAGGCTGCTCGGGATTTTAAGCTACGGGATTACAAAAAAGAATAAGATTCATAAAGTAAATTTCTGGAACAGTATGTACAGTTATTATATCGGTTCATCAGTTCCTGAAAAAATTTCCCATCCGGAAATTCAGAATGAAATCAGACGTCTGGAAAATACACTGACAGATGTGCTCCTCAGAATTACAGATACAGATTCTGCTCTCAGTTCCGGAAATGGAGTATATAAAATCATTATAAATAATCATTTCTATTCCTTTTATATGTCATCGGAAATGCCGAAATTCTTCCGAACACAGGATCTGAACGGAATTGAGCTGGCTCTGAGAGAAATCATGGATCTGATTCACAGGAACAAAGTTCTCAATATTGTTCCCTTCCCGGAAAATTTTATGGACCTCCGCAAAAAAGCTGAATCCGAGTCTGAGCATCTGAAACGGAATTCAGAAGAACTTCCCTCAAAACAGGGGAGTTATTTTCTGAATGACGTATCCGATGAAATCGGACTGAATTTTTCTGAAAGAAAGCCTGAAGATAAAAACAATGATTTATTAAGTGAAATTAATTATAATTTAGGTCAGGCATTTCAGTCACTGAACGCTGGATCGGAGAAAATACAGGTCCTCTATATTGAAGATTTTCATGAAATCTGCACCCTTCATCAGAGATTCCTTTCCTCTCTGCCGGAAAAGCCCGAAATCAAATGGGAAAGAACAGGAATCTCCTCTGAATCAGAGGTGCAGTATTTAAGTAAAAAATATCCCAATTACATTTATCTAGGAAAATTCACACACTGCATACTGGAAGATTTCAGCATCCAAAAATTGAATCTGATGATTTCAAATTTCAGTCAGTCTGAGATTCATCAGTGCAGAATAAAAGAGGTCAATCTGAGCCGTTCTATTGCAGTAATGTCTTTCTGGTATAAGACAGATTTTGAGTCAGTGAATTTTGAGCGGACTGATTTTTCAGAAAGCAAATTCATCCAGTGCAGGTTCGTCAACTGCAGTTTTCTTCTCTCTGATCTGGAAGAGACTTTCTTCAGCAGCTGCGATTTTCAGAGCTGCAGCTTTGTTCAGACTAAGCTCAAAAGTTCTGAAATGGAAAAATCTAAATTTTCAGAATGCAGTTTTTCAAGATCCAGACTGATTCGAACATCTTTTAAAGACTGCATTTTTGAAAATTCTTCCCTGAAGGATTCTGTTCAGAAGGAATCTTCCTTTTCCTTCTGCAGCTTTTCCTGAGTTCAGCCTGTCGTACGAAGTCCTCCTGCGATCGCATTTACAGTAAGTAGGAGCGGTTCCAGAAGTTTTTCCGCCTCAGCAGTCTTTTCTTCCTTCAGACAGATTCTCCATTCCTTCAAAAGGCTGATCTGCTTTTTATGAATCTCGGACAGTCCTTTGGATCTCATCTGAATTGTAATATGCATTCTAGGTCTTCTCTCTTCCACAGGTTTGCCGAATATTTCCGAAAGAACAGTTCTCGTTTTTTCATATTCACTCAGAATGCAGGTCAGAAAATAATTCCTGTATTCGGAGGATTCCGCCAGGCTGGCATATTCTTTCATGATTTCTATATCAACGCTCATTAAATTTGCCTCAATATTCATTACTGCATGACGGAAAAAATGCCAGCTTCTGACCTCGGAAGGAAGCAGTTCGAAGACTCCGGGATTTTTAACTTTGAGTTCAGAAAGAGCAGTACCTGCTCCGTACCATCCTGGAAGAATAAACCTGGACTGGTTCCAGCTGAATACCCAGGGAATAGCACGAAGATCTCCCAGTGTCCTCTTTCCGGTTCTTCTGGAGGGTCTGGAACCGTGACGGCTGTTTTCTATGATATCAATCGGGGTCGCCTGTCCGTAGAATTCCATAAATCCGGGAGATTTCAGAAGTTCCTGGTAGACCTCCTTGCTTCTTACTGATAATGATTCCATATACTCTTCCAGCGGATGTTCCTTTTTGGAAAGACTTCTATGCTTGATTGCAGTGGATGCAGCGCTTGCAATAAGCAGCTCCAGATTGTAGGTTGCATTGTTCCAGTTTGCGAACTGCTGTGCAATGGACTCTCCCTGAATTGTCATTCTTATGCTTCCGGTAAATGAAGTGTGAGGAAGCACCTGCATAAACCTGTGAGTTTTTCCTCCTCCCCTGCTGATCGTTCCTCCCCGTCCGTGAAAGAACTGAATTTTTACTGTATTGCGGTTTCCCGTCTCAGTCAGTTTTTTCTGTGCAGTATAAAGATTCCATTGACTGGCAAGAATTCCTCCATCCTTGTTGCTGTCGCTGTACCCGAGCATTACCTGCTGAATCGGTACGGGATATTTTTTAATTTTTGCGGTATACCTCAGACTCCTTCTGGTCATCGGATGGTTCAAAAATCTTTCCAGAATGTCAGGCGCTCTTTCCAGATCTTCAATTGTCTCAAAGAGCGGCACAACAGGAAGCGGACAGACAAGTCCCTCTTCGGTCGGAATCAGAAGTCCAGCCTCTCTCGCAAGGATGAAGACTGTCAGAAGATCGGAAAGACTTCTAGTCATACTTACTATCAGTGCACCTAATGAATTGTATCCGTACTTCTTGATATGTCTTGCTATAACTCTCAGACAGCCGACGACTGAATCCGCCTCCGTCCCGCACTGCATATCCGGAAGAACAAAAGGACGCGGGGAATTCAGTTCCTGCGTCAGAAAGGAGATTCTCTTTTCTTCGCTCCAGACAGAAAAATCATAATCAAAAATTCCGGCAGCTTTCAGAAGCTGAGACAGCGCCCTGTCATGGTATTTGCTGTTCTGACGGATATCCAGTACGGCCAGATGAAAACCGAAAGACTGAATGACTCTTTCTGCAGGAATGATTTCCTTTTCCACGATTCTGACTGCGTTTATGCTCAGAAGACTTTCTTTCAGAAATTCCAGATCTTCCAGAAGTTCCTCAGAAGCACTATAATGATAATTTAATCTTTCTGAATTCATTGGGAGTTTTTTATATACCAGACTGACATACTGCCTCCAAGGCTCTCCCGGATTTCTTTCCAGACAGTCGGTTCCTTCATTTCCCAGCAAGGCTGCATATTCCTGAATTTTCTGCAGAAATTTTTCAGAAGGCTTCTGAATTCTGTCAGAAAGACTTAAATGCCCGGCCAGTCTAAGTATCTCTTTTTCAGCCAGTTCCAGGGAATATTTCCTGAACTCTTCGAGTGTTTCTTCAGTGATTTCCGGTGTAACGAAAGGATGTCCGTCCCTGTCGCCTCCCACCCAGTTTCCAAAACTTATCTTGGGAAATTTTTTATAAGAATCCAGATAATCAGATGAAAAACCAAGTTCTTTCCATGCTCCCCGAAGTCGGAGATCTGCAGAGGGAAGAACATTAGGGAATACATTCCGCAGGTAATGGGATATATTCCTTCTTTCAGAAGAAATGTCCGGCCTTTCCAGATAAATCTCTCCTGTTCTCCAGAGCCTTTCCAGTGCAGTCTTGATTTCTTCCTTGATGGAATCTCTTTCAAAAGGAGTCCAGATTCTGTTTTCTTTTTTTACGAGAAGAAGATACAGCTCACGGTGCTGCTCAAGCACCGTTGCACGTTTTGCTTCCGTAGGATGGGCGGTCAGAACTGGTTCAATATGAATCTCAGGAAAAATGCCGGCAATCTGTTCCGCAGTAAATCCTTTATCAGTCAGATCCTTCAGTTTTTCTCCCCAAAGCCCGGAGATGGCTGTGAAACCTTTTTCTGTTTCTGCTCTTCTTCTGAACTGGACTGCTGAGTTTTCTTCCACCATATTCAGGAGCTGAAAGTAAAGGGAGAGAAGCTGCACTGTCTTGTCCAGTTCCAAATTCTTCGGAGGCTCTGCCTTGCCCTGAAGAAACTGAACAAATTCCACCAGTCTGTTTTCCTGAAGTTCCAGAAATACTTCCTGCAGGCAGTCCAATAGATACTTTAAATCTTCCGAAATTTTTACTTCACTCATTTTTGCACTCCGTAGTAATGATAAAATATCTTTTAATCAGCATAAGATCACGGGATACTCGACCAGCTGACTTATTTAAAAAAAAGCAAAACGCCTCTCATCAACTAAGAATGAGACTCAGTTTTTCTGTCACTTTTCAGGAGAGCGGAAAATTATTCGAACATTTTATATACTTGGCAGCTTTTTTAAATGCTCACAAAAAAAACCTGAGACACTGGATTTCCAGAGTTTACAACCCTCGGCTTCGAGTTTCGGCTTCCGAGCACTCTGATTTGAACGGAAGAGGAGGGTGTCCACCATCATCCGGGGCAATCATAACAGTATATATTTCTTCCTTTGTCCATCTATAGAAAATGATATCGAGAACCAAAGGAGCTTTTCTTTCTATCAGCCCGCTGTAAAAATAATCTATGGTTCTTTTCAGTCCAAGTTTCCCCTGACCATAAAGTTCGAAGAGCCTATCCGAGGAAAGTTCATTCAGTCTGTAGCTGAGACAATACTCCTCATTCAGATACTTCAGGATTTTCCGTTTTCTGTCTGAACTGAAATGTTTTATAATTTCTTTAGGATCATTTTTGAGAAGGTCTTTCCGAAATTCTTCGGCAAATGGAAGAAAGACCTGAATCTCCTTTTCATAATTTCTTATCTGAGCAGGAATATCGCTTTCTGGATGCGTCATATTATAGTATATAAATTCATTATATTTTATTTCATATCCGCTAAGCATATACGGCAGCTTAGAAGGATCTTTGTAATTCGAATCGGAATCCTCTTTGTGTTTACTTTCTTTTTCAGAACAATGCATAAAAATTAGAAGCAGAACAGGCAGAAAAATCTTCATTTTTTCCTCCTTGAAAGATTATTCATAAAATAAGATCCGGATCATTTGATACGCTGCTCTGTAGAGTATTTCCTGTTGCATAAAATATCTTATTCTATAATGCATCTTTTTTTATATTGGAACAGTAAAACACAGAGAAATCAATCCGAAATCATAAACCCTTGTATCTTACATCTGTTACAGTCTTTCCTCGGACAGGAAAAATTGATCACAAGGTGGAATTGTGTTTCGTTTCCGTATATAAGAAGACGGTCATCGTTTGAATTAATTCCGCAGACAGGGCCAAGAGGTTTTTCATTTTTTCCGGTACCGCATTTACCATAACAAATAAAGCAGTCCCTTCACTAAATCAAAGACTTGTCACCGCAAAATAAGATCCAGTCAGGAACAGAACATTTATTAGACCTGCAATGAAGGCATAGATCGGTCTCGGTGCAAGGATACTGAATGAAAATCGGTCATCTATCCTGTCCGTAAGTGTTTTTACTAAATCATCACGAGTCCATTCCAGCACCTGCTCCTGCTCGAGCACTTCCTGAACGTCCAGCAAAAAGTTGAATTTCTTGAAAAAGAGTTTCATAATAGGGCGGATATAAATGGAAGTCTTATTCAGACTCTTCATAAAGTCGGGAAGCTTGTCTGTCAGTCTGGCCAGAAGTTCTTTCGTTTTTACTTTCCCTGAGAATTTATCCTCATCAATCAGTATGTTCAGCACGTTGTTTACAGCAAGTTCCAGGAATGCCCGCTTGGGACCCATCAGAAGATCGTATAGAATTTTCATGAAATTATATCGCTGAATCAGGAAAAAATAGGCAGCCGGAAAGGCGAAGAACATAAAGAAGCCGGATACGATCAGCTTCCAGTTCAGGATCAGCTCAAGCCATTCAATATCATTTCCCATACTCTGCTTAAGGGAGAAAAAAAGGAATACCCAGAAAGAAGCATTGATGATAAAACTTCCACCGGTTATGACGGCGGTTCGAATAAGTGCCCGTGCTGCAATTTTTACAACTTCAGTCAGTATTTCAGAGATCATTGCAGGCAATCTTATTCAGATCATACTCTTTGGCAAGAATTATTCTATCATTGAAGCAATGGCCTCTGCGACAATGGCTCCTGTTGTCCATGCATTCTGAAAATTGAACCCGCCCGTGATTCCGTCTATATCCAGAACTTCCCCGGCAAAAAAGAGTCGCGGCAGGATTCGGCTTTCCATCGTTCTGAAGTCCACTTCCTTTCGTCTGATTCCCCCGCAGGTGACAAACTCTTCCTTGAATACTGCTTTTCCGTCAATATCAAAGATTCCATTTGTGACTTCTTCTCTGAGCTGATTCAGTTCTTTATTGGAAATTTCAGACCACCTTTTTTCAGGAGAGATTTCACAGTTTTTCAGGAATGTTTCCCAAAGTCTGGCAGAAAATCCTTCTGTCGGAGTGGAAGAAATATATCTGGAAGGAAATTCTTTCCTGAGAGACTGTAAGTAGGATATATACTCTTCTCCATTATAATTCCCTGTCCAGTTGATTCTGATTTTTGTTCTGTATTCGCATTCTGCGAGAGTTCTGGCTTCCCAGGCAGAGAGACGGAGCACTGCCGGTCCGCTGAATCCCCAGTGAGTAATCAACAGAGGGCCGTTCTGCGGTTTTCCCTTTGGATGAATTTTGATCTCTGCATTTGGGACTGATGTTCCGGGAAGACTGCTCATTCTGGAATTTGGAACATTCAGTGTAAAAAGGGACGGAACCGGAGATTCAATTGAGTGCCCTAATGCCTCCATCCAGCCCCATACCTTTCTGTTTGATCCGGTGGCAACAAGGAGAAAATCAAAGAACAGCTCCCCTCCTTCTGGACCGGTCAGTCTGAATCTTTTTTCCTGTTCATCCTTCTGAACAAAAACAGACTGGATCGGTGAATTCAGTTTCAAGGATATATTATAATGCTCTATCTCTTTCATAAAACAGTTTATAATTGTAGAAGATGAATCTGTTTCAGGAAACATTCTTCCGTCTTTTTCTGTCTTGAGTCGGACTCCTCTCTTCGCAAACCATTCAATTGTGTCCTTGGGCTGAAATCTGGCAAATGCTGCGCGGAGTTCCTTGGACCCTCTGGGATATTTCTGTGAGAGAAGTTCAGGATCAAACAGATGATGGGTCACATTGCATCTGCCTCCCCCTGAAATCTTCACCTTTGCGAGAGGTTCATTTCCCTTTTCGAGGATAGTAATTTTTACACTTCCCTTTGCAAGTTCAGCCAGCTGAACTGCTGCAAAAAAACCGGCCGCGCCCCCGCCAAGAATTCCTACTGATTTCATTGGTCCAGATTTCTCAATGCAAGCATTATCCGGAAAAGCAGCTCGAAACTTTTGTCAATTGCATCGGAACTTCCCAGATTCATTATGATATGAGTATCATACTTGGGAGAGTAAAACATATGTGTAGATAATATCCCAGAATGTCCATAAAGCTCAGGAGTGCCTGCCATCAGAAACAGCATATCCCCAAACTTGACTCTCATATATCCGTTCCCATAATAAATTCCTTTATGAAATTCAAAATTTCCCGAAAGTTCAGAAACTGTCTTCTCGGAAAGAATTTTGCCTTCTCTCAGTGCCTTATGGAAAATCAGAAGGTCTTCAGCTGTTGTGATCAGTCCACCGCCTGCCCAGTCCAGACTGACACTCTTGAAATAGGTTACATCCTTTTTGCTGAAAATTATATTAGATAAATCTAAATTAGATCTGCTTAACGGCTTTGATCTGAGATGCATATAGGTGTTTTTCATCTGAAGGGGAATAAAAAAACGTTCTTCCAGATTTTTCTCAAAAGTCTTTGAAGTAACTTTTTCCACAATCATACCGAGCAGAATATAGCCTGTATCGGTGTAATGAAACAGTTCTCCAGGTCTGGAAAGGGCTTTCTGATTGCTCCTCGTAAATTCTACCAGTTCTTTGGGAGTCCAGAATCGGTCCGGTTCATCAATGAAGGATTTCATCAAGGTAGGAGTATCTTTGTATTCACCGAAATAATCTGCAATTCCGGAAGTATGATTCAGAAGATGCTGAACTGTGACTTCAGGGGACCAGTCTGTCCGGTCGTAATTAAAAAGTCCTTTTAAATAATCCTTTGGGAAAAACTTTTCAATTTTATCAGAGAGGGAAATTTTTTTCTCCTGAATAAGCTGAAAAATGACTGCTGCAGTAAATGTCTTTCCGATGCTCGCAGTATGAAAGGGCTGATCTTCCACTGTATTCTTTTTGACACCGTCTTTTTCCGTAAAGCCTGCTGCATATTTCCAGTGAATGTCCCATTTCCCGGAATGCACAAGAAGACTTCCGCCTTTGATGATTTCAGAATTGTCTTTGACGGCATCCTGAAAATCTGTCTTTATTCGGGATCTGACCCCTTCCTTGCTGAGGGGAGCACAGTAATTTATAAGTAAAACGATAATAAGCATATTTTTCATAAAGAGTCACCTTACAGATCAATGCTTGTTCTGCTTGAAGCCTTGACTATCTTTTTCTTTGCCGCAGAGCAAAGAAAAATATCAGTCTGGAAAGAAAAAGTTTTTCAGTTGAGCTTAAAATAGACAGGAACGGATACTTTCATTGTTTCCGGTTTTCCGTCTTTTGTGCCGGGAACCCATTTTACTTTCTGTATCAGGTCCAGTGCAGCCTCGTCGAAGCCGTAACCTGCTCTTCCGGATACAATCTCCGGCTTCTTCATATTTCCGTTTTCATCAATCTCCACAGAAAGAATCACTGTTCTGTTTGAAATTCCTGCCTGTTTTGCTTTTGAAGGAAAGTATCTGTTAATGCTTGAGTCTATGATGATTGCTGAGTCCTTAATTGAATAGGATTCCGCACTCTTTCCTGAAAATGTCTTCGTTCCTAAATTCTTCCAGATATACTCGCCCTTGAGGTTAATATAGGCATCAGGATTTTTCACTTTGATCAGACCTTCAAAAGAGCTTTCTTTTTCAAAGGTTCCCTGAATTTTGGAATTCTTTGCTATAATTATGCTGTATACTGTTTCATTTCCTCTTTTTTCATCAGAAACGCAGTGAAACACATAATCATTATCCATCTCATATACCTTGGATGAGTCACCGCATCTTTTGCGAAAAGTATAGGATGCAATCTGTTTTCCCTGAATGTCCAATACATCCATCTGAGTCTGCGCCCACTGACTTTTTCTGCCTACAATTCTTTCCTGCGAAAGGTAGCTGATCTGATCGTAAACAGGCGGAATGATTTCCTGAAAGGGGCTCAGGGAATAAAGTCCCATTTTCTGATTTTTATGATAAAAAACAAAAGATGAGTTTTGCGAATCAGCTGGTACGCTTAATTCAAAGGTATTTGTCTTTTTGACTTCAATTCTTCCGGTTGATCTTGCAGTCTTTTCTGTAATGAATCGTGATTCAGCAAAAAGTTTTCCATCAGCAGAATAATATCTGTGAAAACCCGTTTCCCGATTCGGTCCTTGTTTTTCGGAGTCATGCTCTGTCCTAAAGAAAATTTTATCTCCGATCATTTTGCAGCCAAAGGAATTATCTGCAGGTTCCAGTGCATAATTTCCGTCAGTTTTTAAAAATCCGCAATTCTTTCCTGATTCAAGAAATATTCTGGCAAAGCCGTTCTGAAAGCTTTCAGCATAAAAGAAGTTTTTATCCTTGAATGCAGGTTTACCCTTCCTGTTAATGAACTGATAATTATTTTCAGATATCCTTACCAATGCGAAATCGTGCGAAAAATCATAAGCGAACTGATAAAATTCTGGAAACAGCTTTCCGTTTTCCTTGATGAAAGAATACATATCATCTCTTTTTACTCGGAAGATATCGGCGTCTTCATCGTAGGCAGGAATGAAGATGCTGTCAAACTGTTCAGGAGTGAGACTGTCTTCGCTGGAATCCATCAGGCTGTATTTCCCTCCAATTTCATAGGCATATACATTTTTTCCGGACAGCCTTGCCAGATATTCATAATCAAGTTTTGAAACTATGTTCAGATTTTCGTCGACCAGTACATCATAATCATTGTCGGCTTTTTTAGCTACAGCTATTCCGTCATAAAATGGATCAATATTTGAGAATGGAGTCTCTGTTCCGTCAAAAAGTACAATCAGCTGTTTTTTTCCAGTATTGACGGTTGTAAAATTTTCTCCATAGCTGCATTCCTGATACTTTGGTTCAATGAGCATTCTGCCGTTTTCATCAATGAAACCGCATTTTCCATTGTTCTGTACAGGAAGCATTTTTACTTTTTTCAGATGGTTTACAGAAGAACCGTCATTGATTTCCTGTGCGTAAATGCGTGCGATGCCGTTTTTCTGAATGGTCGTGCATTTGTGCAGAAAGGGGATAGATGTCAGCAGAATAATTAATCTGAGTATTATATTCATTTCCTTGGCTAGAGTTAGATTATTTTTCTAGGTATTTGTCGGATTTGGGATTTGCTGTAGATCTGTCTGTTTCCTTCTAAATAAAGAAACCAGTGTTTTTTTTATCATTTCCAAAGATTCTTTGAATTGCAGTACACACTTTTAAGTCAGCAAATCTCATAGGAATATTTTTTTTAAGGGGGGTATTTTGTCAAGTATTATTTGAGGTTCAGCAGGATACGCAATGGGTAAATCAAAGTTGAACTGTTTCCCAGTCAAAAGAAGTGATATTCCTGTCCATTTTACTGAACTCGATCCCAATGAGATAAATTTCATTTACTGTTCCGGAACTGATCTGAGCTCCAGAATAGCCGACATATTTTTCGTGGTATTTTTTTTTCCGAAGCTGCGCCAGAGCATTTCCTGATGAAGTCATTTCATTGACTTTGAATTCCATAATAAAACATCTTCCGTTCAGAACAGCTGTCATATCCATTCTTCCCAGATTGGTGCTGTCTTCCACTCTGACTTCAATTCCCGCTGCAGCGAAGTAAGAATAAAAGACAGAAGCATAGTATCCTTCATAACTGGAAATAGTATTGTTTGTATACCACTGGTATGGAATTGATGCAAAAAAAGCGTGGAACAGATCTCTCAGTTCTGCAATATTTCCCGAGAAAAGAAGTTCATACAGTTTCACTTTATTTGTTTCCTTCTCTGTCATCAGTTTTAAAAGAAATTTAAGTATCACATCATTGAGACTGTGTTTAACTTCTATATTAGGATACTCTAAATGATAAACTGTATTGATTCCTTTCTTTTCAATATTTTTGACTGTCAAGTAGCCAGTCTGGAAAAGAATAGTTTCAAGTTCAATAGAACGGACATCAAAGCTTTCCAGCTGTTCTGCCGAGAGACGGATATTTTCCAGATTTGGAATGGGGTATCTGAACCTTTCAATGAGTCTGATTAAAAAGCTTGGAGTGCCTGTAGCAAACCAGTAGTTCTGAAAATCTTTTTTATCCAGGTAATGCAGGATATCATAGGGATTGTATACTTTTTCTCCGCAGAAATTGTAACCATTGTACCATTCTTTAAGTTCATTCAGTGGGACGCCTTGCAGTCTGTCCTGAAAAGTATTCTGCAGTTCAGACTGGGTATAACCGCAGACTGCGGAAAAACGGGAATCCAGTGTAATGTCGGACAAATTGTTAAGTCCGGAAAAAAGACTTACGCGGGAGAATTTACTGACTCCGGTGATAAAAACAAATTTTATGTATGCATCAGAATCTTTAATTACGGAATATAGATTTTTCAGTTCATCTCTGATAGAAGCAGCAGTTTCTTCATTTTCAATTACATCAAGTATAGGCTTGTCATATTCATCAACCAGTATGACTGCCTTTTGATTAGTCTTTTCGAAAAGGCTGACAATCAGTTCCTTGAATTTTCCCTGCAATGACTGGCTTCTCAGTGTGATCTTGAACTGAGTTTCAAAAGCCAAAAAAATATCCTGCAGATGAATTTTAAATTCATCCAGATTTTTTGTCTGACCACCGCCAAAGCTGATTTTGATGACAGTATATTTTTTTGACCAGTCCCAGTTTTTTTCCAGATACAATCCTTTGAACAGGTTTTCATTTCCTTCGTAGGCTTCTTTCAGGGTATCCAGAAAAGAACTCTTTCCGAAACGTCTTGGGCGGGACAGGAAGAAATAAGTTCCAATATCGGCTAATTTTCTGATATACTCTGTTTTATCCACATAGTAATGACTGCCTTCTGCAAGCTTTGAGAATGTCTGAATGCCCAAGGGAAGTTTTTTCATAAGTACAGACTCAGTATTTCAGAAAAGGATACAGTGAACAGTCTTTTTCAGTATGTTCCGCAGTACACCTGAAACAGCTCCAGACTGATTCTGATATTGCTTCCGGATCTGATTTTTCTGAGTTCCTTTTCGAAATTTTCTCTTGTCTTCAGTATTTCATTTTTTGTTCTGCTGATCACATGACCCCTGTCTGCAGAAGGATTCCATTTGGATACGGCTTCCTGTCTGTCCAGTTTTTCTTCGAGCTGCCGGATTGCCTTTTCCTCGGATTTTTCAAGCTTGTATTCTTCTTTTCTGAAAAGGGATACTGTTTCTTTATGAATTTCGTCTTTTCTTTTTTCAGAATCGATCTTTAAAATTTCTGATGTTTTAATTAAGGCGTATTCTAATGCAGCTTCCACCGGAAATCTTCCTGAACTGACAGGCGCATTCGGTGCAGAGACCGCCCCCTCCGGAATTTTTTCAATTGACAGTGTTCTTCCGGAATTTCTGTCAAACTCATAATAAAATATCTCTGTCCTCTTCAAATCAAAATCAAAATGTGCCAGAAACACAAAGTAGATTTTCCCTGCAAATCGGGAATCTAAAATATTTTTTCTTTTGTAGCCGGCACGGAGTTCCTGAAAATAACGTATTGCATTTTCCACAATTGGATGCCCGAAAGCGAGAAAATCCAGTGAGTCGTCTTTTAATGCCAGTTCAGAATCAAAGGTTGCGAGTTTCCAGTCCATTCCTGTTCTTATCCTGTAAATATTCTTTTCTGCAGGTTCAATGTCTATTCCTGAAATTTCCGGATAGTTTCGGTCAAATGCAAGTATGAATTCTTCCAAATGAGTGTTCTGATACTGTCTCTCATCCAGAGTAAAGCTGTAATAGTCCTGCAGATTGAAATCTACCAGCTTGGGAGTGACAAGTGAATCCAGTCTTTTGAACCCTGCTTCAGCTACCTTGATTCTGGAATCAATCTCCTGTTCAATCTCAACCTTTGTCTTTACACCTGTTACAAATTTCATTAAGGAAGAATTAAAATCCAGTTCATCCTCTATTGTTCCCAGAAGTGCATCTGATGCGCCGATGGATTCCTCAAAGAGACGGATCTTGTTTGTCAGCACTTCCAGAACTCTTTCTGCAACAGTGTCCTTGCAGGCGAAATTGAAGATGTATACATTGTCCTTCTGACCGAATCTGTGAATCCTTCCGATTCTCTGTTCTATCTTCAGAGGACTCCAGGGCAGATCATAATTAAAAAGTATGTTGGAAAACTGAAGATTTCTCCCTTCACCGCCTGCTTCCGTGCATATCAGAACCTCAGTCCTGTTCTTGAATTCAAGGATTGCCACTTCCTTTGCTTCCATACTGAGAGAACCGTGAAATGAAGTGACAGTGAAATCGTTTTCGAGAAGTGCAGTCAGATAATCCTGAGTGGTTCTGAACTGAGTGAATATGATGAATTTTTTGTGTCCTTCTCTTTTCAGCTTGAGCAGTGTATCTTTCAGTTTCTGAGATTTTCTGTCTTCCCTGATATTCTTTCCAAGCAGAATCAGACGGTTCAATGTAAGAAGTTCTCTTCTCATTCCGGCCAGATCCGGCCAGGCAGCCTCATCCAGCTCACCGATGAAGTCTTCAATATTCTCAGTCTCTTCAGAATCCCAGTCTTCAAGAGAATTCCGTGTTCCCTGAAATCTGTGAAGCCTTCCTTCCAGCATAAATTTTCTTTTGCTGAGAGCTGAGAGAAGTGCATAGACCGAAGAGTCGAGAAGCTTCTGAAATACAACCATCACGAAACCGATAGCGCGGTTTTTTGTGTTCATTGCCAGATTGTATTCTCTTTTTACATAGTCAGTTGTTTCTTCATAGAACTGTCTTTCTGAATCAGAAAGTTCTATTTTTACAGTTTTGGCAAAACGTTTTGTAAATCCCCCTACTTCCACTTTTCTTCGTCTGAGGAGAACCTTGCTTATCTTTTCCTTCAGATCAGTTTTATTTCCGACTATATAATCATTTACAAAAGAATGATATGATCCGAGAATATTCGGATCTACTAAGTGCATTATATAATATAACTCTTCAAGTTTTCCTCTGAACGGAGTGGCAGTAAGCAGGAGCAGACATTCAGTGATTTTGGAAATTTTCTCTGCAAACAGATAGGAGCGGGTCACTTTGTGATAGTCTCTTCTCAGCCGGTGAGCTTCATCAAAAATGACAATGTCCCATTTCTTGGAAAGAATTTCTTCTGCATATTTCGGGTTCTTTATAAAGTCTATGGACGTAATGATTTTCGAATATTTTTTCCAGTGAGTGTCTCCCGGAACAAAATTTCGTTTTCTCACAATGTCAAAATCTTCATTGAACTTGTTCTTCAGCTCCTGCTTCCACTGTACCTGAAGAGGAGATGGAGTGACAATCAGTACTGTCTTGTAGCCTTTGCGGAAGATCAGCTCTTTCATAATCAGAGCAGCTTCCACAGTCTTGCCGAGACCGACCTCATCTGCCAGAATGAACCTTGGCCGGAGACTGTTTGCCACAATATAAGTGGATTCTATCTGATGAGGAAGAAGTCTGGTTCTGGAATTGGAAAGGGAGGAGAGTTTATTGAATCTGTGTGCAAGGCGGAGCTCTGTCGCAGAAAGTGCAAGTTCCATTTCCTGTACATGACTCTCCGGCTTATAAAGTGAAAGAGGTTCAAATTCCAGATGAACAATGGATTCATCCTTTTCAGACAAGAATACTGCATCTTCATTTCCGGAGAAGTTGACTTCGTACTCGCCGTCAGCCTGACCGACGATTCTTCCCAGGCCAAGATGTTCTTTTCCCTTTAAATAGAGGTATCCGCTTTTGTAGTCAGGGGTTCTTAAATTGAAATCAAATGTGTACTGAAGAAGTGTTTCCAATCAGACTCCTCTTTTATTTCCCCAGAGAATCTTATGAAGCTGAAGTGAGAGCCGTGAATTCGGAATACCTGCTGTTTTTATCCACTCTGCCAGATCTGCGGCACTGCATTCTTTTTCGACAGGCGAAAAAAGAAGATTCATTTTCTGCAGCTGATAAGAATCTATCACTTCCAAACTCCTTTCAAAGTCTTTTCTGTCCCTCACAACAAATTTAATTTCATCCAGACTGTTTTTTCTTTCCCGAAGCACAGAAAAATTTTCGAGAAGCATTTCGCCTTCCATACCTGAGCCAGGAAGTTTGTAGTCCAATGTGAATACCATATATTCGAGACCGGAAATCGGCTCTCTGCCGTTGGTCTCAACTCTGGGACTTGAAAACAGTGAATTATGTCTCTTTTTCCAGACCCGCTCGGAAAATAAAGCACAAAACTCTCTTTTATCTGCACCTTCAAGAGGCTCCCCTCCTGATAGCAGAATTTGGGTTCCAGAGGCTCCAACGCTCTCAATGCGGTCAATTACCTCCGAAATGTTCATAATTTCGCCTGTGTTCGGTCCTAATGCGTAAGGAGTATCACACCAGAGTTTTCTGCCGTCCTTGGTCACACCGCATCTCAGACTGCATCCGGAAAGCCTGACGAAGACTGTGGGAACTCCTGCACTGATCCCTTCTCCTGAAAGAGAATAGAATATTTCTGAAATGTGTACTGAGGGTTCAGACATAAATACTGTATCGGAATACTTTCAATGCGACATAAGAAACAAAAAGCTTTTCTGTCAAGAGAAAAAACAACTGTGATTCTGCAGATACTCAATAAACAGAATCAAAATCAGGTCTGAATAAATTCTTTACTTTAGATAGATGTCTCCATATAATTCAAATATGACTCCTGCCGGATATATGGCCAAAAAAATAGTGAAGTGCCCGGAGTGGCTTAAGTCAAATGCTGTCAAATCCATCTATGCCGTGAGTTCCTGTGTTTCCAAGGATTTTGCTGACTATATTCCGTTCTGGCGACATAATCAGTTCTGGTTTTTTGATTCTGTCGGAATCATTCAGGACGTTTCCAGAGAACATCGAATTGATCTTTCAGAGTGTGAGTTCCTCTATTATGAAATTTACGAATCAGAGTTTGATGATAAACTTGGGGAATGGGTTTCTTTTCAGGCAGAGGACAGTTTTGGATACGATGTAATGATTCCCGAAAAAAAGATTTTTTTAGGATTTGATATTGTCAGTTACTGTGCCGGCACATCGCCCGAATGCTCTGTGTTTTCCTGCAGTCATCTGGCTGAAGAAGTGAACATAAATGAATACTGCTTAATGGACTCATTTGATGAAGTCAAAAAAATCATTGAGTCGGAGAACATCGACAAGGGCGAACCTGGACCCTATCGCATTCTTTCAGTACACCGGATTTTGGAAATAAATTTTGGAGTGAGAATATGAAAAAACTTTTAATCCTTTTTTTT